>JAFAAW010000080.1 GCA_023426365.1 Pseudomonadota bacterium
GTCGGCGCCCGTGGGCGCGGCCGGGGCGGGCGCATCGCTGCCCTCGCCGGCGGTGGCCGGCGCGGTGGGCAGGCGGGTCGCCGGGGTCAGGCCGGTCATGAAATTGTGCGGCTTGGCGGTCTTGCCGGTCCGCCGTTCCCACTCCCGCACCGCCTGTTCGTCGAACGGGTTGACGTAGCCCCCTTGGGCCGTCCGCATCTCGGGATCGTAGCATTGGAAGGTCGCCCGGTGCGGCGAGGTGGCGCGGCACTGATAGCGTATATCGCTGAGCCTCAAGGCCTGCAGGCCGTGCGCCGCGCAGCGCTCGCCCGCCAGCGTGTCCACCTCCTCGCGGGGCGTCTTGTCGCTGTAGCAGATGGCCAGGCCTTTGCCGCTCACCACCGGGTCCAGCGGCTTGGCCACCGTGGGCGAGGTGGTGTTGCCCCAGTCCACAAACGGTTCGGGATCGGCACAGCCGGCGGTCAGGGCGGCCAGGATCAGCAGCAGGGGGCGATCAACGCGCATGGTCGGACTCTGTCGTCACGGTGAACCCATTGTTTAGCGCAGCCCACACGCAAGGGAAAGGCGATTGCTTGCTTACCGGGCGTTGTCACTGTCCCCGTCAGGGGATAATGTTGCGATCCCGTTTGGGAGGGTAGGAGGATCAGATGTCGGAGACCAAGAAGTTCCGTCTGGTGACGCGCAGCGATTTCGACGGTCTGGTGTGCGCCGTGCTGCTGCGGCAGTTGGACATCATCGACGAGATCAAATTCGTCCACCCCAAGGACATGCAGGACGGCCTGATCGATATCGGGGCCGACGACATCACCACCAACCTTCCCTATGTGGATGGCGTGCATCTGGCGTTCGACCATCACCTGTCGGAAACCATCCGCGTCGGCAAGAGAGACAATCACATCATCCACGCGGATGCGCCCTCGGCGGCGCGGGTAGTCTATGATTATTACGGCGGTGCCGTGCGCTTTCCGGCCGCCTGGGACAAGATGATGGAAGAGGTGGACAAGGCCGATTCCGCCCGCTACTCGCTTGACGACATCCTTTCGCCCACCGGCTGGACCCTGCTCAACTACATCATGGATGCGCGCACCGGCCTGGGCCGCTTCCGCGATTTCCGCATCTCCAACTACCAGTTGATGATGAATCTGATCGATTACTGCCGAAACCACGGCATCGAGCAGATTCTCGACCTGCCCGACGTCAGGGAACGCACCGACCTCTATTTCGACCACGAGGAACGCGCCAAGGAGCAGATCAAGCGCTGCTCGACCGTGCACGGCAATTTGGTGGTGCTGGACCTGCGCAACGAGGAAACCATCTACGCCGGCAACCGCTTCATGATTTACGCGCTGCATCCGCAGTGCAACATCTCGATCCACGTCATGTGGGGCCTCAAGAAGCAGAACACGGTCTTCGCCATCGGCCGCTCGATCCTGGACCGCAGCTCCAAGACCAATGTGGGGGCGCTGTGCCTGGAATATGGCGGCGGCGGCCACGAGAAGGCCGGCACCTGCCAGGTGGCCAACGACAAGGCGGAAACCGCGCTCAACGACATCATCGCCCGCATCAACGCCGACGGCTGACGCCAAGCGGGCCGGCCACCATCGGCCGGCCCCATTGCCATCCTTCGGCCGGGCGGCACCCCGGGGAAAACCTGACCCGGCGATCCACCGACCGAATTATGTTGCACCGCCCGCGCGCCTGACTCACATTCAGGCGGCATGCACCGTTTGCGCGCTGAGTGATGTGGCCCATGGACCTGCCCAAGATCGCCAAGGTTCTTGCACTTGCCGCCTCGGACAACCAGGCCGAGGCGCTGCACGCGCTGCGCACCGCGCGCCGCCTGCTGGCGGAAGCCGGCAGCGATTTCGTCGATCTGGCCCGCCACTTGGGCGGAGATGACGGCGTCAGCCGCGAGGCGCTGGAAAACGCCGTCTTCGACCTGCGCAACGAGGTGCGCCACCTGCGCTGCGAGAACGAGCGCCTGCGCCAGGGGCGCGGCATCGACGGCGCGCCCACCAGCATGTTCGAAGCCGCCCGCGCCGCCAGCGACGTGATCCGGCTGCGCGCCGAGCTGGCGGCGGCGACCCAGGCCCTGGCCGGCGAGCGGGCGGCCCAGGCGGCGCTGCGCACCACCTTGCAGGAGGTGCAGGCGGAACTGTCGGTTGCCATCGCCCGGCTGTCCGAGGCGGAAACCCGCCGCGCTGTGCAAGAGGCCGAAAGCCGCCGCCTGGCCCAGGCCAACCAGTCCCTGCTGGCGCAACTGGCCGAGCGGGGCATCGCCAAGGCGGAAACGGGTCCGGTGCCGCCCGCCGACGCGCCCCCGGTCCGCAAGCCGCGCGGCGCGCTGCGCGCCAGGATCGGGCGTGGCCAATACGCCCTGTTCTGACCGCCCGCCCCATGGCGGCCGGACAATGGCGCGTGCGGCGGCGTGTGGCGCTGGACTCCTGGCACTTCCCGCCCATATAACCCGCTTATGACCACCATCGGCGCCCATGACTTCGTGAAGATGCACGGCCTGGGGAACGACTTCGTCGTTCTCGACGCCCGCGCGTCCGGCCTTGCCCTTTCGCCCGCGGCGGTGCGCGCCGTTGCCGACCGCCACCGCGGCGTCGGCTGCGACCAGTTGATCGTCATCGAGCCGGCGCGCGGGAGCACCAGCGATGCCTGGATGACCATCTACAATCCCGACGGTTCCGAATCGGGCGCCTGCGGCAACGCCACCCGTTGCGTCGCGTGGCTGCTGATGGGTCAGAGCGGCGACGACAAGGTGGTGATCGAGACCAAGGCCGGCCTGTTGGATGCCGAGGCGCGGGGCGACAGCCTGGTGGCGGTGGACATGGGGCGCGCCCGCCTGGACTGGCGCGAAATCCCGCTGGCCGAGGCGCGCGACACCCTGCATCTGGGCATTGGCGCCGGACCGCTGGCCGATCCGGTCGGCGTCAGCATGGGCAATCCCCATGCGGTGTTCTTCGTCGATGACGTGGCCGCCATCGATCTGGCGGCGCTGGGGCCGGTGCTGGAGCACCACGCCCTGTTCCCCGAACGCGCCAATATCGAGATCGTCCAGGTGCTGGGGCCGGAACGCCTGCGCATGCGGGTGTGGGAACGCGGCGCCGGCATCACCCAGGCTTGCGGCACCGGCGCCTGCGCCACCCTGGTGGCGGCGGCGCGGCGCGGCCTGTGCGCGCGCAAGGCCGAGGTGGTGCTGGACGGCGGTTCGTTGTTCATCGAATGGCTGGCCGACGACCACGTGCTGATGACCGGGCCGGTGGCGCTGGCGTTCAGCGGAACCCTGGACCCGAGTTTGCTGTCATGACCGGAGCGAGCGCAGCGAGGGATTGGGCCGTTGAGGCCCCGCGTGCTTATGCGCGCGTCAGCCACGCCGTCGGAGACGGCGCCCGGCGCCTGAGGGCCGTAGCATGACCACCGACAAGGTCCAGGTGGTCACCTTCGGCTGCCGCCTGAACGCCTATGAATCCGAAGTGATGCGCGAGCACGCCAAGGCGGCGGAGACGGGGGTGGAGACCATCATCGTCAACACCTGCGCCGTCACCGCCGAGGCCGAGCGGCAGGCCCGCCAGAACATCCGCAAGCTGCGTCGCGACAACCCCGGCGCCCGCATCGTGGTGACTGGCTGCGCCGCCCAGGTGGACCCGGCCAAGTTCTCGGCTATGCCCGAGGTGGATCAGGTGCTGGGCAATGCCGAGAAGATGCAGCCCGACATCTTCGCCGCCCCGCCCGAGGAGCGCATCGTCGTCACCGACATCATGCAGGTGCGCGAAACCGCCGAGCATCTGGTCAGCGGCTTCGAGGGGCGGGCGCGCGCCTTCGTCGAGGTGCAGACCGGGTGCGACCACCGCTGCACCTTCTGCATCATTCCGTTCGGGCGCGGCAACAACCGCTCGGTGCCCATGGGCCGCATCGTCGATCAGGTGCGCGCGCTGGTGGCCCAGGGCTTCGCCGAGGTGGTGTTCACCGGCGTGGATATCACCGCCTATGGCGGCGACCTGCCGGGCACGCCCACCTTGGGGCAGATGGCGCGTCGCCTGCTGGCGCAGGTGCCCGAGTTGCCCAGGCTGCGGCTGTCGTCGCTGGACCCGGTCGAGGTGGATGACGATCTGTTGCGGCTGGTGGCCGAGGAGCCGCGGCTGATGCCGCATTTCCATCTGTCGGTGCAGGCGGGCGACGACATGGTGCTCAAGCGCATGAAGCGCCGCCATCTGCGCGCCGACGTGACCGCCCTGGCCGAGCGCCTGCGCAGCTTGCGCGGCGACGTGGCGCTGGGGGCGGACATCATCGCGGGCTTCCCCACCGAGGACGAAGCCATGTTCCAGCGCTCGCTGGATCTGGTGGACGAGGCCGGGCTGACCCATCTGCACGTCTTTCCGTTTTCCGCCCGTCCGGGCACGCCGGCGGCGCGCATGCCGCGCGTGCCGGGCGACGTGGTCAAGGAACGCGCGGCCCGGCTGCGCGCCAAGGGCGAGGCCGCCATGGCCGCCTTCGTCGCGGGCCGGGTGGGGCGCGAGGTGTCGGTGCTGGTGGAAGGCGACAATTCCGGCTTTTGCGAACATTATCTGCCGGTGCGGCTGTCGGCGCCGGCGCCGGACGGAAACATCGTGCGCGCCCGCGTGGTCGGGGCGGACGACAACAAGCTGAACGCAGAGCCGCTGTAAAGCGGCCGGGGGAGACGGGCATGAGCAAGACGGGCTTTTTCGGGCGGCTGCTGGGGCGCAAGGGCGAGGACAAGGCGCCCGAACCCGTCGCGCCCGCCGAGCACGAAGCGCCGGCCACCCCCGCCGAAGCGCACCCCCAGCCAGAACCCGAGCCGCCGGCCGTCCCCGAACCCGAGCCGGAACCGCAGCCGCAGCCGGAACCCGAACCGCCCGCCGAACCCGCGCCGCAGCCCGAGCCTGAACCGGCCCCGGCCCCGGTGACCGAACCGGAAGCGGAAACCCGCCAGGGCTGGTTCTCGCGCCTCAAATCCGGCCTTGCCAAATCCTCGTCCAAGCTGACCCAGGGCATCGGCGACCTGTTCACCAAGCGCAAGCTCGACGACGAGGCGCTGGAGGAACTGGAGGAACTGCTGATCACCGCCGATCTGGGCGTCGCCACCGCCGCCCGCGTCACCAAGCGGCTGGCCAAGAGCCGCTTCGGCCAGGACGTGGATTCGGCCGAGATCAAGGCGACCCTGGCCGAGGAGATCACCGACATCCTGGCCCCCGTGGCCCGTCCGCTGGCCCCCGATTTCAGCCGCAAGCCGCATGTGGTGCTGGTGGTGGGCGTCAACGGCGCCGGCAAGACCACCACCATAGGCAAGCTGGCCAAGCATTACCGCGACCAGGGAAGAACGGTCAGCCTTGCCGCCGGTGACACCTTCCGCGCGGCGGCGGTGGAGCAGCTCAAGGTGTGGGGCGAGCGCACCGGCTGTCCGGTGGTGGCGCGCGACACCGGCGCCGATGCCGCCGGCCTCGCCTTCGACGCGCTGGCCGAGGCCAGGAAGCGCGGCGACGACCTGTTGTTCATCGACACCGCCGGTCGCCTGCAGAACAAGTCGGACCTGATGGCCGAGCTGGAAAAGATCGTCCGCGTCATCAAGAAGCAGGACCAGACCGCGCCCCACGACGTGCTGCTGGTGCTGGATGCCACCGTGGGCCAGAACGCCCATTCGCAGGTGGACATCTTCCGCGAGATGGTGGGCGTCACCGGGCTAGTGCTGACCAAGCTGGACGGAACCGCGCGCGGCGGCGTGCTGGTAGCCCTGGCCGAGAAGTTCAAGCTGCCGGTCCACGCCATCGGCGTGGGCGAGAAGGCCACCGATCTGCGCCCGTTCGAGGCGGAGTCCTTCGCCCGCTCGCTGGTCGGGCTGGACTGACCGAAAGGCCGGGGGCAGCCCCGGCCCGGTGCCGGCGCCCTCGGGGCGCCCCTTCCTCACTCCTGTATCACCTTTGCATAGCGCCCGGGCCGCCGGCCGGCCGCCGGCCGGCCGTCGTCGAGCGCTCATGGGCGCGGGTGCGTGGCGGGCTGGCCAAGGCGCCGGCGCGCGCCCGGGCATGCCCGGTGGCGATCGCGGCTTCCCCGCAAGTGCGAATAGGGCGCCTACCCTGACCCAACCACCCGCTGGGGTGGGGCAAATCCCCTCCCGGGTAGGGACTTTTCGAAGGAGTCCAAGGGGTTAGCTTCGAAGGGGGTTTCCGCTTCCCGCAAGCCAAGGAAAAATTGTTAAAATCAGGCGGTGCTAATGTTCGTTTGGCATATGCCAATCCCCTTGCTCTGTGGCGCGAATCGCGTTACCAAGGCCCCCCATGGCCTAAGCTGCGACGTGTCGCAGCCCACCCGTTCGACCAGAACAACGAACACCACCTGAGGGAATTTCAATGGCACGCAAGAAGATCGCTCTCGTTGGCTCGGGCAACATCGGCGGCACGCTCGCGCATCTCATCGGCTTGAAGGAGCTGGGCGATGTGGTGCTGTTCGACATCGCCGAAGGCATCCCGCAGGGCAAGGGTCTGGACATCGCCGAATCGACCCCGGTCGAGGGTGTGAATGCCCGCTATTCCGGCGCCAACGACTACTCGGCCATCAAGGGCGCCGACGTGGTCATCGTCACCGCCGGCGTGCCGCGCAAGCCGGGCATGTCCCGTGACGACCTGGTCGCCATCAACCTGAAGGTCATGGCCGCCGTCGGCGAGGGCATCAAGAACAACTGCCCCGACGCCTTCGTGATCTGCATCACCAATCCGCTCGACGTCATGGTCTGGGCGCTGCAGCACTATTCGGGCGTTCCGGCCAACAAGATCGTCGGCATGGCCGGCGTGCTGGACTCGGCCCGCTTCCGCTACTTCCTGGCCGAAGAATTCAACGTGTCGGTCGAGGACGTGACCGCCTTCGTGCTGGGTGGCCACGGCGACACCATGGTGCCGCTGGTGCGCTACTCCACCGTCGCCGGCATTCCGCTGCCGGACCTGGTGAAGATGGGCTGGACCACCCAGGAAAAGCTCGACCAGATCGTTCAGCGCACCCGTGACGGCGGCGCCGAGATCGTCAACCTGCTCAAGACCGGTTCGGCCTATTACGCCCCGGCCGCCTCGGGCGTCGCCATGGCCGAGGCCTACCTCAAGGACCAGAAGCGCGTCATGCCCGTCGCCACCCTGGTCAAGGGCGGCACCTTCGGCCAGCCCGACGACGTGTTCGTCGGCGTGCCGGTGGTGATCGGCGAGAACGGCGTCGAGCGCATTGTCGAGATCGAGCTGTCGGCCGACGAGCAGGTCGCCTTCAACAAGTCCGCCGACGCTGTCCGTGGTCTGGTCAAGGTCGCCAAGGGCCTGATGTAATAAACTCCAGGGGGAGTCCAAGAATGAATATTCACGAGTATCAAGCCAAGCAGCTCTTGGCCAAGTACGGCGTCGCCGTGCTCAAGGGCGGCGTGGCCTACACTCCGGCCGAGGCCACCCAGGTGGCCAAGGAACTCGGCGGTCCGGTGTGGGTCGTCAAGTCGCAGATCCACGCCGGCGGCCGTGGCAAGGGCAAGTTCAAGAACGACCCCAACGGCAAGGGCGGCGTCCGCGTCGTCAAGTCCGCTGACGAGGTTGCCGAGAACGCCAACCAGATGCTGGGCCAGGTGCTGGTCACCGCCCAGACCGGCCCGGCCGGCAAGGAAGTGAAGCGCGTCTACATCGAGCAGGGCTGCGACATCCGTCGCGAACTGTATCTGTCGCTGCTGATCGACCGCGCCTCCTCCAAGGTCACCATCGTCGCCTCGACCGAGGGCGGCATGGAGATCGAAGAGGTCGCCCACTCGCACCCCGAGAAGATCATCAAGGTCGCCATCGACCCGGTCGAGGGCTTCCAGCAGTACCACGGCCGCCAGGTCGCGTTCGGCCTGGGCCTCGAGGGCAAGCAGGTCAACACCGCCGTCAAGTTCATGGGCGCGCTGTACAAGGCGTTCATGGACCTGGACATGTCGGTGGTCGAGATCAATCCGCTGGTGGTCACCGGCGACGATCAGCTGATCGCGCTGGACGCCAAGGTGAACTTCGACGACAACGCGCTGTTCCGTCACAAGGACATCGAAGAGCTGCGCGACGAGTCCGAAGAGGACCCGGCCGAGCTTGAGGCCGCCCGCCACTCGCTCAACTACATCAAGCTGGACGGCTCCATCGGCTGCATGGTCAACGGCGCCGGCCTGGCCATGGCCACCATGGACATCATCAAGCTGTACGGCGGCGAGCCGGCCAACTTCCTCGATGTCGGCGGCGGCGCCACCAAGGAGCGCGTGACCACCGCGTTCAAGCTGATCCTGTCCGACCCGAATGTGGAAGGCATCCTGGTCAACATCTTCGGCGGCATCATGCGCTGCGACGTCATCGCCGAAGGCGTTGTCGCCGCCGCCCGCGAAGTGTCGCTGAACGTCCCGCTCGTGGTTCGCCTGGAAGGCACCAACGTCGAGCTGGGCAAGAAGATCATGGCTCAGTCGGGCCTGCCCATCATTGCCGCCGACAATCTGGCGGATGCCGCCGAGAAGGTGGTGAAGGCCGTGAAGGAGGCTGCATAAATGGCCGTTCTCGTCAATTCCAACACGAAGGTGATCTGCCAGGGCTTCACCGGCGCCCAGGGCACCTTCCACTCCGAACAGGCCATTGCCTACGGCACCAAGATGGTGGGCGGCGTCACCCCCGGTAAGGGCGGCACCAAGCACCTGGATCTGCCGGTGTTCAACACCGTCGCCGAGGCCAAGGCCAAGACCGGCTGCAACGCGTCCGTGATCTACGTGCCGCCGCCGTTCGCCGCCGACGCCATCCTGGAAGCCATCGACGCCGAGATCGAGCTGGCCGTCTGCATCACCGAGGGTATCCCGGTGGCCGACATGCTGGCCGTCAAGCGCGCCCTGCAGGGCTCCAAGACCCGCCTGATCGGCCCGAACTGCCCGGGCGTCATCACCCCCGGCGAGTGCAAGATCGGCATCATGCCCGGTCACATTCACCAGCGCGGCAAGGTCGGCATCGTGTCCCGTTCGGGCACCCTGACCTACGAAGCGGTGGCGCAGACCACCGCCGCCGGCCTGGGCCAGACCACCTGCATCGGCATCGGCGGTGACCCGATCAACGGCACCAACTTCGTCGATTCGCTCCAGATGTTCCTCGACGACCCCGAGACCGAAGCCATCATCATGATCGGCGAAATCGGCGGCGACGCCGAGGTCCAGGGCGCCGAGCTGCTGAAGTCGTCCAAGGTGAAGAAGCCGACCGTCGGCTTCATCGCCGGCCGTACCGCTCCGCCCGGCCGCCGCATGGGCCATGCCGGCGCGGTGATCTCGGGTGGCAACGACACCGCCGACTTCAAGATCGAAGCCATGCGTTCGGCCGGCATCGCCGTGGCCGACAGCCCGGCTTCGCTGGGGTCGACCATGTTGAAGCTGCTCAAGGGCTAAGCCCGACTATCGCGGCCCGGCGCACCCGCCGGAGCACCGGGCCGCTTTTAGCAATCTGATTGCGCCGCTGGGGGGGGCGCCCGGCGGCGCCGCCATCGTCCCATAAGAAGGAAAGGGATGCGGGGTCACCCCCGTGTCAGCCCCCGACGATGACGAAGCAATTCGACGAAACGTCCTTCCTGACCGGCGGCAACGCCGTGTTCATTGCCGAGCTTTACGCTCGCTACGTCGAGGATCCCTCCTCGGTCGATCCGTCCTGGATTCGTTTTTTCCAGGAGCTGAAGGATGAAGGCGCGGCCATCGCCCGCGACTTCAAGGGCACCGAATGGGCCCAGCGCGACGTCCGCATCGTCGGCGCCATCGACCCCGAAGAAGCTGCCGCCGCCGCCAAGAAGGCGAAGGAAGCCGCCGCCAAGGGCGGCAAGGCCGCTGCCGCCGCGCCGGCCGCCGACCCGGCCGCCCAGCGTCAGGCGGTGATGGATTCCATCCGCGCCCTGATGCTGATCCGCGCCTATCGCGTGCGCGGCCATCTGGAGGCCGACCTGGATCCGCTGGGGCTGACCAAGCGCGAGCCGCATCCCGAACTGGACTATCGCACCTACGGCTTCGCCGAGGCCGATCTCGATCGTCCCATCTTCATCGACAACGTTCTCGGCCTCGAGACCGCGACGCTCCGCCAGATCATCCAGGTGGTTCGCGCCACCTATTGCGGCAAGATCGGCGTCGAGTTCATGCACATCCAGGACCCCGACCAGAAGGCCTGGATCCAGAAGCGCATCGAAAGCGTGCGCAATCACACCGATTTCACCCCCAAGGGCAAGCGCGCCATCCTGGAGCGCCTGACCGAGGCCGAGGGCTTCGAGCGCTTCCTGCAGCTCAAGTACACCGGCACCAAGCGCTTCGGCCTTGAGGGCGGCGAGTCGGTGATCCCGGCGCTCGAGCAGATTCTCAAGCGCGGCGGCCAGTTGGGCGTTTCCGACGTGGTGCTGGGCATGGCCCACCGCGGCCGCCTGAACGTGCTGGCCAACTTCATGAAGAAGCCCTATCGGGCCATCTTCTCGGAGTTCCAGGGCAATCCGGCCAATCCGTCGGACGTCCAGGGCTCGGGCGACGTGAAGTACCACCTGGGCACCTCGGCCGAGCGCGATTTCGACGGCAACGTCGTCCATCTGTCGCTGATGCCCAACCCGTCCCACCTGGAAGTGGTCGATCCGGTGGTGGTCGGCAAGGTCCGCGCCAAGCAGACCCAGTTGAACGACACCGAGCGCAAGAAGGTGATGGGCATCCTGCTGCACGGCGACGCCGCCTTCGCCGGCCAGGGCGTGGTGCCCGAGACCATGCTGCTGTCGCAGTTGCAGGGCTACTGCACCGGCGGCACCGTGCACATCATTATCAACAACCAGATCGGTTTCACCACCAGCCCGCAATACTCCCGTTCGGGTCCGTATTCGTCGGACATCGCCAAGGGCATCCCCGCCCCGGTGTTCCACGTCAATGCCGACGACCCGGAATCGGTGGTGCATGTGGCCCGCATCGCCACCGAGTTCCGCCAGGAATTCGGTTCGGACGTGGTGATCGACATGATCTGCTATCGCCGCCACGGCCACAACGAATCGGACGAGCCGGCGTTCACCCAGCCGCTGATGTATCGCAAGATCGCCAGCCATCCGACCACGCGCACCCTTTACGCCCGCCAACTGGTGGCCGAGGGGACGCTGACCGAGGACGAGGCGAACGGCATCGTCACCGCCTTCCAGGAGCACCTGGAGCAGGAGTTCGAGGCCGCCAAGAGCTTCAAGCCCAACAAGGCCGACTGGCTTGAGGGCAAGTGGCTGGGCATCGTGCAACTGGCCGACGAGGAGGAGTTCCGCGAGGAAAAGACCGGCGTCGCCATCGACGTGCTCAAGGAGGTCGGCAACAAGCTCGCCGAGGTTCCCGCCGACTTCAACCTGAACCGCAAGATCGCCCGTCAGCTCCAGGCCAAGAAGGAGATGATGGATTCGGGCGCCGGCATCGACTGGGCGACCGCCGAGGCCCTGGCCTTCGGCACCCTGCTCATCGAGGACCACCCGGTCCGCCTGTCGGGTCAGGATTGCGGCCGCGGCACCTTCTCGCAGCGCCACGCCCGCCTGACCGACCAGGAGAACGAGAGCCGCTTCGAGCCGCTGAACCACATCCGTCCCGGCAAGCAGGCCTATTTCGAGGTGCTGGACAGCCCGCTGTCGGAAGAGGCGGTGCTGGGCTTCGAATACGGCTTCTCGCTGACCACCCCCAACGGCCTGACCCTGTGGGAAGCCCAGTTCGGCGACTTCGCCAACGGCGCCCAGGTGATCATCGACCAGTTCATCAACTCGGGCGAGTCCAAGTGGCTGCGCATGTCGGGTCTGGTGATGCTGCTGCCGCACGGCTATGAGGGCCAGGGTCCCGAGCACTCCTCGGCCCGCTGGGAGCGTTACCTGCAATTGTCGGCGGAAGACAATTGGTCGGTGGTGAACTGCACCACCCCGGCCAACTTCTTCCACGCGCTGCGCCGCCAGATCCACCGCAACTTCCGCAAGCCGCTGATCGTGATGGAGCCGAAGTCGCTGCTGCGTCACAAGCTCTGCGTCAGCAGGCTCGAGGATTTCGCCACCGGCACCCGCTTCTACCGCGTGCTGCCGGAGACCGAGCGCCTGGTGGCCGACGCCAAGATCCGCCGCGTCCTGCTGTGCTCGGGCAAGGTCTATTACGACCTGTTCGAGGAGCGCCAGAAGCGCGGCCTCGACGACGTCGCCATCGTCCGCATCGAGCAGCTCTATCCCTGGCCGAAGGATGCCATCAAGCATCAGTTGGCCCGCTACCCCGAGGCCGAGCTGGTCTGGGTGCAGGAGGAGCCGGCCAACATGGGTCCGTGGACCTTCGTCGATCGCCGCATCGAGTTCCTGTGCGAGGAGCTGGACATCAAGGCCAAGCGCGCCGCCTATTGCGGCCGTGGCGCCGCGGCGTCGCCGGCCACCGGCCTGTACAAGACCCACAACGCCGAGCAGGCGTGGATCGTGGACATGGCCCTGTCGGGCGACATCGCCAAGCTGCCGCAGCCGTTCCGCCGGGCTTCCAAGCTCAGCCGACTGACCGCCTAGGATAGAAAAAAGGGAACGCCATAAAATGACGACCAAGATCACGGTGCCCACCCTGGGCGAATCCATCACCGAAGCCACTGTCGCCAAGTGGCTGAAGAACGTGGGCGACGCGGTGAAGGCCGACGAGCCGATCGTCGAGCTGGAAACCGACAAGGTGACCGCCGAGGTGCCCGCCCCGGCCGCCGGCGTGCTGACCGAAATCCTGGTGCAGGTCGGCGCCACCGTCGAGATCGGCGCCGAACTGGGCGTGATCGGTGCCGGCACCGGTGCCGCCGCCCCGGCCGCCAAGGCCGCCGCTCCGGCCCCGGCCCCGGCCGCTGCCCCGGCTCCGGCCGCCGCTCCGGCTCCGGCCGCCGCCGCCCCGGCCTTCCCGTCGGCCGCCAAGCTGGCCTCGGAAGCGGGCATCGACACCGGCGCGCTGGCCGGTTCGGGCAAGGGTGGCCGCGTCACCAAGGGCGACGTGCTGGACGCCATTTCCAAGCCGGCCGCCCCGGCTCCGGCCGCCCCCAGCGGTCCGCGCGCCAAGGCCGCGCTGGAAGAGCGTGTGCGCATGACCCGTCTGCGCAAGACCATCGCCAACCGCCTGAAGGAAGCGCAAAACACGGCGGCCATGCTGACCACCTTCAACGAGGTGGACATGACCGCGCTGTTCGCGCTGCGCAACCAGTACAAGGACCAGTTCGAGAAGAGGCACGGCACCAAGCTGGGCTTCATGTCCTTCTTCGTGAAGGCCTGCATCGCCGCGCTGAAGGATTGGCCGGCGGTCAACGCCGAGATCGACGGCGAGGATCTGGTCTACAAGAACTACTATGACATCGGCGTGGCCGTGGGCACTCCGTCGGGTCTGGTGGTGCCGGTGGTGCGCAACGCCGACCAGCTCAGCTTCGCCGACGTGGAAAAGGCCATCGCCGGCCTGGGCCGGAAGGCCCGCGACGGCAAGCTCAGCATGGAAGACCTGTCGGGCGGCACCTTCACCATCTCGAACGGCGGCGTGTACGGCTCGCTGATGAGCACCCCGATCCTCAACACCCCGCAATCGGGCATCCTGGGCATGCACAAGGTCCAGCAGCGTCCGATGGTGATGCCCGACGGCAAGATCGAGGCCCGCCCGATGATGTATCTGGCGCTCTCCTACGACCACCGCATCATCGACGGCCGCGAGGCGGTGTCGTTCCTGGTGCGGGTCAAGGAGTGCATCGAGGATCCGCAGCGCATCCTGCTGGAAATGTAATCGGACCCAAGGGTCGCTAACCGCGAAGGCACGAAGGCGCGAGGGAACAGGAAGGAACACATCTTCCCTTTCCTTCGTGTCCTTCGTGCCTTCGTCATGAATAAACAAGCTCGTTCCAAGAAGGCGCTAGACCATGTCTGACAATTCTTTCGACGTCGTTGTCATCGGCGGTGGCCCGGGCGGCTATGTGGCCGCCATCCGCGCCGCCCAGTTGGGCCTCAAGACCGCCTGCATCGAGAAGCGCGGCGCGCTGGGCGGCACCTGCCTGAACGTCGGCTGCATCCCGTCCAAGGCGCTGCTGTCGGCGTCCCACGCCTTTGAAGCCGCGGCCCATGAATACGCCGCCTTCGGCGTCAAGGTCGGCAAGGTCGAGATGGACGTGGGCGTCATGCAGGGCCACAAGGAAAAGGTGGTCTCGGACAACACCAAGGGCATCGAGTTCCTGTTCAAGAAGAACAAGGTGACCTACATCGTCGGCGCCGGCACCATCGCCGCCCCCGGCCAGATCAAGGTGACCGCCAAGGACGGCGCCGAGAGCCAGGTGACCGCCAAGGCGATCATCATCGCCACCGGCTCCGACGTCACGCCCCTGCCGGGCGTCGAGATCGACGAGGAGGTGATCGTCTCCTCCACCGGCGCGCTGGCGCTCAAGAAGACGCCCAAGTCCATGGTCGTCATCGGCGGCGGCGTGATCGGCCTGGAACTGGGCACCGTGTGGCGCCGCCTGGGCGCCGAGGTCACCGTGGTGGAATTCCTGGACCGCATCCTGCCGACCAATGACGGCGAGGTGTCCAAGTCCATGCAGAAGATCCTGGCCAAGCAGGGCTTCACCTTCAAGCTGGGCACCAAGGTCACCAAGGCCAAGAAGGAAGGCAAGCACGCCATCCTGACCGTCGAGCCGGCCGCCGGCGGCGCCGCCGAGGAAATCAAGGCCGACGTGGTTCTGGTCGCCATCGGCCGCAAGCCCTACACCGAGGGCCTGGGCCTGGAGAACGTGGGCATCGCCACCGACGCCCGCGGCTTCATCCCGGTGAACGCCCATTACCAGACCGCGGTCCCCGGCATCTATGCCATCGGTGACGTGATCGGCGGCGCCATGCTGGCCCACAAGGCCGAGGAAGAGGGCGTGGCCCTGGCCGAGATGCTGGCCGGCCAGCACGGCCACGTGAACTACGACGCCATCCCGGCGGTGGTCTACACCTGGCCGGAAGTGGCCAGCGTCGGCAAGACCGAGGAGCAGCTCAAGGCCGAAGGCGTCGCCTACAAGGCCGGCAAGTTCCCGTTCTCGGCCAATGGCCGCGCGCGCTCGATGAACGAGACCGAAGGCTTCGTCAAGGTGCTGGCCTGCGCCGCCACCGACCGCGTGCTGGGCGCCCACATCGTCGGCGCCAATGCCGGCGACCTGCTGGCCGAGCTGGTGATGGCCATCGAGTTCGGCGCCGCGTCGGAAGACGTGGCCCGCACCTGCCATTCCCACCCCGGCCTGGGCGAGGCGGTCAAGGAAGCCTGCCTGGCCGTGCTGGGCCGCGCGCTGCACGTGTGATCGCCGCTGCGGCGTCTTCCCCGTCCTGTGCGCGGGCGGGGGAGAGTCGGATGTGGAACGAGGTGCCGAACCCTCTCCCGCTTGCGGGAGAGGGTTTTTTGCCGCCCGCTGGGCTACATTATGCCCATGCGCGCGATCCTGGTTCCGCTGTTTGTGCTTGCCGCCGCGCCGGCCGTGGCCGAGGCGCCGCGCCTGGGGCTGCCCATCGATTGCCGGCTGGGCGAATCGTGCTGGGTGATGAATTATCCCGATACCGATCCAGGCCCGGGCGCCCGCGACCACGTCTGCCGGCCGCGGACCTATGACGGCCATGCGGGCACCGACTTCGCCGTGCGCGATCTGACCGCCATGCGGCGCGGCGTCGCCGTGCTGGCCGCCGCCCCCGGCACGGTGGTGGCGGTGCGCGACGGGGTCGAGGACGGGGCGTGGCTGGCCGGCCGCAAGAAGGAGATCGTGCAGGCCCGGCGCCAGTGCGGCAACCGGGTCGTCATCGATCACGGCGACGGCTGGGTCACCGATTACTGCCACATGCGCAAGGGGTCGGTCCGCGTCCGCATGGGCGAACAGGTGCGGGCCGGCCAGCCCATCGGACTGGTGGGCACCTCGGGCATGACCGATTTTCCCCATGCGCATATGGGGGTTCTTCATTTTGCCCCCGGATCGAAGGACGGCGACCCCATGGACCCGTTCACCGGTGGCGACCTGAAGGCCGGCTGCGGCCGCGCCGGCGCCCCGCTATGGGCGGTGCCGCTGGGCTATCAGGCGGGCGCGTTCTATGGCGCCGGCTTCGCCGACCATATCCCCAAGGGGGTGGAGGTGAAGGAACGGGCCAGCGGCGTCGAGCGCCTGCCGCCCAACGCCCCCGCCCTGGTGGTGTGGGGCACCCTGTTCGGGGCCGCCAAGGGCGACCGCCTGCGGGTCCGCATGACCGGGCCGGACGGCAGCCTGCTGCTGGACAAGACGGTGGTGGTGGACGGCAATCAGGCGTGGCGGCTGTCGGCCATGGGCAAGAACCGTCCCCAGGGCGGGTGGAAGCCCGGCCGCTACGCCGCCACCATGAGCTGGGCACGCGCGGGCCGCCCCACGGTCAGCCGCGCCGTGATGGTCGAGGTGCGGCCATGAAGGCGCGCGCGCTGCGGCTGGGCAAGCTGGTGCTGGGCTGGGCGTTTCTGGTCCTGGGCGTGCTGGGCCTGTTCCTGCCGGTGTTGCAGGGCGTGTTGTTCCTGGCCATCGGCCTGGCCATTCTGGCAACGGAACAAGTTTGGGCGCATCGCCTGCTTCTGTGGTTGCGCCGCCGCTTTCCCCGTTTCGCCCATGTGTTCGACAAAGCTCGCCACCAATCCGAACGCTGGGTTCATAAAACGCTGCATTGGCGCCGAAAGCGGTCATGAGGCTTGCCAGCCGGCGCGCGTCCATCGCACAGTGGCGCTCCTTTCGATGGCCCGAGGCCCCCATGAGCGACCGCCGGACCTATCCCCACAGCCATTGGCATCCGCGCCTGCGCCGGCGATTGCGCCGGCGCACGCTGCTGACGGCCAAGCGCACCGTCCTGGTGGGGGTGGGATGCACCTGCATGGTGGCGGGCATCGTCTCGGTGCCGTCGCCGCTGCCCATCGGCTTCGTGCTGTTCGCCATGGGTCTTTATTTCACCGCGCGCGGCTCCAAGGTCGCACGCCGTGGCATCAAGGCGCTGCGCCGCGCGGTGCCGCCCATGTCGCGCGGTCTGAACGGCATCAAGCACCGGGTGCCGGCGGCCATGCGCCGCTTCATCGAACGCAGCGATCCGGGGCCATAGGGCACCGCCCTCCGCTTCGACGTTCCCGCCCGCGGCGGTGCTTGGGCGCGCCTCAGACCTCGATGCGGGTGGGCGCCGGGGGCGCGGGGGGAAACTCGATCCAGCGGCCGCCGGCCTGGAACGACACGGTGCCCTTGGTGCCCACCAGCTCGCTGGCATTGGTGAAGATGCCCAGGATGTCGCGGCGGATGTCGGCGCCAAGCGCCGCATCGGTGCGGATGATCAGGTCGAACAGCTTGTCCTCGCGCCGGATCAGGCCGTCCATTTGCAGGCGCCCCAATCGGCTCAGGTTCAGGTCCACCACGAAGCGGTGGTCGTTGCCCTTGGCGCCGGCGCGGCGGCTGCCTTCCTCGTCGTCGCCCACGTGGCGGACGAACAGGCGCACCGGCTCGATGGTGCCGCCGTGCAGGAACGGCATGGTATAGACGCGCCAGTCGCCGTTGCCGACCGGCCGCCCGGATTCCTCGCCCAACGCCTCCAGATCGCTCCTCAGGCGGGCGGCCACGTCCTTGCGCCCGGCCTTTTCGATGCCGCGCAGGCTGGTTTCCGACAGCGCCCCCTTGCCGTCGCCGCCGCGCAGTGCGCCGCTGAAGGCGACCATGCTGGCGGCCAGCCGCCCGTCCGCCTGCGGGATGGCGCGCAGCAATTGTTCCAGCGCCTGCGGCTGGTTGGCGGTGGTCAGCACCTCGACCGCCTGCGACAAGGCCGGCCAGCCCTGGGACGACAGGCCCTCGGCGCGGGGCGGCAGGGCCGCCGTGGCGGGCGGCGGCACCGGCTTGCCCACCACCTCGAGCGTCACCAGGGCGCCCTCGGGCAGGTCGGTGTGGGCGGAAATGGACAGGGTGCCGATGGGGGTCTGCATCAGCGTGTTGCCGCCGGGCGGATGGGCGGCGACGGTGGCCGGCAGGCGGACCACGGCGGCCTCGCCCCCGGGCGGGAAAAGCTGTCCCGCCGGCACCTGGGGCAGGCCGGGCGTCGCCGGTGGCGCGGCGGCGGCCGGCGTCGCCCCGCCACTGCCGGGGAGCGGTGTGGCCG
>JAFAAW010000035.1 GCA_023426365.1 Pseudomonadota bacterium
ATCAGGTAATCGAGCGCGGCATGCACGCCGCCCAGGGTGTCGCCGGGCACGCCCAGCTCGCGCGCCTTGTAGACGCCGGTGGCGATCAGCACGGCGTCGTGGCGGGCGCGCAGCTCGGCGAAGGTGATGTCGCGGCCGATTTCCACGCCGGTCTTGAACACCACGCCGCCTTCGGCCAGCAACTGGGTGCGGCGCTCGACCACGGTCTTTTCCAGCTTGAAGCCGGGGATGCCGTAGATCAGCAAGCCGCCCATGCGGTCGTGGCGGTCATAGACGGTGACCTGATAGCCCATGCGGCGCAGCATGTCGGCCGCCGCCAGACCGCCGGGACCGCCGCCGATGATACCCACCGACTGCGACAGCTCGTGGCGCGGCTTGGGCGCCTTGACCCAGCCGTTGGCGAAAGCGGTCTCGGTAATGTGCTTTTCCACCGCGCCGATGGTGACGCTGCCGTGGGTGGATTGCTCCAGCACGCAATTGCCTTCGCACAGACGGTCCTGGGGACAGATGCGGCCGCAGATTTCCGGGAAGGTGTTGGTGGCGCTGGAGGCGGCGTACGCCTCCTCCATGCGGCCCTGCGCGGTCAGCATCAGCCAGTCGGGGATGTTGTTGGCCACCGGACAGGCGATCTGACAGAACGGGATGCCGCACTGTTCGCAGCGCGACGCCTGATTGCCGGCCCGCTCCTCGTCGAAGGCCAGGCTGATCTCGTCGAAATCCTTGGCCCGTTCCGCCGCGGCGCGCTTGTCGGGCGCCTGCTGATGAAGCCGGATGAACTGGAGCATCTTGCGGGTCATGAACGCGGTTCCTGCAACGGGCCCTGATTTCAGGGCGTGATAAACCGAAGCTTGTTGTACGGCACAAGATGGTCGCGAAACCAGAAAAAAATGCAAGGAAGGTCAATTTCACTGACCTTATTTCTGCATGGGCAGCCCTGCATGATGAACATGCCGCGAGGATGTCACGGTCATTAGGTCCGATTTGCGACTAATACCGCGCTTTCCGCCCCTCCCGCCCCGATGGTATATACCCCCAAGGCTAGGGGATGAGGCGGCCGTGACACTCCTTGATGTTGTGCTTGTCGCCCTGATCAAGGGCATCGCCGAGGTTTTGCCGGTGGGCGCGTCGGGCCATCTGGCCGTGTTCGGGCGCCTGGCCACGGACGCCGACGGGCGCGCCGCGGTGGCGGTCGCCGCCGAACTGGGCATCGTGGTCGCGCTGATGCTCTATTTCTGGCGCGACCTGTTCGCCATGGGCCGGTCGGTGGTCAAGCTGGCCAAGGGCCGCATGGACCCGGGCGGCCGCCTGCTGTTGCAGGTGCTGGCCGGCTCGGTGCCGGCGCTGGCGATCAGTTGGGCCTTCGTCCGCCTGGGCGGCGGCGGCGGCGGCCTGATGGTCGCGGCCTCGGCCATGGTGGCGTTCGGCCTGTTCCTGTGGGCGGCCGACCGCCTGGGCGTCACCGTGCGACGGGTCGAGCATCTGGGCTGGGTCGGCGCCATGGCCATCGGCGTGTTGCAGGCGGCGGCGGCCATTCCCGGCGTGTCGCGCACCGGCATCACCATCACCGCCGCCCGCCTGATGGGCTTTGAACGCCGCGACGCCGCGCGCTTTTCCCTGCTGCTGGCGATTCCGGCCATCGCCGGCCATGCCGGCTTCATGCTGTGGGAATTGTCGCAGCGCACCACGCTGATCCTGTCGGCCGATCTGGGCATCGCCGCCGCGCTGGCCTGCGTCTGCGCCTGGGCGAGTGCCGCCCTGATGCTGGCCTGGGTGGAACGCCGCAGCTTCACCCCCTTCGCCCTGTGGCAGGTGCTGGTGGGCGGCGTGGTGCTGGCCGCCAGCCTGATCCTCTGAGACGGCGCCTCAGCGTCCACCCCTAACCCGTTGCGAATCCTCTGATCTTTTCGTGACATTTTTGCGCCTGATGGGGTAATGCTAGAGGCCAGGGTCACCAAAGGGGGGACTAGGGCCGTGTTTTTCCGTCACCTGATGGTCGTCGCCATGCTGGTGGGCGTCGCCGCCTGTTCAAGCCCGCCGCCGCGCGTGGTCGCGCCGCAACCGCCGCCGCCGCAGATCGTCGATCCCGACACCGCCTGCCTGCAGGACCTCGCCACCCTGGGCGTCAGCTTCCAGCCGGTGGCGTCGTTCGGCGATCCCGGCCAGGGCTGCGGCATCGCCAATGCGGTCAAGGTGTCGGCCACCGGATCGGCGTGGAACCGCCCCGGCGTGCTCAGTTGCCCCATGGCCCGGGTGCTGGCCCGTTATCAGCGCGAGGTGCTGGAGCCGCTGGCCCAGCAGCGTTTCGGCCAAAGCCTGAAGAAGATCCACCACGCCGGCACCTACGATTGCCGCATCCGCCGCAACAACTCCACCGCCACCGCCGCGGCCCTGGGCGGCAGCCGGGGCGGCCGCCTGTCCGAGCATTCCAAGGGCCAGGCCATCGACCTGATGGCCTTCGAGCTGGCGGACGGCACCATGGTGTCGGTCAAGCGCGACTGGCGCGCCGGCGGCGCCAAGGCGGCCTTTCTCAAGGACGTGGCCAAGGCGTCGTGCAACACCTTCAACGTGGTGCTGACCCCCAACCACGACCGCTTCCACCAGGATCACCTGCACCTGGACATCGGCCCCCATACCCTTTGCGGATACTGAGTCCATTGGGCTAAGCCGCCCGAGAGGGGGCGTTTCGGCTTCCGGCTGATGGTGATCGCCAAACGCGATCTCCACTATCGGAGTCATGGATGGACGCTGCCTCGCCCCCCTTGTCCCCCTTGCCGTGGCCGCCCTGATGGCGGTGCCCGGCGACGCGTGGGCACCCCAGCCGGCGGCCGGCGCCGCGCCGCCACCACCACCGGCGCCGCCGGCGGCCAGCACCCCGGCCCGCCAACAGTCGGCGGCGGACTTCACCTGCCTGGCGCTGAACGTCTATTGGGAATCGCGCGGCCAGCCGCTCGCCGGCCAGGCGGCGGTCGCCCATGTCACCCTGAACCGGGTGGCCGCGCCCGGCTTTCCCGCCTCGGTGTGCAAGGTGGTCTATCAGGGCTGCCAGTTCGGCTGGACCTGCGACGGCCGCCCCAAGACGCCCACCGATGCCGGCGCCTGGGAGCAGGCCCAGGCGGTGGCCCGCCGCGCCGCCGCCGGCGAGCGCGACCCCACCGGCGGCGCGCTGTACTTCCACCACGTCCAGGAGCGCCCCGCCTGGGCGCGCGGCCGCTACGGCCAGCGCATCGTCATCGGCCACCACGTCTTTTTCAACGTGGCCGACAAGGACACCCAGGTGGCGGAAACGCGATAGGGCCGCGGTCCGTCCAGCCGCCGCCGCTATTTGCCGGCCGCCACCCGCCTCCTGCTATTCGCCGAGGAATTCCAGTTGCCAGTCCATCTCGTCGGCGGTCAGCGGAAAGACGCCGCCGCGGGCGGGCAACTGGCGGCTGGGCGGCAGGTGCAGCAGCTTGACCTGCAACTGATCGCACAATCCCACCGACAGGCCGGCCTTCCACGTCACCGCGACGATGCCCTTGGCGCTTTGGGTGTGCACGGTCTTGCGCACGGTGGCGAACGACACCCCCGACAGCACCGCCAGCGCGGCGATGACGAAGGCGTGGTCGCCGCCCGCCAGCGCCGCATCGACGGTGCTTTCGTCCAGCCGGCCCTGGGCCTTCAATTGCTGGGCGCGCATCAGGGCGGCGGTTTCGTCGGCGGCCTTGCGGGCGTCGGCCTTGGCCGGGCCGGTGGCCTCCAGCTCGTCCAGACGCTTGCGCACCACGGCGGCCACCGCCACCGCCGCGTCCGGCTCCAGGTCCTGGCGCGCGGCCAGCCCCTGCAACAGATTGGCGGCGACGAAGCGCGCCAGCTTGCCCGCCGCCTTGGACGACAGATGCGGACGCTCGACCAGCGGCTGGTGCCATCGTTCGATGTCGGCGGCGCGGTCCACCAGCCGGTCCAGGGTTTCCTCGCGGATCTGCGCCGACGGATTGGCCAGCAGGGTGGCGATGGCGTCCACGTCGTCGGTGGCGGCGATGGCATCGGCCACCCGCGCCTTGACCTCGGCGCGCTTGGAGATGGCCGACAGCGCGCCGGGGACGGGACCGGCGGCGATGATCTCCAGCAAATCCTCGTCCGCCAGCACCGGCGAGAATTGCAGCACCGGGGCGGCCACCGCGATCTCGGCATCGCGGGCCAGCCGGCGGATGACCTCGGGCGGGGCGTCCACCACGTCCTTGAGGGCGTCGGACACGATCTCGCGCACCCTGACGATCTGGTCGCGCGCCAGGATTTCCAGGGTCTCGTAGGTCAGGCGGCGCAGCCGGTCCTGTTCGTTGGCCGACAGGCCGGGCGCCAGCCGCACGATCTTGGCGGCCAGGTCGCTGCGCACGCCGTCGTCGCCGTCGCCCGCCAGCAGCAGGTTGGCCTGGGGCGGCGCCTGGGTGTTGCCGGCGACGCGGCGGCGCACCTCGGGGATGGCATCCTCGGCAAGGTAATAAAGGATTTCCGGCTGCACGTCGGGACGGCCCGCCAGCTCGGCGCGCACGGCGGCGTCGCCGGCGGCGGCCAGTTCGCGCGCCTGCTCATAGCCGATCTTGCGTCCGCCCCCCATCAGGCGCCTGAGCAGCCCCACCACCATGCCGTCACCCCCCCGGCGGCGGCGCCAGCCGCCAATCGCCCTTGCCGTCGCGCTTGACCTCGTACATGGCCTTGTCGGCGCGCGCGATCAGGGCCTCCAGCGTCTCGACGCTGGCGCCGGCATGGACGGCGACGC
>JAFAAW010000134.1 GCA_023426365.1 Pseudomonadota bacterium
TCAAGCATCTGGACGATGGCGGGATCGTCGTCGAGACGACGGGCGATCTCTTGCAGCAATTGCTCGTCATACAGGGGCACGCCCAGACGCTGGGACAGCCGGGTGGCGATGACGTCGCCGCCCGAACCGTAGTCGCGCGACAGCGTGATCACCGGCTGACGCGGTTTGGACAACGAGCCTTCGACCGGAGGAGCGGCTGTCGCCACTTCGGCCATGGCGGCGATGACGGCCATGATGTTGGTGGTCATGATGAGCCTCCCGCTCTGTCATGCCGACCATCATACGCCCCTGCGCGCCATGCGAAAAGGCACCGCACCGGGAACGGAGCCACGCACGAAACGCATTTCAACCGATGCGCAAGACACGCCCGCGCGGGCCACCGGTCCGAGATGCGTCGAAAGAAAGTTGGGAAACGAAAATGCGGAAGGCACGCAGGGTGCCCCGGCGCCTCGATCCTGCGGCAATCGTGGCCGCCAAACCGAGGCGCCGCCCCCTCTCCCCCCCGGGAGTTGGTTCGCGGGGAACGGAGCCGCCAATGGCAGCCCCGCTCGGCAGTGTCATCCTGAATGATGGCACCGCACGGCGACGAAGCCGAAGCCCCCCTTCGCATCCGTCGCCAGGCTCACCCGCTGGGGGCGCATATTATGCGAAAGTGTATACGAAGGCATCAGGTAATTACCGGACAGCCCCAACTTCCACACCAAAAAGTCAGTACCGCCCGATTCGAAAGAAGAAGCAGGGCGGGCCAAAAGCCGCCTATTTGGGTAGGCGATAGTATTCAGCGATGATGTTCCACGCTTCCTCGGCGGTTTCGACGAAGGTCAGCAGGTCCTTGTCCTCGGGGCAGATCATGCCCTCCATGACCATGGCGTCGATGTTGAGCACCCGCTCCCAATACTCGCGGCCGAACAGCAGAACCGGGATGGGCTCGATCTTGCCGGTCTGGATCAGGGTCAGCGCCTCGAACAGTTCGTCCAGCGTTCCGAAACCGCCGGGAAACACCACCAGCGCCTTTACCCTGATCAGGAAGTGCATCTTCCTGATGGCGAAGTAATGGAAGCGGAAGCACAGTTCGGGGCTGATATAGCGGTTGGGCGCCTGCTCCATGGGCAGGACGATGTTGAGGCCGATGGACTTGGCGCCCACATCGGCGGCGCCACGATTGGCCGCCTCCATGATGCCCGGGCCGCCGCCGGTCTTGACCACGAAATCGCACACGTGCTCGCCGACGCAGGTGTTGCTGACGATCTGCGCCAGACGGCGGGCCTCCTCGTAATAGCGGGAATTGGCCAGCATCCGCCGCGCCACCGTCACCTTGCGGGCCAGCGCCTTGTCGTGCGGCTTGGTCCGGGCCTCGGCCTCGACCTCGGCCAGATGGCTGGCGGCCACCTCGGGATCGGGGATGCGGGCCGAGCCGAACATGGCGACCGTCGAGCGGATGCCCTGTTCCTGTTGCAGCAATTCCGGCTTCAGCAATTCCAGTTGCAGGCGCACGGCGCGCAGGTCCGAACGCAGCAGGAAGTCGTCGTCCTCGAAGGCCAGCCGATAGGCGGGCGACGCCGTCTGGGGCGTTTCCGGAACGTTGACCTGGGCGATGGCGACGTCTTCGCGAGCCGACGGAAAGGGATCGGTGTGATTGTTCTTGGGCATCGCGCCTGTCCGATTCGAAAAGGGTGTCATTATGGCGCTGGCCCGGTTACCGGCACGTAAACGCGCCATGCCTGGAAAGCCGTCCCCGCATGGGCTATATGGGGTCGAGCTTTTTCGTCGGTTTCATATGAGCGTGTCCGCTATGTCCGTCCACCATCTTGGCGATTTCGGCGACTTCACCCTGACCGTGGTGGTCACCAGCCCGCCGTGGTACGAGAACGCCTATATCGTCCGCCACCGCCCTACGGGCGAATTGGTGGTGGTCGATCCCGGCGGCGATGCCGACCGCATCCTGGCGGAGGTCGAGGCGCAAGGCGGCAAGCCGGTCGCCATCTGGCTGACCCACGGCCATCCCGACCATCTGGGCGCCGCCCGCGCGCTGGAAGCGGCGCTGGACCTGGACACCCATGCCCATCACGACGAAATGCCCGTCATCGAGCGGGCCAGCGACCTCGCCCGCAGCTTCACCGGCCAGGGCGCCGACGGTCCGGCACGGGTGCGCACCTTCACCGGCGAACCGACCCTGAGCCTGGGCGGCGCCGAGGTGCGGGTCATCCACACCCCCGGCCACACGCCCGGCGGCGTATGCTTCGATTTCGGCGGCTTCGCGCTGACCGGCGACACCCTGTTCCGCCAGGGCGTGGGCCGCACCGACCTGCCCGGCGGCAGCGAGCAGAAGCTGTGGCAGTCCATCCCCCGCTTCCTGGGCACGGTGGCGGACGACACCGTCCTGTTCGCCGGCCACGGCCCGGAATGGCCGGCGGCCGAGGCGAAGCGCTGGTGGAAGATGATGGCCTGAGGGCCGGGGCGGCGGACGCAATCCCGGCCGCCCGTCCGGCGCCGCCCTTTACGGCGCCCGTCCCCAGGGCTTGAGTTCGATCAGCGCCAAGCCGGTCGGCACCTGAGCCTTGCCCAGGTCAAGGTCGTCGCCCGCGACCGGAATGCGCATCAGACCAGCAGGCAGAGACAGGTCGATGGTGCGGCGGGTGGCGTCGTCCAGGCGCGGCACCGGCCGGATCATGGACATGGAGGAGCGCAGCAGCCGCGCCCGCGTCGGATCCTCGGCGACGATCAACACCCGCTTGAGCGCGGCCTGCGCGGTCGCCAGGGTCAGCACCGCGATGGTGCGCGCCGGCATGTCCTCCTCGACCGAGGCAAGCGCCACGATGCGGCGCCGCTCGCCCTCGCCGGTGAAGGAGGCGGGCGGGGATTCCCAATCATAAAGCCACTGGCCGCCGGCCAGGGCATAGACGCTGCGGCGGACGCCGTATTCCACCACCACGGTGCCGTCATCGGCGATGGTGGCGGCGCGGCCGGGCGCCACGATGGTGTAAAGCGGCGCATTCCTGACATCCTCGACCGCATCCAGCGGCCAGGCGTCCAGGCGCACCCGCCCCTCGCCGGGACGCGAGGCGAAAACATCGGCATTGGTCACCTCAAGCCGCAGCAGCAGGCGGCGCGGGCGCGGATCGCCCGGCATGGCGACATGCATGGTCTGGAAGCTCACATTGACCATGCGGCCGTCCAGGCGACCGTCCTGGTCGCGCACGCCGAACACGGATTCGCCGGACAGCGCGTTGAAGGTGTGCCCCTTGAGCGCCCAGGCGGTGGCGCCCATGCCGGCCAGCAGCAGCGGCGAGCTGACCACCATGACGAAGGCGGCAAAGGCGATACCGGTCAGGAAGGTCCAAACAAAGCGCATGCTGGTCCATCGATTCGCGCGCCGGCCCCGAACCGCCGCGCAGGCCCCCATTCCCGGGGACGAACCTTACGCGCAACGCCAGGGCGGGGCAACCGGGGAACCGCCCTGCCCCCCGCTACAGCTCCATGCCGGTCTTGAAGAACTGGTCGGCCAGCCGCCCCTGGACGTATTTGACGCCCAGCGTGCGGGCGAACGGGAACGCCTTGGGCGAATCGCAGCGCGACATGATCAATTCGCAGTTTTCCGGCAGGGTCGCCTTGCCGCGCACCAGGATGGCGATGTCGTCATGCGCCGCCGACAGCAGGTCGTTGTGCCAGATCACTTTGACGAAATCGGGCGCCAGATGCTTCATCTGCAGCACCTCGAAATCGCGCCATTCCAGGCCGTCCACACAGAGGCGCAGCCCCTTTTTACGCACAAGCTCCTTCACGTCGCGAACCAGCGAGAAATTCTGGATCAGGTCCGTCTTGTGGATCTCCAGCACGATCTTGCCGGCCAGCTTGGTGGGCAGCTTTTCATAGAAGTCGTTGAAGTCCCGCGAAAGGATGGTGGACAGGCTGACGTTGATGCTGAACGCCTTGTGCCGGTATTCGGCGATTTCCTTGACCAGGGCGCGCAGGGTGGCGCGGTCGTAATCCTCGGACAGGGCGTGGAACAGCCACGGATTGCCCGACAGGCTGACCTCGGGCAGGAACACGCTCTCGATCTGCTTGCTGGCGATATAGAATTCCAGGAATTCGATGGACGGCACCTTGTTGCCGATGAAATAGACCGGCTGGTTGAAGATGCAGTGCCGCACGTCGGTGGTGCGCAGCTTGTCGGACAGGAGCGTCAGGTGTTCGGGCGCCATCGGCCGCTTGAGCGCGCCGTCCTTGTTCTCGGAACCATAGGCGATGATGCCCTTGAAGGCGGTGAACACCTTGTCCAGTTCCTTGACCGCGTCCGCCACCTTGTAGAAGGCGTATTCGCCATAGGCGTTGCGGGCGGTCACCGGCTCGTCGCAGAACAGCTTCTCCACGCGCGAGCATACCGACAGCACCTCGGATACCGGGATGTGCGAATAGGCGACGAACAGGTCGTTGTTGCTGGCCTGGAACACCTGGCAATAGGGACTGCGCTCGAAACTCTTCTTGATGAAGTTCTTGGCGCTTTCCTGGCGCCGGGCCACGTCCCTGTGCTGGGGCGCCATGGATACGCAGAAATGGATCAGCCGTTTACCCAGCGGGTTCTTTTTGACGGCATGCAATTCGTGCAGAAACGCACGTTCGGACTCCGTCACGCGCATGGTGAAGGTTCCCTGTCCTGGTCAACTGCGGAAAGCGGCGCCATGCCGCCTGGCTCGGATGCCCTCAGGCGGCGCCGGAAGGGGCGCCGTCCGGCTGCTCGGCCCCGGCTTTTTCGGCGATGAAGCGCGCGTATTCCACGTCCGTCCCCAGGATGTGCCCCAACAGCCAATCCAGCACGAAGGCGCGCACGCGAATGGCCGCCTTGTGCATGTCGGTGCCCTGCACCATGGATTGCAGGCGCCGCACCTCGGCGACGAACTGCGCATGCTTGGCCGCGTGCTCATCAAGCCCGGGATAGCCCCAGGCCTTCATCAACGCCTCCTCGTGGGCGAAGTGGTAGTCGATGTAATTGCCCAAGGCGGTCATCACGTCGTGCAGGCAGTCGCCCGCCCGGTCGCTGTCGATGTTGACCGTCAACTGGTTGAGCAGGGCAAACAGAATCAGATGCTGGGCATCCATTTCCGCGTTGCCGATCTTGTACTCTTCCTCCCACACCAACATGCCCGTTTCCCCCCGGAAAAATAAAAGCCGTCGCGCCAAAGAGTGGCGGACAGCTTGTGCGCAAAACACTAGCCAATTGCGGTTTCCCGAATCAAGACTCTTCTGCCATCTTTCACGAACCGTCCGCTTGGCGGCGCTGTTGGCTCGGGCATCATCGACAACGGAGATGCCCCATGGCCGGCAAACTGAACGGCAAGCGAGTGGCCATCCTGGCCACCGACGGCTTCGAGCAAAGCGAACTGACCGAACCGCTGCGCGCCCTGGAACAGGCGGGGGCGCGGGTGGACGTGATCGCCCCCCATGACGGGCGCATCCAGGGCATGCGCCACCATGACAAGGGCGACAGCGTGGACGTCAACCGCACGCTGGACGCCGCCAAGCCCGAGGAATACGACGCGCTGATGCTGCCCGGCGGCGTCGCCAACCCGGACGCCCTGCGCATGGATGCCCGGGCGGTGGACTTCACCCGGTCGTTCTTTCTGACCCGCAAGCCGGTGGCCGCCATCTGCCACGGCCCGTGGACCCTGGTCGAGGCCAACGTGGTCCAGGGCCGCCGGCTGACCTCGTGGCCGTCGCTCAAGACCGATATCGGCAATGCCGGCGGCCATTGGGAGGACGCGCCCGTGGTGGTGGATCAAGGCTTGGTGACCAGCCGCAAGCCCGACGACCTGCCGCAATTCTGCACCCGCATGATCGAGGAATTCGCCGAGGGTCCCCACATTCGTTAGGGATATCCGCCGCCCCAAGCCTCGGCCAGAAGTCTGGACGGTCGCCATTGCGGCGGCCGTCCATCAAAAGGCGGTTCAACCGACCCGCAATGGTTGCTATGGTGCGCGGCGGGGTTGTGGGGCGCCGGCCGTTCGCGGCCGCCCCACGGACGTCGCGCCCATGGGCCATCCGGCCGCATGCGCCGACAGGGGGACAAACGCACGCCCACCGGCGCGCTACGGATGTTGGTCGATCGTGATACACCTGATCTGCTTGGGGAACGCACTGCACGCCGATGACGGCTTCGGTTCCGTCATGGCCCACCGCCTGGGGCGCCTGCGCTGGCCCGACACCGTGCGCGTGCTCGACGGCACCGCCAAGGCCAGTCCCGTCGCCCTGTTCGAGCATTGCAGCCGCGCCATCGTGCTGGAGGCCCTGCCGCGCCGCATGGGCTGCCCCGGCGAAATCATGCGGGTGGACGGGGCAAGCTATCGCGGCCATCCGCCGGATCAGTTCAGCGGCGGCACCAATGCGGTGCTGGCGGCGGTACGCCGTCTGGTCGCCCCCCTGCCCGAGATCGAGGTGGTGGGGCCGGTGGCCGCCTGCCGCCTGCCCTTCGCCCCCGGCCTGACGCCGCTGGTGCTGGCGGCCAGCCACACCCTCACCACGCGCCTGGCCGCCGAGTTCGGCGGCGTCGCCCCGCGGCGTCGGCGGATGACCGCCTGAACCGCCTCAGGGAACCGGCTGTTGCTGGCGGGCGATGGCGTCCAGCGCCCCTTGCAGGATGTAGGCGGCGGCCATCTTGTCCACCACCTCGGCGCGGCGCGCCCGGCTGGCGTCGGCCTCCAGCAGGGTGCGGGTCACGGCCGCGGTAGAGAGCCGTTCGTCCCACAGCGCCACCGGCAGGTCGCGCAAGCCCAGCAGGTTGCGCACGAACGCACGGGTGGATTGGCAGCGGCTCCCCTCGGTGCCGTCCATCTCCACCGGCAGGCCAAGGACCAGCCCGCCCACCTCGTGCTTGTCCAGCAGCGCGAACAATTGTTCGGCATCCTTGGTGAACTTGGTGCGGCGGATGGTGTCGAACGGCGTGGCGATGCCCAGCAGAACGTCGGACAGCGCCAGCCCGATGGTCTTGGTGCCCAGGTCCAGGCCCATCAGGCGGGCATGGCGCGGCAACGCGGCTTTCATCTCGTGGATCGGCAAAAGAGGCATGGCCGCAAGGTGCGACATGACGGGCACGCGCGCAAGCCTTACATTGCCGCCATGATCCTTCGCCGCCTCGCCATCCTCTGCCTGGCCCTGCTGCCGGCCGCCTGCGGCGCCTGCGAGGGACGCATCACCAATTCGGGCACCAGCGGCGGGCGCTGTTCGGTCTTCACCATGCCGTGGTGACGGCTCAGCAGCATTCGTCCTCCAGGCGGCGCAGGGCGTCCAGCCCGTCCTGGTCGCCGTGCTGCTCGAACAAGTCCTCGATGTAATAGGTGTGGCTGCATGCCAGGCACAGCTCGTCCGCCTTGCGGGCACCCACCGTGCCGGCCTCGGCCAGCCGCGTCCTGAACCGTTCCCACAGCGCATTGGATTTGGCCGGATCGTCGATCAGGGCCAGCACGCGCTCGACCACGATGCGGGCGTTGCCCTCGCAATTGATGCCGGCATAGGTGACGTAGCGGTCGGTCTTCACGTCATTTGTCATATTGCATACCATTGCCTGTCCGATCCGATCGGAATAGCAAATGACGTGCCATGGCGGCTCCCGCCCTCCGGCGCGGCCCCGCCCCACTTGCCGCAAAGTGGCTTGCGGCCTTCCCCGGTTGCGGATCAATGCCCCGGGTGCTAACGTCCGCGACGCTTTACGCAAATGCAAGATTTCTTGCTCTGGCAACCGGAGAACCACACCGCATGTCGCTGGACAAAGCCACCGTGCGCAACATCGCCGAACTGGCCCGCATCGAGGTCCGCGAGGAAGAACTCGATCACCTGGCCGGTGAACTTTCCGGCATCCTGACCTTCGTCGAGCAACTGGCCGAGGTGAATACCGATGGCGTCGAGCCGATGGCGTCGGTGGCCGACATCACCCTTCCCATGCGCAAGGACGTGATCAACGACGGCGGCTACGCCGAGGCGGTCCTGGCCAACGCCCCCGACGCCATCCGCGAGGACGAAGGCGGCTTCTTCACCGTTCCCAAGGTGGTCGAATAACATGACCGAACTGACGAACCTGACCATCGCCGATGCCCTGGATCGTTTGGGCAAGGGCGAAATCACCGCCGTCGAACTGACCGAAGCGCACCTCAAGGCGATGGACGCCAAGCGCGGCCTGAACGCCTATATCACCGAAACGCCCGAGCTGGCGCTGGAAGAGGCCAAGGCCTCGGACGCGCGCCGCAAGGCGGGCCGGGCCGGCGCGCTGGACGGCATCCCGCTGGGCATCAAGGATCTGTTCTGCACCAAGGGCGTGCTGACCACGGCCGCCAGCCACATCCTGGACGGCTTCAAGCCGCAGTATGAATCCACCGTCAGCCAGAAGCTGAAGGATGCCGGCTCGGTCACCCTGGGCAAGCTGAACCTGGACGAGTTCGCCATGGGTTCGGCCAACATCACCAGCTATCACGGCAACGTGGAAAACCCGTGGAAGGCCAAGTCCGCGCCCTCCAAGAAGCTGGTCCCCGGCGGCTCGTCGGGCGGCTCAGCGGCGGCGGTTGCCGCCCGCATCGCCATGGGCGCCACCGGCACCGACACCGGCGGTTCGATCCGCCAGCCGGCCGCCTTCTGCGGCATCACCGGCATCAAGCCGACCTATGGCCGCTGTTCGCGCTGGGGCATCGTCGCCTTCGCCAGCTCGCTGGACCAGGCTGGCCCCATGGCCCGCACGGTCAAGGACTGCGCGCTCATGCTGAACGCCATGGCCGGCCACGACCCCAAGGACAGCACCTCGGCCCCCGTGCCGGTGCCCGATTTCGCCGCCGCGCTGACCGGCGACATCCGCGGCCTCAAGGTGGGCATTCCCAAGGAATACCGCCCCGACGGCCTGTCGGACGAGGTCAACAAGGTGTGGGAACAGGGCATCGAGTGGCTGAAGGCCGCCGGCGCCACCCCGGTGGAAATCACCCTGCCGCACACCAAGTACGCCCTGCCGACCTATTACATCGTCGCCCCGGCGGAAGCGTCGTCCAACCTAGCCCGCTATGACGGCGTGCGCTTCGGCCTGCGCGTCGAGGGCAAGACCCTGGACGAGATGTACAAGAAGACCCGCGCCGCCGGCTTCGGCGCCGAGGTCCGGCGCCGCATCATGATCGGCACCTATGTGCTGAGCGCCGGCTATTACGACGCCTATTACACCAAGGCGCAGAAGGTGCGTCGCCTGATCGCCGAGGACTTCCGGAAGGCGTTCGAGACGGTGGACGTCATCCTGACCCCCACCGCGCCGTCGGCTGCCTTCGGCATCGGCGACAACACCGACGATCCGGTCACCATGTGGCTGAACGACGTGTTCACCATCCCCACCAGCCTCGCCGGCCTGCCCGGCCTCAGCCTGCCCGCCGGCCTCAACGCCGACGGCCTGCCGCTGGGCCTGCAACTGATCGGCCGTCCGTTCGACGAGGAAACCGTGTTCAAGGTGGCCGGCGTGATGGAATCCGCCGCCCAGTTCACCGCGCTTCCGGAGGGTGTGTGATGGCTTACGTGATCCAGGGTGAAACCTGCGACTGGGAAATCGTCATCGGCCTCGAGGTGCACGCCCAGGTCATCTCCAACGCCAAGCTGTTCTCGGGCGCGCCGACGGAATTCGGCGGCGAACCCAATTCCCAGGTCAGCTTCGTCGATGCCGGCTTCCCCGGCATGCTTCCGGTGATCAACGAAAAGTGCGTGGAACAGGCGGTGCGCACCGGCCTGGGCCTCAAGGCCAAGGTCAACCTGAAGAGCGTGTTCGCGCGTAAGAACTATTTCTACGCCGACCTGCCGCAGGGCTATCAGATCAGCCAGTACGACCTGCCGATCATCGGCGAGGGCACGCTGCTGATCGATCTGGACGACGGCACCACCCGGCCCGTCGGCATCGAGCGCCTGCACCTGGAACAGGACGCCGGCAAGTCCATCCACGACCAGCACCCGTCCAAGTCGTTCATCGACCTGAACCGCTCGGGCGTGGCGCTGATGGAAATCGTGTCCAAGCCGGACATGCGCAGCCCGGAAGAGGCCGGCGCGTACCTGACCAAGCTGCGCACCATCCTGCGCTACCTGGGCACCTGCGACGGCAACATGCAGGAAGGCAGCATGCGCTGCGACGCCAACGTCTCGGTCCGTCCGGTGGGCAGCACCGAGCTGCGCACCCGCTGCGAGATCAAGAACGTCAACTCGATCCGCTTCGTGCAGCAGGCCATCGAATACGAGGCGCGCCGTCACATCGACGTCTATGAATCGGGCGGCGAGATCGTGCAGGAAACCCGCCTGTTCGATTCGGTCAAGGGCGAGACCCGCTCCATGCGCAGCAAGGAGCACGCCCACGATTACCGCTACTTCCCCGACCCCGACCTGCTGCCGCTGGTGATCAGCCAGGACTTCGTGGACGGCATCAAGGCCACCCTGCCCGAACTGCCGGACGAGAAGAAGGCCCGCTTCATGGCCGAATACGGCCTGAACGCCTATGACGCCGGCGTGATGGTGGCGGAAAAGGAATCGGCCGAGTTCTTCGAGGCGGTGGCCCGCGGCGGGGCCGCTGGCGGTAACAATGGGCAGGCTGCGCCCGCCGGCGGCCGCGACGGCAAGACCGCCGCCAACTGGATCATGGGCGACTTCTTCGCCACCATGAATTCCAAGCCGGAATACACCTGGGCCAATCCGCCGGTCTCGGCCGAAAACCTGGGCCGCATGATCGACCTGATCAAGGACGGCACCATTTCGACCCGTCTGGCCAAGGACGTGTTCATCTTCATGGTGGAAAGCGGCAAGGACCCCGCGACCATCGTCGAGGAAAAGGGCCTCAAGCAGGTGACCGACACCGGCGCCATCGAAAAGGCCATCGACGAGGTGTTCGCCGCCAACCCGGACAAGGTGGCCGAGGTCAAGGCCGGCAAGGACAAGCTGATCGGCTGGTTCGTCGGCCAGGTCATGAAGGCGACCCAGGGCAAGGCCAATCCCGGCATGCTCAACGAGCTGATCGTCAAGAAGTTCAAGGACTGATCCCGCGCGCCACGCGCGGGACGCAGACCGGGAGCCGCGGGCGCCATGCCTGCGGCTCCCTTTCTTTTTGTCCTTTTCGCCCGGGCGGGCGGCGCGAGAGGCGCGCGAATGACAAAGGTCAAGGCCGCCGGGCGGGCTGCGGGGCACAGTATGGCTCAGGAACCTTCTTCCTGCCGGAGACGATCATGAGCACCGCCTGTTCCAAAGCCCAAGAGCCCTTGTCCGAGATCATCGCCATCGCCATCGGGCTTGCCGCCCTGAGCATTGGGACGGTGACCTTGATCGGCGGCACCGGGTTGCTGATGTGGGTGTTCGGCATCTGAACCCGAGCGATCTCCTCCACACCTTGGGCCTCCGCTTCGGCGGGGGCCTTTTTTATGGCCTCCGACGCAAGGCCTGGGCGACTTGGGATAGCGCACCGGCGCACATTCCGGGTTATAGTGCCGGCCGGAAGAAGAGAGCAGCGCCGGGCACGCTTGCGCCACTGCAATAAAACTGTCACAAACGCGCCTTTCGCTCGCCACAAGCGACAGGCAGAAGTGGGTGCATGCCTAAGGAAACCACCAAGAAGACCCTGGTCCAGTACGCCGCCCTGCCCTATAGGGTCGTCGATGGACACCCCATGGTCCTGCTGGTGACCAGCCGCGAGACCAAACGGTGGATTCTGCCCAAGGGCCAGCCCGAGCGGAAACTGGCCCCCCATCAGGTGGCCGAGGCGGAAGCCTATGAGGAGGCCGGCCTGATCGGCACGGTGTTCAAAACCCCGTTCGCCCAGTACGACAGCTTCAAGCGCCTGAAGAACGGCCGCGAAGTGCCCTGCCTGATGCGCGTGTTCCTGCTGGAGGTCACCCATGAGCTTGGCGCATGGCCGGAAAAGGCCGAGCGTGAACGGCGCTGGATGACCCCGGGCGAGGCGGCTTTGCTGGTCACCGAACCGGGTCTGGTCCGCGTCCTGCTGGATTTCGGCGGTCGATTCGACTGAGATCACGCCTGTCCGAAGGGCGAGACGGCGCCCCATGCCCTGTGATATATGACGACCGCGTTACAGAGGATGGGGTTTCCATGGCCTTGAAGTTCATCCGTGCCCTGATGCCCAGGGAAGAACGGTTCGTCGCCAATTTCGCTGCCCATGCCGAACGGCTGGTGGCCGCCTCGGGCGCCCTGATCGCCATGATGGAGGCCCCGCCGGACCAGCGCGAAGCCCGCTTCGAAGACGTGCGCACCATCGAAAAGCAGGCCGACACCATCGCTCGCGAAACGCTGATGGCCCTGCACCGGGCATTCATCACGCCGTTCGACCGCTCCGACATCCACGCGCTGATCAGCGCCCAGGACGACACCATCGACCTGATCGAGGATGTGGGCCAGCACGCGCTGCTTTACCGCATCGAGCATTTCACCCCCTGCATGCTGGAACTGGCCCGCCAGATCCAGGAAGGCGCCAAGCTGCTGGCCGAGGCCATCCCGCTGCTGGCCGACGTCAACAAGAACGTCGTGCGCATCACGCAATTGTGCGAACGGATCGGCCGGATCGAAAGCGAGGCGGATCGCGCCCTGCACCAGGGCCTGTCGAACCTGATCGCCCAGCAACCCGAAACCATCGCCTTCCTTGGCGCCAAGGAAGTGTACGAGATGCTGGAGGCGGTCACCGACCGCTGCGACGACGTCGCAGATCTGATCGAAGGCATTGTGCTGGACCACGTATAGGCCGCCCCGTCCATGGACGCCGTCATTCTCAGCCTTCCCGCCCTGGCCGCCATCATCCTGGTGGCCCTGGCTTTCGACTTCATCAACGGCCTGCATGACGCGGCCAACTCCATCGCCACGGTGGTTTCGACCCGCGTCCTGCCCCCGTCCTATGCGGTGGCTTGGGCGGCGTTCTTCAATTTCATCGCCTTTCTGTTCTTCGGCCTGCACGTGGCCAAGACCATCGGCACCGGCATCGTCGAACCCAGCGTCATCGACCCCTTCGTCATCTTGGCGGCGTTGATAGGGGCGATCGGCTGGAACCTGTTCACCTGGTGGCTGGGCTTCCCGTCGTCCTCGTCTCACGCCCTGATCGGTGGATTGGCCGGCGCCGGCATCGCCAAGGCGGGCCTGAGCGGCCTGGCAACCGCGGGCTTCGTCAAGACCAGCCTGGCCATCGTGGGGTCGCCGGTCACCGGCTTCATCCTGGCGATCATGATGATGGCGGGGCTGTCCTGGGCGCTGCGCCGCGCCGCCCCCTTCCTGGTGGATCGCGGCTTCCGCCATCTGCAATTGGTGTCGGCGGCGCTGTATTCGCTGGGCCATGGCGGCAACGACGCCCAGAAGACCATGGGCATCATCGCCGTCCTGCTGTTCAGCCAGGGCTATCTCGAGGGCGGTGAATTCTATGTCCCGTTCTGGGTGATCCTGACCTCGCAATTGGCCATGGGCCTGGGCACGCTGATGGGCGGCTGGCGCATCGTCAAGACCATGGGGTCCAAGATCACCGACCTCAAGCCGTTCCAGGGCTTCTGCGCCGAAACCGCCGGCGCCATCACGCTGTTCGGCGCCACCTCGCTGGGTATTCCGGTGTCCACCACCCACACCATCACCGGCGCCATCGTCGGTGTCGGCTCGGCCCGCCGCGCCTCGGCCGTGCGCTGGGGGCTGGCCGCCAACATTGTGTGGGCCTGGATCTTCACCATCCCCGCCGCCGGCTGCATCGGCTGGCTGAGCTTCTGGCTGATCAGCCTGATGCAATAGCCGCCGCCGCGTAAGGGACCGGTTCGCAGGGCGCCGAGGCCATCGGCGCCCTGTTTTTTTGCCCTCGCGCCTGCGCCAGGCACCGGGCGCCCTTTCGCGGCTTCAGACTGCCCTCCTCGGCTACCGCCGAAGCCTGGGCGCACCACCGATCGGTGTGCGCGGGGACGCCGCCCCCGCGCACACGCCGCTCACATGCGGTTGACGGCGCTGGCCACGGCGGCCAGGGCGGCCATGGTCACCGAGGCATCCTTGGCGGCGCCGTGGACCATGCCGTACTTGCCGTCCACCGCCACATAACAGGCGGCCTGCGCCTCGGACCCCTGGCCCACCGCGTGCTCGTGATAGTTCCGCAAGCGGACCGCGATCCCCAAATCCTTGTCCAACGCATGGACGAAGGCATCCACCGGGCCGGCGCCGTTGCCGGTGATGGTGTGCTCCACCCCCTGCCAGCGCACGGTGGCGGTCAGCGCGCGGCCGCCCTTGCCGGCCGGCAGGGTGGAATAATCGACCACTTCCAGCTTGCCCGGGGCGAAATAGGTGCGCTCGAAGAACACGTAAATCTCGTCAGGCGTCAGCTCGCGGCCCTCGCGGTCGGCGACCTGCTGCACCACGCGGGCGAATTCCGACTGCATGGCCTTGGGCAGCTCCAGCCCATGGTCGCGCTCCAGCACATAGGCGACGCCGCCCTTCCCCGACTGGCTGTTGATGCGGATGACCGCCTCGTAGGTGCGGCCCACATCGGCCGGGTCGATGGGCAGATAGGGAACTTCCCACACCGCGTCATTGGCGGTCTTGCGGGCGCTGAAGCCCTTCTTGATGGCGTCCTGGTGCGACCCCGAGAACGCGGTATAGACCAGCTCGCCCGCATAGGGGTGGCGCTGGTGCACCGGCAGGCCGGTGCATTCCTCGGCCACCTGGCGGATGGTGTCGATGTCGGACAGGTCCAGACCGGGGTTGACGCCCTGGGTGAACAGGTTCAACGCCAGGGTGCAGACGTCCACATTGCCGGTGCGCTCGCCATTGCCGAACAAGGTGCCCTCCACCCGGTCGGCGCCGGCCATGACGGCCAGTTCGGCAGCGGCCACGCCGGTGCCGCGGTCGTTGTGCGGATGGACCGAGATGATCAGGTTCTCGCGCCCCTTCACCGTGCGGCAGAACCACTCGATGACGTCGGCATAGACGTTGGGGGTGCTCATCTCCACCGTCGCCGGCAGGTTGACGATCATCTTGCGCCCCGGTCCGACACCCCATTCGGCGGCCACCGCCTCGACGATCTCGACGGCGAAATCGGGTTCGGTGCCGGTGAAGCTTTCCGGGCTGTACTGGAACATCACCTCGCCATCGGCGCGCGCCGCCGACAGCTCGCGCACCAGCCGCACGCCGCCCAACGCCAGATCGATGCAGCCCTGGCGGTCGAAGCCGAACACCACGCGGCGCTGCACCTCAGAGGTGGAGTTGTACAGGTGCACGATGACCTTCTTGGCCCCTTCCAGCGCCTCGAAGCTTTTGCGGATCAGGTCTTCGCGCGACTGGGTCAGGATTTGGATGGTGACGTCATCGGGGATGTGGCCGCCGTCGATCAGATGGCGGATGAAATCGAAATCGGTCTGCGAGGCGGCGGGAAAGCCCACCTCGATCTCCTTGAAGCCCATGCCGACCAGCGTGTTCCACAGCCGCATCTTGCGCTGGGTGTCCATGGGGTCGATCAGCGCCTGGTTGCCGTCGCGCAAGTCCACGCTGCACCATACCGGGGGCGTGTCGATGACGGCGTCGGGCCAGCGGCGGTCGGTCAACCTGATGGCGGGATAGGGGCGGTACTTGGACTGGGCATCGGTCTTCATGGCCGGAAATCCTTGGCAATTGTCTTTGCTGCGATGGTGATACGCGGCCACATCACGGCCACCGGGCGCCCGCGCGGGCGATCAGTCCCGGCGACCGCCGCTTAGTCGCAGCTTTGACGGTGCGGCAATGCCGGAACCGCGATGGCCCAGACCCACACTGGCGATGATGGAAGACATGAAACCGACCTCTGGCAACCCTGACGAAAAATGCGTACGCGAACACCCCGGCGTCGAATTACGACACCGGGCCGGTAAGCAGCAGCAGGGAAAAGGTCTTGGTTGTCATGGTTGAGACGATGCCAGAGCCGGCACCCCCTCGTCAACCGTGACGTCAGCCCCTATGTTTCGGATGCACAGAAGGAGTGGACCATGATCGATCTCTACACCTGGGGCACGCCCAACGGCCGCAAGGTATCCATCATGCTGGAAGAGGTGGGGCTGCCCTATCGGGTGCATCCCATCGACATCATGCGGGGCGACCAGTTCACCGCCGATTACGTCGCCATCAATCCCAATTCCAAGATCCCCGCGATCATCGACCGGGACGGGCCGGGCGGCGCGCCGCTGACGCTGTTTGAGTCGGGCGCCATCCTGATCTATCTGGCGGAAAAGACCGGCCGCTTCCTGCCCGCCGATCCGGCCGGGCGCTACGCCACCTTGCAATGGCTGATGTTCCAGATGGGCGGCGTCGGCCCCATGTTCGGCCAGGCCCATCATTTCCGCCGCTTCGCCCCCGAGCAGATCCCCTACGCCATCGAACGCTATTCCAAGGAAACCAAGCGGCTTTACGGCGTGCTGGACAAGCGCCTGGGCGAGGTGGAGTACGTCGCCGGCCCCTATTCCATCGCCGACATGGCGATTTTTCCCTGGTGCCAGCGCGCCGACTGGCAGGGCGTGGACCTGGCCGCCGAATTCCCCAATGTCAGGCGCTGGTACGATTCCATCGCGGCGCGGGAACAAGTGCAAAAAGGCATGAGTGTTCCGGGTTGACGCCCGGCACGCTCTCCGCTAGAAACGGCCTTCCAAGCCACGGACCAACCGTGACACCGGCCCTGCGGAGGGATGGGTGAGTGGCTTAAACCAGCAGTTTGCTAAACTGTCGTAGGGTGTCAAACCCTACCGGGGGTTCGAATCCCCCTCCCTCCGCCACCCTTTCTTTTCAAGCACTTACGGCACCACAAACTCCCACTGAGCACCAGTGGATACCGTTTGCGCTGCTACAATGGTGCTACAAGCCCAGTCGCAGCAGGAACGGACCCTAGGCACACAGCACATCGCTTGAGCCCTGTTGGGTAAGGTCGGCCGCAGAATTCTGGCGCCAACACCCTTAACGCGATACATTTGGGCCGTGGCTCTCACCACCTGGTCATCATGCCAGGGCCGGCGATGCAGACGCCCGAGGAGAGATCCCCTGGGGCATCGGGTAACGCCGGCTGCCGGGGAAGATCTGAAGCAAAAGCCCCCAGGCATCGCCGGGGGCTTTTGCTTTGGAGGCCGACCAATGAACAGCTGGACCATTTGGCACGTCAGGGCCGAGCAGATTTTTACCCTCACGGGCGGCAAGCCGTCTCGCGACCATGCCGCCGCAATCGAGCGGGCGGCCACTCGTGGCATGAATCATTACGTCAACATGGTCGCCCAAGGCACCAATGCCGACGCCGCTCAGGAACTGGCCATCGCGGAAATGCGCGACGATCTGATGGGCGCAACGGCGGAAGGCCGGCGCCATGACTGAGCAGAAAAAAACCATCCTGGTGCCATACTGGCTCCACAGGGACAAATTGCCGCCAACGGATGGACTTGAGTACCTGCCGCCATCCGATGAGGTAATCGGGCCAGTGGTGAAACCGGCCACCCGATCGCGGCCGATAGTGCCAAGGACAAGAGTGGGCGTTTAACCGCCAGGTGCCTTCAAGAATTCTGCAGGGTCGATCTGCAGAGCATCGGCCAGTCGGCCGACTACCTTGAGACTGACGTAGAACTTCCCCTTCTCGATCTGGCTGAGGTAGCTGCGGCTCATCTCAGCCTCGAGCGCAAGCTCGTCCTGCGACCAGCCCTTGGCATGGCGAAGTCGTCGCAGATTGGTGGCGAAGGTCTGGCGCAAATCCATCCGCCCATGGCAGCCGGCTTGCCGGTTTCGCGCACCTCGATATATTGAACAAAATGCACTCGGGCGTAGGGCGTGGTCGCCGACCGCCCCACGTCGCGCCCGGGCGCCCAACCAACCAGGGGATGATCATGACCGTGCGTATTCTGAAGGCCGCGAAGATCATGGCGGTGGCCCCGCTTCTGGTGCTGGCCGGTTGCGATAGCGAGCCCACCGACGCGAACGTGCAGCAGGCCATGAACGATCTGGCCACCACGGCATTCGGCGGGATGTTCACCGTGAGCAAGATCATCGACCGGAAGTGCGCGGCTGAAAACGGTGGCGGCTTTGTCTGCCAGGGCAAGCTGATTCAGCAATTCCGAGGCGGCAGTCAGAAAACCATTCCCTTCAATGCGGCACTCAAGAAGGGCGGTTCTGGGTGGATTGCCGAATTGAGGTGACCCGGCCCCGACCTGTGAAAAATGCAAGTTGGTATGGCCTTGGCAAAACGGGCAAGGAGGGGCAGAATTTAAGCCCAGTTAACAGACGCTTGTCTGTTATCTGGGCTTCCCTGCCCCTCCTTCTGCCTCTTTTCACGAGGGAATATGGCCATCCGGGGACCGGAAATCGACCGCGAGAAGATCGGCCGCGTCGTCAATGATCGGGGCGCATATCTGCGCCTACAATCTGGTCGCGTGGGCCGCCACAACGGTCAGGCCGCGCGCACCTTCACCGCCGTCATCGGCTCGGTGAAGGTCGGCCAACGCGTCGGAGACGTGGTGGATTACGTGGCCCGCGACGGAGACTTTTCCGGACGTAGCGACCTCGAATATGCCGCCGGCGATCCCCAAAAATTGGAGGCCGCCGCCCAAGCCATCGACGCAGGTGCCGTCAAGCGCCGAGGTCCGACCGCTGAGCGTGTCCTGGTCAAACTGACCTACGAATTGCCAGCTGGCCTCTCCGTCGCCCAGCGCCGTCTGCTGGCCAGCCAAGAGGTAGCGCAGTGGCGCAAGCGCGGCCACGAAGCCGTTGCCGCCGTCCACGGCCGAGGGGAAGTCCAGCCCCACATGCACGTGCTCGTCACCGCCCGGCCCGTCCGCGAAGCGGAAAGCGGCTGGGAGGTGGATCGCAGCACCCGCCTCATGGCTGGGCCAACCGCCAGATCACAGGTGCAAGCCGAGCGGCGCCGGATCGCGAACCAGGTCAACCTGATACTCGACCGCCACCAGGTCGACGCACCTCGATTCTTCGCAGGCAGGGACGCAGCCATGGACCGCCCCGGTATTGAAGGACGAACAGCCAAGCGCCGGGTGCCCATGGCTGTCTACATGGTCGGCGTTCGCGAGGTTTCTCCGGATATCGCCGCCCGAACGCACGAAGTTCATGAGCAGGAGCGCGCCCTGGCCACCCTGCGCCGCGAGGCCAGGACCAGCCGCCCCGGCGTCCACCATCTGCGTGCAGAGCGCGACCGCGAGGAGGGCGACCGCATCGCCGCCGAAATGCGCGCCGACCGCCTGGAGCGCGAGCGCGATGCCGCCAAAGCAGAAGCAGCTGCCACCCGCAGGGCCAAGGACGAGCAGACGCCGGCGACGGCCAAGCAGATTCAGGCCGCCCTGACGGTATTGCAGGAGATGGGACGCCCCTTCCCGCCCCCAGACACGGTATTTTCCGCCGCCTGGGCTGGCGACGTCATGGCTATGGCCCGCAGAGCCCGCCAGGACGCTCGGAAGCCCGTCAGCCAGACCGTAAAGCGACCCAATGGCCGGGGTGGGATCGGCGACTAAAAGAAGAAACGACAGCGCCCTCCCCTGGCAGCGGCCTGAGCGGACTTTGCCCATCATTTGCCCCTTTGCTGAGTCTGGACTTCCGCCAGCGCCCCCGAAGCATCGCCCGGGGCTCACCAGCGTCAAGGCATCCACGCACTGCGTGCGCGGACCCACCTTGACCCTGGCACCAGCCCCGCGGCGCTCCTGAGGGTATGGTCGGGACGGAGGGATGGTCTGCAGTGCGGCCGAACATAGGGATGGGGCCAAAAGAGGGTCAAATCCGGGTCATCCGAATCGGGGTGCAGGGGTATCCCCTGCGCTGACCTGACGGTGACCGCGCAGATCGCCGCTGGTGCGCTGCTCAGCACCATGCCGCAGCCCGAAGAAAGCCGAGCGCGCAGCACTCGGCCCTGCCGAGCAAACGCTCCCTCCCTCACTACAATCTTGGCGCGCGACCGGCGTGCCTCCGTTTCCTTTGCTCGACGAGCAGAGGAAAGAGGGCATCGCCCTGTTATCTTTGTTCCAGGGATTACCTCTCCAATCATTGGAGCCCGGATAGGGCATTAAAGGGTTATCCAAATGAGCAGGCACCATCGACGTTGGTGCTATGGCGCCAACGCTAGGAGTGGAATGCGAAAGTAACCGACGGCTGAATGCTCTCGGAGCCCCTCGAACCGGCGGGCGGGCGGGCCATTTGAGCGCCATGCGGATTGCTGGACATGGCTCGTCGCCCCCTTGCTCTAGCAAGGGTGCGGTCATTCCGTTGGGCCGGCGAACGCCAGCTAGGGCGGAGAATGTGCCGCCAGCTGCTCTCGATAGAAGCGAACCAGCGCGGCAGTGCCGGCGTTGTCCGGTTCGGCTGCCAGCTGGTCCTCCGCAGCGGCCAGCTTCTGCCTCAGCTGGGCCAGTTGGCCCTCGGCGTCCTGCATCGGCTGCGCTTCGGCGGCCGCCTTTGGCGAGCTACGCGCCGCAGGCTCATAGCCCCGCCAGTGCGTCGGGGGCTGGAAGACGTAGACGTTGGTATCCTGTGTCAGGAAAAAGCGGCCATCCGGCGAAACCACGCGGGTGCAACATGGGATGACGGCCAGGATGCCGCGCTCCTTGAGCCAGCCGATCCAGGTCCATACCGTGGTCTGGGAGCTGTAATCGGCACGCCGGCCAATGGTGCGGCCGGCCGGATCAAGGCGGCCGCTGCGCCATTCCATCAACTCAATCAGTGCAGAGTAGATCCGCTTCACGGCGCGACCATTGGCCGGCAGACGCAAGGTGGACACCCACGAGGCCAGCTTGTAGCTCCATTGGACCACCTCCTTGCGGCGTTGCGGCCGCAGAGCATGGCGCCGCTGCACCTGCTTGAGCACGCGCGGCTTGTCATGTGTTCCGCGTTTTGCCGGCGGCGCCAAGTCCCGCACCAAAGCGAATGGATCCGGATTGCGCGGAACAGCGTCCATCGGAGGCAAGGTGGAGAGGATCAGGTCCCGGACAGATTCCGCCGGCAGATCGGGGGCGCCTGCCTTCTCGCATGGGGCGGCAACTGGCGGCCTATTATGTCCGCCAGTTGCCGCAGAATTCTGCGCAGGCCACATGATTGGCCGTCTGTGCACTCGATTGTGCACCCGTATCCCCATGCATGGGAGATCGGCGCCGGGGAATTGACCCCCAGCGGAAACGCGGCGTACAGTCGGAGTGTAGGGCCTGACTGGTCGGCGCGCGCCGATCCGATGGCTAGAGCACTTTCCGCTCGCCCGGAATCGGTTTGGGATTCCCATGGGGCGTGCAATCTGATTCAAGATACAGGCTGGAGACGGAGGCCAGCCTGTATGCCGAAACCTCTTTCCCAGGACCTACGCGA
>JAFAAW010000032.1 GCA_023426365.1 Pseudomonadota bacterium
TGGGAAATCGCCAATTTCCGCGCCCTGGCCGCCGCCGCCCAGCACGAGGGCGAAGCCTCCATGGCCTCGATGTTCGAGCAGATGGCGGAAGAAAAGGAGGAAATGGCCGACTGGCTGGCCGACGCCATTCCCGACATCACCCGGCGCTATCTGTCGCTGCGGGCCGGCGGGGCCGACGTGGGCATGGCGAAAAGCTGAGGGCGGCCGTCGATCTTCGGTCCTGCCCGCGCTTGATGCGGGCATCCGCGCGACCCCGCCGGTGACGCGGCCCCGTCACCGGCATGGCGTCGCGCGGATCGCCGCCAGTCCTATGCCTAGTTGCGCCTTAGCCTATTTGCGTCTTTGCCTACTTACGATAGTCGTCGGTGGTGCGGGTCACCGGCACCACGCCGTGGGCCATGGGACGCTCGCTTTCCTCTCCTTCGTACTGGGCGATGACGCGGCAATCCTCGCACATCTTGATCAGTTCGAGCCGGCCGCTGGCGACGAACATGGAATGGCCCGACAGCCGCTCCACCATGCGCTCGATGGACGACTTGGTGCCGAACGGCTTGGCGCAGCGGGTGCAGCACCACGGCTCCTCCTCCTTCAGCACCTGCCGCTGGCGGGCGGCGTCGGTGAAGTTGAGGCGCGGGGCCAGGGTGATGGCCTTTTCCGGGCAGGTGGCGCGGCACAGGCCGCACTGGACGCAATTGGACTCGACAAAGCCCAGCGACGGCTTGTCCGGGTGGCCCGACAATGCATTGGCCGGACAGACCGGAATGCACGACAGGCACAGCGTGCACTTGCCCGCATCCACCTGAACGGCGCCGAAGGGATCGCCCGCCGCCAGCGGCAGCACATCGACCGGCGTGGGGGCGTTGCGCGACAGGTGGGACAGGGCCAGCCCAAGGGTCTGGCGCTTGTGGCCCAGGGCCAGATACTCCGCCGCCGGCGTCACCGCCGCCGGGACCGGCTTGGCCAGAACCGCCGCCAATTCGGCCGGGTCGGCGGCCACCACCAGTTCGGCCTCGGCCGCCCAGCCCAGCCCGGCATTGACCCGTCCGGCCAAGTCGAGGGCGGCGCGCAAGGGCGCCAGGTCAAGGTGCCGGCGCGGATCGGCCAGCACCACCACGCGGGCGGCGCCATGGGCATGGGCGGTCAGCACGAAATCCAGGCCGATGGCGGCCGCGGCGTTGACCGCGAAGGGCAGCACATGGGACGGCAAGCCGGCGCCGAAGCGCGCCAGGGCGGCGATCACGCCGTCGCCGTGATCGGCGTCATGCACCAGCAGAACCGGCGCCCGGCCGCCGGCCGCGCGGTACACCCGCAGCACCTCGGCCACGCGCTTGAACACGCCGTTATTGGCGGGGAAGTCGTAGCGGATGGCGCCGGTCGGGCACGCGCTGGCGCACGCGCCATGGCCGCCGCAGGCGGCGGCGGCGATGACCGCCGTGTCGCCCTTGCCCATGATCGACGAACTGGGACAGGCGTCCATGCAGCGGGTGCAGGCCACCTTGCCGTTGCGGGCGTGGGCGCACAGCGCGGAATCGATGCGGATATAGCGCGGCTTCTCGAACTCGCCCATCAGGTCGCGGGCCTGGGCGACGGCGCGTTCGACCGCCGCCGGCACGCGCGGATCGGCGGCGATCCAGCCGTCGCGGTCGCGGACCAGCGGCACGTCGCCGGTCAGGTCCAGCACCACGTCGGCGCGCAGCAGCGCCGACGGGTCGCGCACCGGCTCGAACACCAGCGCGCCGCGCGACGATGGCTTCACGGCGGCCATGCCCTCGACCGTGACCGTCCAGCCGCCCAGCGCACCGACGGCGCGCGCGGCGCGGCCGCGCCACAGGGTAAAGGCGCGCGGGCTGGGCGGCATCAATCCGTCGCCGGAGCCGCACAGCAGCATCTGCACCGCGCGGTCCTCGGCCAGGCGGCGGGCGGCGTCCAGCGCCACCTCGTCGCGGCCCAGCACCAGGATCGCGCCGGCCGAGCTCAGCGTCACCGATGGCGTGGGGTCCAGCGCCAGCGCCGCCTCGGCGATCAGGGCGGCCATCTTGGGCGCCGCCTGGGCGGCACCGTCCGACCAGCCGGCGCGGTCGCGGATATCGACGAAGACCGGCGCCTCGGCCCCGGCCTGCTCGGCCAGCTCGGCGAATAGCGGGGCCTCCTGGCGGCAGGCCACCATCAGCCCGTCGCCGCCGGCCAGCGCCTCGGAATACGCCGCCAACTGGGACCGGCACAATTGGTGATGAACGACCGGCGCCTGCGTTCCCAACGCCGCCGCCAGCGCCTTGCCGTCCACCGGCATGGTGCCCTCGCACGAGCACACCAGAACCTTCCTACCGCCGACCTTCATCGTGACCTCGTAATTTACGCGCAATTTTGGGCCATTGCCCGGGCCCCGCGGGGGCGCCTACTGTAGCGGGGCAAAGACCCCAATTGGAAGGACCACAATCCATGCTCGTCCGCCCCGATCCCGACGACGACCGCCTGTACCAGCGCGTCGCCGGCCTGGACCAGGACGGCCGCCCGGTGGAAGCGGCGGTAATCAACGAACGCCCGCTGACCATCTTCCTGAACGGGCGCGAGATCGTCACCGCCATGACCATCGGCGACTATCCCGAATATCTGGCGGTCGGCTATCTGCTGAACCAGAACATGCTGCGCCCCGAGGACACGGTGACGGCGGTCGAATACGACCCCGAGATCGAAACCGTGGTGGTGCGCACCGACAGCCATACGGATTTCGAGGAAAAGCTGAAGAAGAAGATCCAGACCTCGGGCTGCGCCATGGGCACGGTGTTCGGCGACGTCATGGAAAAGTTCGAGACCGTGCGCCTGGACGCCGGGGCGCGGTTCCGCACCTCATGGCTTTATGGCCTGCAAAAGACCATCAACACCATGCCCAGCCTGTACCTGACCACCGGGGCCATCCACGGCTGCGTGCTGTGCGAAGAGGACCGGCCGCTGATCTACATGGAAGACGTCGGCCGCCACAACGCCATGGACAAGATCGCCGGCTACATGCACCGCCACGGCTTGAGCGCCGAGGGCAAGAGCCTGTACACCACCGGCCGGCTGACCAGCGAGATGGTGATCAAGACCGTGCAGATGGGCATTCCCATCCTGCTGTCGCGCTCGGGCTTCACCGCCTGGGGCGTGGAGCTGGCGCGCCAGGCCGGCCTGACCCTGATCGGCCGCGCCAAGGGCAAGCGCTTCCTGGTGCTGTCGGGGGCCGAGCGCATCGTCTTCGATGCCGACCCCGCCCAGGCCTTCGACGAACCCCATCACCTGTCGCGCAAGGGAAGCCGACATGACGACTGATATCGCGGGCGTGATCCTGGCCGGCGGCCTGTCGCGCCGCATGGGCGGCGGCGACAAGCCGCTGATCGAGGTGCAGGGCCGCACCCTGCTGGAACGCACCATCGAGCGCATGGCCCCCCAGGTCGGGCCGCTGCTTCTGAACGCCAACGGCGACCCCGCCCGCTTCGCCCGCTTCGGGCTTGACGTGCGCGCCGACATCATCGACGGCTATGGCGGGCCGCTGGTCGGCATCCTGACCGCGCTGGAATGGGCGGCCGGACGCGGCGCCCGGTGGCTGCTGACGGCGGCGGCCGACACCCCGCTGTTCCCGTCCGACCTGGGCGAAAGGCTGATGGCGGCGGTGACGGCCGAGGGCGCGCGCATCGGCATGGCCGCATCGGGCGGCCACACCCACCCGGTGTTCGCGCTGTGGCCGGTGGACCTGGCGGCCGAGCTGCGCCGCGCGGTGGTCGAGCACGACCTGCGCAAGATCGAGGCGTTCACCGACCATTTCAAGGTGGCGCGGGTGGAATGGCCGCAGGTGCCCCACGACCCCTTCTTCAACGTCAACGCCCCCGAGGACGTGGTGCGGCTGGGCATGATCCTGAACGGCACCCTGCCGGCCGAGCCGCCGGTGTCCGCCGCCATCCCGGTCGCCGTGACCATCGAGCGGCGCGACAGCCCCAATCCGTGGCTGCGCCAGACCTGGCGGCCGCTCGAAGTGCTGCTGGACCCGCCGCCCGGGCCGGCCTGGGTGATGCTGCGCCGGGGCGAAGGCTGGGAACATTACCTGTCCGCCGCCCCCGACCTTGCGCTGCACCGGTCCGATCTGGCCAGCTACCGCTACAACCTGGGCGGCGCCGATCCGCGCCTGTTCGTGGTGGTGCGCAAGAGCGACGAGGGCGAGGCCCCGGTGCGGGTCATGCTGGTCACCGCCGCCCCCGACGAGGCCCAGAAATGGAGCGAGAGCGGCGAGGACACAGTGGAAAGCGTGGCCCTGCCGGAACCGGTGCTGGCCTGGGTGCAGATGTTCTGCGCCAGCCATCCGCCCGACGAACCCATGCGCAAGCGCAAGCGCGACCGCCTGGACGCCAAGGCCGCCTTTGCCCCCAAGGAGGGCCGGCAATGAGCGACACCTTCCTGTCGCGCTGGTCGCGGCTGAAAAACGAAAGCAAGACCGAGCAGCCGCTCGCCCCAAATGCGGCGCCTGCCCCTGCCCCGCCCCCCGCTCCCGCCCCGCAGTCCTCGGCCCTGATATCGGAGCCGGAAGCGCAGGCCGAAGGGGGCGCCGCGCCGGCGGTGCCGGACTTGCCGCCGGTCGAAAGCCTGACCAAGGATTCCGACTTCTCCGCCTTCCTTGGGACGGAGGTGCCCGACGACTTGCGCCGGGCCGCCCTGTCCCGGCTGTGGGCCAGCGATCCCTTGTTCACCCAGCCGGAAGTGTTCGACCTGCACATGGAGGATTACAACGCCCATCCCATGGGCGAGGCGGTGAAAACCGCCTGGAAAGTGGGCAAGGGCATCGTCGAGGAACTGGCCGAACACGACCAGGCTGCATCTTTTACCGACGATGCGGAAAAAAACACACAACAAGACAAAGCCGGAAGAGGACGACACTCCTACAAGTTGACCACCCCAAAGCCGCTGTAAACCAACATCATCCGTCAGTATCAAAACAATGAAAGGCATTGACTGGTCAGACCTGTTAATCGGATGATGAAGGGGCTACTCCACGGGGTAGCCAAGCCGCGCCGTCACGCGCGCGGCCACAGGACGGGAGGAAGTGGATTGTCGGACACCGCGGTCGCCATGACGACTGACGAAGAGGTTCTGCGGGCGCGCTTTTGGGGCGTGCTGGCCGCGCTGCTCGCCGCGCCGCCGACCGCCGAGCTTTTGCGCACGCTGGCCCCCATGACCGGCGACGACAGCGAGCTGGGCCGCGCGCTGGCCGACCTGGGCACCGCCGCCCGCACCACCACCGCCGACGCCGTGGAAGAGGAATACACCACCCTGTTCATCGGCCTGTCGCGCGGCGAGCTGGTGCCGTTCGGGTCGTACTACCTGACCGGCTTCCTGCACGAGAAGCCGCTGGCCGCGCTGCGCGCCGACCTGGCCGAACTGGGCATCGAGGTCGAGGACGGCGTGTCCGAGCCGGAAGACCACATCGCCATCCTGGCCGAAATCATGCAGGCGCTGATCGACGGCAGCCTGGGGGCGCCGCTGTCCCTGTCCGAACAAAAGCGTTTCTTTGCCGCCCATATCGAGCCGTGGGCCGGCCGTTTCTTCGCCGACCTGGAAAACTGCCCCGCCGCCCGGTTCTACCGGCCGGTGGGCGCATTGGGCCGGCTTTTCCTGAACGTGGAGGCGCAAGCCTTCGCCATGATTGACTAACCGAGGTGGCTGCCATGACCCATTCCGACGACTCCAGCAAGGTTGCCCAGGCCAGCGGTGCCCGGGCTACGGTTGACCGCCGGGGCTTCCTGCGCGGCCTTGGCCTTACCGCCGCCGCCGCGCCGGCCGCCGCGCTTGGCCTGGCCGCCCAGCCGGCCGAGGCCGCCGCGCCCCAGACCGCAGACGCCTCGGGCTATCAGGAGACCGAGCATGTCCGCCGCGCCTACGAAACCGCGCGCTTCTAAGGAGACCACGCCATGCTGATCAAGAAGCGCGAAGGCCAGGCCGCGCGCGGCCACCTGTCCGAAGCCATCTCGTCCGTGGTGGGCGGCTCCGTCGATCGCCGTACCTTCCTCAAGCGTTCGGGCGTCGCCGCCGGCGGCGTCGCCCTGGCCTCGGGCCTGAGCGTGGGCGCCGTGCGCAAGGCCCAGGCCGTGCCGCAGGCCGCCAAGGGCGCGGTCGAGATCAAGAAGACCATCTGCACCCACTGTTCGGTGGGCTGCACCGTCAACGCCGAAGTGTCCAACGGCGTGTGGATCGGCCAGGAGCCGGCCTTCGAAAGCCCCATCAACCTGGGTGCCCACTGCGCCAAGGGCGCGGCCGTGCGCGAACACGCCCATGGCGAGCGCCGCCTGAAGTATCCGATGAAGCTGGAAGGCGGCAAGTGGAAGAAGATCAGCTGGGACCAGGCCATCGAGGAGGTGGGCGCCAAGCTGCAATCCATTCGCGACACCTCGGGTCCTGATTCCGTCTACTGGCTGGGTTCGGCCAAGTTCTCCAACGAACAGGCCTATCTGCTGCGCAAGTTCGCCGCCCTGTGGGGAACCAACAACGTCGATCACCAGGCGCGCATCTGTCACTCCACCACCGTCGCCGGCGTGGCCCAGACCTGGGGCTACGGCGCGATGACCAATTCCTACAACGACATCCATAATTCCAAGGCGATCTTCATGATCGGCTCCAACGCCGCCGAGGCTCATCCGGTGGCGATGCTGCACATCCTGAAGGCCAAGGAAACCAACAACGCGCCGCTGATCGTGTGCGATCCGCGCTTCACCCGCACCGCCGCGCATGCCGACGAATACGTCCGCCTGCGCCCCGGTACCGACGTGCCGCTGGTGTGGGGCCTGCTGTGGCACATCTTCGAGAACGGCTGGGAAGACAAGGAATTCATCCGCAAGCGCGTCTGGGGCATGGACCAGGTGCGTGCGGAAGTGGCCAAGTGGACCCCGGACGAGGTCGAGCGCGTCACCGGCGTGCCCGGCGCCCAGGTTCGCCGCGTCGCCGAATTGCTGGCCAAGAACAAGCCCGGCACCGTGGTGTGGTGTATGGGCGGCACCCAGCACACCGTGGGCAACAACAACACCCGCGCCTATTGCGTGCTGCAGCTTGCGCTGGGCAACATGGGCGTGGCCGGCGGCGGCACCAACATCTTCCGTGGCCACGACAACGTCCAGGGTGCCACCGACATGGGCCTGGACGTCACCACGCTGCCGGCCTATTACGGCCTGGCCGCGCCGGCCTGGAAGCATTGGAGCCGCGTCTGGGGCCTCGACTACGAGTACGTCAAGGGCCGCTTCAAGGACCCTGCCCTGATGGAAAAGCCCGGTATCCCGGTGTCGCGCTGGTTCGACGGCGTGAACGAGGACAAGGCCAACGTCGATCAGCCCGACACCATCAAGGCGATGATCTATTGGGGCCACGCCCCCAATTCCCAGACCCGTCAGCCCGAACTGAAGCGGGCGATGGAAAAGCTGGACATGATGGTCATCGTGGACCCCTATCCCACGGTGTCGGCGGTCCTGCATGACCGCACCGACGGCGTCTACCTGCTGCCGGCCGCCACCCAGTTCGAGGTGGACGGCACCCGCACGGCGTCGAACCGCTCCATCCAGTGGTCCGAGCAGATCATCAAACCGCTGTTCGAGTCCAAGTCCGACCACGAGATCATGTATCTGCTGGCCAAGAAGCTCGGCTTCGCCGCCGAGCTGACCAAGAACATGAAGGTCGAGGGCAACACGCCGCAGATCGAGGACATCCTGCGCGAGATCAACAAGGGCTGCTGGACCATCGGCTATACCGGCCAGTCGCCCGAGCGTCTCAAGCAGCACATGAAGTACCAGCACACCTTCGACAAGACCACGCTGCGCGCGGTCGGCGGGCCGTGCGACGGCGACTTCTACGGCCTGCCGTGGCCGTGCTGGGGCACCGCCGAGATCAAGCATCCCGGCACCGCCAACCTGTACGACACCTCGATCCCGGTGAAGGACGGCGGCCTGAACTTCCGCGCCCTGTTCGTGGAACGCAACGGCGAGAGCCTGCTGGCGGTGGAGTCCTTCCCCGAAGGGTCCGAGCTGAAGGACGGCCATCCGGCGGTGTCCTATGGCCTGCTCAAGAAGTTCGGCTGGGATGCCGACCTGACCGCCGAGGAGCGCGCTACCATCGAAAGGATCGGCGGCGAGAAGGCCGACGAGATCAACTTCGCCAACGACCTGTCGGGCGGCATCCAGCGCGTGGCCATCAAGCACGGCCTGGCGCCGTTCGGCAACGCCAAGGCCCGCGCCGTGGTGTGGAACTTCCCCGACCCGGTGCCGCTGCACCGCGAGCCGCTGTACACCACGCGGCGCGACCTGGTGGAGAAGTACCCCACCTGGGCCGACAAGAAGATGATGCGCCTGCCCTTCCTTTATAAGAGCATCCAGGACAAGGACGTCTCCAAGGACTTCCCCATCATCCTGACCTCGGGCCGACTGACCGAGTACGAGGGCGGCGGCGACGAGACCCGCTCGAACCCCTGGCTGGCCGAGCTGCAGCCCGACATGTTCGTCGAGGTCAACCCCTATGACGCCAACAACGCCAATGTAAAGAACGGCGACATGGTCTGGGTGTACGGCCCCGAGAACGGCAAGGTGCACGTCAAGGCCCTGGTGACCGAACGCGTCGGCCGCGGCGTCGCCTTCATGCCGTTCCACTTCGGCGGCAAGTTCCAGGGCAAGGACCTGCGCTCCAAGTACCCGCAGGGTTCCGACCCCATCGTGTTGGGCGAAAGCACCAACACCGTCCAGACCTATGGCTACGACTCGGTGACCGGCATGCAGGAAACCAAAGTCACCCTGTGCCGCATCGAGAAGGCGTAAGGAGTTCCCACCATGGCCCGCATGAAATTCCTCTGCGACTCCGAGCGCTGCATCGAATGCAACGGCTGCGTCACCGCGTGCAAGAACGAGCACGAGGTGCCGTGGGGCATCAACCGCCGCCGCGTGGTCACGCTGAACGACGGCAAGCCGGGCGAACGCTCGCTGTCGGTGGCCTGCATGCACTGTTCCGACGCGCCCTGCATGGCCGTCTGCCCGGTGGATTGCTTCTACCAGACCGCCGACGGCGTGGTGCTGCACAACAAGGATCTGTGCATCGGCTGCGGCTATTGCTTCTACGCCTGTCCGTTCGGCGCGCCGCAATATCCGTCCACCACCAATTTCGGTGGTCGCGGCAAGATGGATAAATGCACCTTCTGCAACGGCGGCCCGGAAGCCGACCATTCCGAGGCCGAGCTGCAGAAGTACGGCCGCAACCGTCTGGCCGAGGGCAAGCTGCCGCTGTGCGCGGAGATGTGCTCGACCAAGGCGCTGCTGGCCGGCGACGCCGATCAGGTGTCGGCCATCTATCGCGAGCGCGTGATGGCGCGTGGCCACGGTTCGGGCGCGCCCGGCTGGGGCACCGCCTACGGCAAGAAGGGCTGATCGCGGCGGAGGACACCATGAACGCCATCCGCATCACTTGTCTGGCGGCCGCCCTGGCCGGTCAAGCTGGAAAAGGGGGTCTATCGCGGCGCGCCGGACACGACGCTGTCGGACGCCACGCGCGAGGCGCTGAAGGCCCGCTCGGCCTATCAGCGCTTCGGCGCCGAGACGGTGGCGGCCCGGCCGGCACCGACGGAGCCGCCCGAGGGCGCCAATGTTCCCGTGGACGGCCGCGCGGCCGGCCAGAACTTTTAGGAGGGCGACATGAAGCGTTTCAAGATGCTTCTGGCCGCGGGCCTGATCGCCTTGGCCGCCGGCTTCGCCCCCGTCGCGACCGCCCACGCGGCGGATGGCGACGTGCCCACGGTGGCGCAAAGCGGCAAACCCACCATGGACGAGAACTGGCGCAACGTGCGCCAGGGCGAGGCCGGCATCGTCGTCGGCCAGCCGCCGTCGCGCGGCGTGCTGATCCAATCCGAGGGCGAGACCTGGCGGGCCGTCCGCAACGGCAAGCTGGCTCTGTTCGGCGGCATCGCCATCGTCGGCGTGGCGCTGGCCATTGCCGGCTTCTATATGTGGCGCGGCACCATCCGCATGGAAGGCGGCCCGTCGGGCAAGCTGATCCTGCGCTTCAAGACCATCGAGCGGGTCGGCCACTGGATGACCGCCGGTTCGTTCCTGGTGCTGGCCTTTACCGGCCTGATGCTGCTGTTCGGCCGCTGGATCGTCGTGCCCTGGCTGGGCCATTCCGCCTTTTCGTGGTTCGCCATGATCGGCAAGTGGCTGCACAACGTGGGCGGTTTCGTCTTCATGGGCGGCCTTGCGATCATCCTGGTCCTATGGGCCAAGGACAATCTGTGGGACCGCTATGACTGGAATTGGATCGTCAAGGGCGGCGGCCTGCTCATCAAGGGCGAGCACCCGCCGGCGGCCAAGTTCAATTTCGGCCAGAAAACCCAATACTGGATGGTCATCCTGGTGGGCGCCCTGGTGAGCTTCACCGGCGTCAACCTGATCTTCCCCTATGTGATGGTCGATCTGCACGGCATGCAGATCATGCACCTGCTGCACGCGGCGGCGGCCATCGTGATGATCCTGTTCATGCTGGGCCACATCTATATCGGCACCATCGGCATGGAAGGCGCTAGCTCGGCCATGACCACGGGTTACGTGGACCTGGAATGGGCGCGCGAGCATCACGCCGCCTGGGTCGAGGAAGAGGAAGCGAAAGGCGACCAGCCCGTCTGGATCAAGGATGGGCTGAAGGCCAGCCAGAAATAGCGAAAGGGCGCCGCAAGGCGCCCTTTCCATTCGTGTGGCCCTTTCCATTCATGTGGCAAGACGGGCGGCGGGGACCATCGGCATCCGCCGCCCGTCTTGTTTGTTACTTCGTCCGCAGCCGTGCGGCGAGCGGACAGGTGGACATGCGCCATTCCACCAGCCGCCACGCCGCCATCCCGGCCACCATGGCGGCGGCGAACAGCGCCGCCTCGGCAAAGCCGCCGGCGGCAGCCACGAAGGCCGGACCGGGGCAATAGCCGGCCATGCCCCAGCCCAAGCCGAACAGCACCGCACCACCGATCAGGCGGGCGTCGATGCGATTGCCGGCAGGCAGTTGGAAGCGGTCCTCGCACACCGGTGCGGCACGGCGAAAGCACAGGCGATAGCCGACCAGGGTGACGCCAAGGCCGCCGCCCATGACGAAGGCCAGCGTGGGGTTCCATTGCCCGGCCACGTCGAAGAAGCCCAGGACGTTGGCCGGATCGGCCATGCCTGACAGGATCAGGCCGCCGCCGAACAGCAGACCGGCGGCAAACGCGGAAATGGTGGCGCGCATTCTCAGCCCCCCATCACATGGCGGCGGACATAGACCACGACGCCGGCCACCGCCATGAAGGTGACGACCGCCGCCAGCGAACGCGGGCTGAACCGCGCCAGCCCGCAGATGCCGTGGCCCGAGGTGCAGCCATTGCCCATGCGGGTGCCGAACCCGACCAGAAAGCCGGCCACGACCAGAAGGCCCAGGCCCAGGCCGCTGCCTTGGGGATGCAGCCCCCCGGCAAGCCCCAGCACGATTGCCGGGGCCAGCATGCCGGCGATGAAAGCCAATCGCCACGCCCCCTGCCCGCCCCCTTCGCCCAACAGGCCGCCGACGATGCCGGACACGCCCATGATCCGGCCGTTGGCCAGCATCAGCAGCACGGCGCCCGCACCGATCAGTGCGCCGCCCGCCAACGCGGACAGCGGGGAAAACTCAGTCATGTGGTGAACTCCCGAACCTAAGATATCATTATATTCTAATATTAGGACTGCCTTTGGGATGTCAAGCATGGACGCTCCCTGTTCGCCGGGCTTGAAACCCAAACGGTTTACCTCTATCTGGTCAGGCAACCGAAGCCCGGCGGCCTTCCGGGGCGCGATCCCCGGACGCCGCCCTTTTCCTTTTGGAAGCCATGAAGAACGCCATTCCCAAAGTCGGCATCGTCAGCCTCGGCTGCGCCAAGGCGCTGGTCGATTCCGAGCGCATCCTCACCCGCCTGCGCTCCGAGGGCTACGACATCTCGGGGTCCTATGACGGGGCCGACGTGGTGATCGTCAATACCTGCGGCTTCCTGGATTCGGCCCGCGCCGAATCGCTCGAGGCCATCGGCGAGGCCATGGCGGAGAACGGCCGTGTCATCGTCACCGGCTGCCTGAACGACGAAAAGGCGATCCGCGACATCTATCCCGACGTGCTGTCGGTGACCGGCGCGCACCAATACGAGCAGGTGGTCAACGCCGTGCACGACGCGGTGCCGCCGGTGGCCGACCCCATGATGTCGCTGGTCCCGCCCGAGGGACTGCACCTGACGCCGTCCCATTACGCCTATCTGAAGATTTCCGAGGGCTGCAACCACCGCTGCACCTTCTGCATCATCCCCGGCATCCGTGGCGATCTGGTCAGCCGGCCGGCCGCCGACGTGCTGGAGGAGGCCGAGCGGCTGGCCATGGCCGGCGTGCGCGAATTGCTGGTGATCAGCCAGGACACCGGCGCCTATGGCCTGGACCTGGGCTATGCGGAAAGCCGCTGGCACGCGCGCCAGGTGCGCACCCGCCTGACCGAGCTGGCCGATGCGCTGGGCGATCTGGGCATCTGGGTGCGGCTGCACTACGTCTACCCCTATCCGCATGTGGACGAGGTGATCCCGCTGATGGCCCAGGGCAAGATCCTGCCCTATCTGGACATCCCGTTTCAGCATGCCAGCCCCAAGGTGCTGAAGGCCATGCGCCGCCCGGCCGACCACGAGAAGCTGCTGGAGCGCATCAAGAAGTGGCGCGAGATCTGCCCCGATCTCACCATCCGCTCCACCTTCATCGTCGGCTTTCCCGGCGAGACGGAGGAGGATTTCGACTTCCTGCTGGAATGGCTGGAACAGGCCCAGTTGGACCGCGTCGGCTGCTTCAAGTACGAGAACGTCCAGGGCGCCGCCGCGAACGACCTGTCCGACCATGTGGACGAGGACGTCAAGGAAGACCGCTACAACCGCCTGATGGAAGTGGCGCGCCAGATTTCCGACGAACGCAGCAAGGCCAAGATCGGCAAGACCATCGAAGTGCTGATCGACGAGGTGGACGAGGACGGCGCCTTTGGCCGGTCCTGGGCCGACAGCCCCGAGGTGGACGGCTGCGTGTTCCTGTCCGACACCGACCTGGAACCGGGCGACATCGTGCTGGCCCAGATCGAGCATGCCGAGGATTTCGACTTGTGGGGCCACGTGGTGGGCCGCCCCGAGCCGCGCAAGCGGCGGGCATAGCGACACGCGCCACGGCCGGCAGCGGCGCCGGCCGTGGGCGTGCCATGCGGGTCAGTCAGCCCAGGTGAAATCGGGCAGCGACAGCACGCGTTGACCGCCGCCGGCACGCGACACGGTCAGCAGCAGACGCGGCCGCACCGCGGCCTTCATGGTCAGGAAACCGCGTTCGGCCAGCACCCGCAGCGCGGGCGACGCGCCGACCGGCAAGTCCAGATGCAGGGCGGTGATTTCCGCCAGGCCGGCGGCGGTCTGGCGCTGTCCGGCGCGGCCATCGGTCCACTGGTCGGGGCGCGCGGCGCCCGGCGAGCGGAACAGGAAAGGCTGGCGCGGGTCCTCGCTGCCCAGCGCGATGGCGATGCCCACATCCTCGGGCAGATAGGGCGGCCGGTATTCCCAGGTGGGAAAGGGAATGCGCCCGCGCAAGCCGATGCCGAACGGCGAGGCCCCCGTCTCGCGCCAGCGCGAACGCTCCGCCAACCGGGTGCGGGCCACGCTGACCGAGGCGAGCGCGCCCTGATCCTCGGGCCACAACAGCTCCAGATAGGCGTTGTCGAAGCACGCGCACACATTGGCGGTGCCCTGGCCGTCATGGGTGCGGCGGAAGCTTTCCACCAGGCCGCACGAGTCCAGCGCCGCCAACGCAGCGGCGCGGTCATCCACGAACACGAAAAGATGGCAAAGCTCGGTACTCATGGGATCAGGCTACGCGGGTGAGGCGTCCAACACAATGGGGCATTCACCCGACGGGTATGGCCGGCTGTCTATTACCCCCTATTCGGTAATGACGGACGGCGCCGTCTGTTTCAGTCTACCTCCGACGACAGACACCACGGAGACAGATCCCCCATGGTCCAGATGGTCGGATTCGACACCACCGAGGAAACCCTGGTCTGCGGACTGGTTGCCCAGTTCGCCGCGGATGACTTCCGCATGGGCGAACTGAAGCGCGCCGAAAAATGCACCCTGCCCGGCTATAACGGCAAGGTGGTGGTGCCGGTGGCCTGTCCCGTCTCGGACCGCTTCGAGATGACCATGCTGCTGTCCAGCCTGAACCCGTTCACGGTCGCGCACGAGCTGGCCCACGTCTCCGACATCTCGACCCGCCGCGCCGAATCACGCGACCATCTGTCGCTGGAGATGCCCAACAACTGGCACCTGGCGCACCGCATGTCGAGCGAGTACTACGCCAACCGGGTCGCCTGCGCCTATTCGGACGAGCACGACATCTTCCTGGCCTTCCAGAACGACTATGCCGGCTTGCGCCACGGCGTCGCCACCGGGGATTGGGCCGGCACGCTGATCCATTACGCGCTGATGCTGGGCATCGTGCACGGCATGGACCGCCTGGACTGCAATCCCATCAAGCTGCTGGGCGACGCGGTGCGGCTGCCGCGCATGGTGCAGGACGGCATCGACAGCTTCCGCGCCCAGGCCGCCGCCTTCTTCGACGAATACGGCAGCGAACAGCCGGTGGCCGCCGCTGCTTGACGGCAGTGCACACGACCCCTTGCCCAGCCGTCCGCCGGCGGCCCATAATGCGGCAATCAGCCTGGGGCTGGCTTGGGGACGGGCATGGCATTTCGCGTATTCAGGGGTAGCGGCGGCGGCACGGCGGGATCGGAACCCGCCGGCACGGATGCGGGCGAACAGCTCGGTCCGGTTCTCGAACGGCTCGACACCCTGGCCGCCACCTTGGAATCGCTGGCCGGCGGCAAGGCCGCGCCCGCCGACGATGCGGTCCTGGACACGCTTTCGCGCATGGAACGGCGCGACCTGCAGACCTTTTCCGCCGTCGATACCTTTGCCACCGCGCTGAAAAGCGTCAGCCACCACCTGGCCCATCTGCGCAAGTCGGTGCAGGTGTCCACCACCCAGCATGGCGGCAAGCTGGACGACTTGTCCGTCCGCCTGGCCGATATCGAAAGCAAGCTGGAAGGCGGCCTGCTGGCGCAGGCGCCGGTGGATTTCAGCCCCATGGCGGCGGCGCTGGACACCATCAGCCAACGGCTGTCGGGGCTTGAAAGCAAACTGGAGGGACTGGCGCAGCAGCAGGCCCATTGGCCGTTCGACGCCGACGCCTTCGCCACCGCCCTGGCCACCATCGCCGACCGGCTGGCCCGGGTCGAAGCCAAGGTGGACCGCGTTTCGCAGCAGCCGGCGCTGGACCCCGACGCCACCGGCAATCTGCTGGCCGCCATCGTCCAGCGCGTCGGCGTGGTCGAGGAAAAGGTCGACAGCGGCGCCGACGGCACCTCCATCGCCGCCTGCCTGCTGGCGGTGGACCGCCGGCTGTCGCGCATCGAATCAGGGCTGGGCATGAACCGCCCCCTGCCCTCGGCCGAGGAAATCCCCGATCTGGCCGATGTGGTGGCGGTGGAAGACCTGCCGCCCGCCGATATCCCCCCGGCGGCGGCCGCGTTCGAGGAGCAGCCCCCCGTCCCGGCGGCGGAGCAGCCGGCCGACAATGGCGCCCATCCCCCCGCCAATGGCGACACGCCCTCGCGCGAACGGGTGGATCAGTTGCTGGAACAGGTGTTCCGCGTGCTGGCCCGCTGAGGCGGGTTAATCCAGCCTCTCGTCGTCCAGCGCGGCGTCGCGGCGCCCTTCCACCACGCCCTTCAGGATCACCGTGACCAGCGCCAGCAGCGTCAGCACCGATGCGGCCGCGAAGGCGCCCGAGCTGTCGTAATCGTGGTACAGCAGGTCGATATAGAGCGGCAGCGTGTTGGTTTCGCCGCGGATATGGCCCGACACCACCGACACCGCCCCGAACTCGCCCAAGGAACGGGCGGCGCACAGGATCAGGCCATAGAACAGCGCCCATTTGACGTTGGGCAGGGTGACGCGCAGGAAGGTCTTGAAGCCGCCGGCGCCCAGGACCTGGGCGGCCTCCTCCTCGTCCGTTCCCTGCAATTGCATCAGCGGCATCACCTCGCGCGCGACGAACGGGCTGGTGACGAACAGGGTCGCCAGGATGATGCCCGGCACCGCGAACATGATCTTGATGTCATGCTCGATCAGCCACTGGCCGAACAGGCCGGAACTGCCATAGACCATCAGCGTGGCGACGCCGGCGACGATGGGCGAGACCGAGAACGGCACCTCGATCAGGCTGACCAGCCACTTCTTGCCCTGCCAGCGGAATTTGGTGACCGCCCACGCCACCGACAGGCCGTAGACGGCATTGATGGGCACCACCACCGCCACGGTCAGCAGCGACAGGCCGATGGCGTGCAGGGCCTCGGGGGTGGAAATGGCCCGCCACCAGGCGTCCACGCCCTTGCCGAAAGCGTGGACGAAGACGATGCCGGTGGGCACGCCCAGCACCACCAGGGCCAGTCCGACGGCCAGCCCGATCAGCACCCGGCGCCCCAGCGTCGAGTGCTGGCGGTGATGGCGATGATGCACACTCATGGCGGCAAGCATGGGATCAGCCCTTGTCCAGATAGCGCTGGTGCCACGCCTGCAACGCGTTGGTCGCCAGCATGACCAGGAACGCGACGCCCAGCACCACCGTGGCGATGGCCGTGGCCGCGCCGTATTCGTATTCCTCGAGACGGATATAGATCAGCAGCGCGGTGATTTCGGTCTCGAACGGCCGGTTGCCGGCGATGAAGATGATGGCCCCGAATTCGCCCAGGCAGCGGGCAAAGGCCAGCGTCACCCCGGCGATCAGTGCCGGCAGGATGGTGGGCAGCACCACCCGCAGGAAAACCTGGAATTCATTGGCGCCCAGGATGCGGGCGGCCTCTTCCACATCCGTCTCCAGGTCCTCGATGACCGGCTGGATGGTTCGCACCACGAATGGCAGGCTGGTGAACGCCATGGCGATGGCGATGCCGGGCTGGGCATGGGCGATCTTGATGCCCATCGGCGCCAGATACTGGCCGAAGATGCCGTTGGGGGCGAAGGCTGCGGTCAGCGCCACGCCGGCCACCGCGGTGGGCATGGCGAAGGGCAGATCCATGATCGAGTCAAGCAGCCGCCGGCCGGGAAAGTCGTAGCGCGCCAGCACCCAGGCGAACAGCAGGCCGACGACGGCGTTGAAGGCCACCGCCTCCAGCGCCGAAACCACGGTGACGCGATAGCTGGCCAGCGCGCGCGGGCTGGTGGTGGCGGCCAGGAACTCGTGCAGGGTCAGCCCCGACGCCTTGATCAGCAAGGCGGCGATGGGCAGCAGGACAATCAGGCCAAGATAAGAGACCGACAACCCCATAGTCAGGGAAAAGCCGGGCAGGATGCCTCTCCTGCCCGGCGCGCGTGCGGTCAGCGCGGCAATGCTCATCGTTTTTCGAACACCTGATCGAGAATGCCGCCCTCGGCGAAGTGAACCTTCTGGATGTTGGTCCAGCCGCCGAACAGCTCGACCGTATAGAGCCTGACCGCCGGGAACTGGGCCTTATACTTCTCGGCCACCTTGGCGTCACGCACGCGATTGTAATTGCGCGCCAGGATATCCTGGGCCTCGGGCGACCACAGATAGTTCAGATAGGCGGTGGACACCTTGCGGCTGTCGCGCTTGTCGACAACCTTGTCCACCACGGCGACGGGGAATTCCGCCAGCAGGCTGACCGGCGGCACCACGCTTTCGAACTTGTCGGTGCCGAATTCCTTGCGGATGCCGTTGACCTCGGCCTCGAAGGTCACCAGGACGTCGCCCGTCTCGCGCTCGACGAAGGTGGTGGTGGCGCCGCGCCCGCCGGTGTCGAACACCGGCACGTTGGCCAGCAACTGCTTCACGAACTCCTTGGCCTTGGCCTGGTCGTTGCCGAATTTCTCGAGCGCAAAGGCATAGGCCGCCAGATAGGTGTAGCGGGCATTGCCCGAGGTCTTGGGATTGGGGAACACCACCTTGACGTCCGCGCGGACCAGATCGTCCCAGTTCTTGATGTTCTTGGGATTGCCCTTGCGCACCAGGAAGCTGGGCAGCGAGTAGTACGGCGACGCCTGGTTGGGGAAAGCCTGCTGCCAATCGGCACGGACCAGCCCCTTGTTCGCCAGCGCTTGCACATCGGTGACCTGATTGAAGGTCACCACGTCGGCCGGCAATCCCTCGATGATGGACCGGGCCTGCTTGCTGGAGCCGCCGTGGGACTGCTTCACCTCGATCGCCTGGCCGGTCTCCTTCTTCCACTGCGCCTGGAACGCCGGATTGATCTGGGCGTACAGCTCGCGGGCGATGTCGTAGGAGACGTTGAGGATGTCGGCCGGCTCGGCCTTGGCCGCCATCGGAGCCAGCGTCAGACCAACAGCGGCGAATGCGGAAATCACATGGTTCTTCATGGCGGCACTCCGTATTTAACACCGCCACCATATTGCACGGCTGATTTTTACGCAATAACCACGTTCGTTTT
>JAFAAW010000042.1 GCA_023426365.1 Pseudomonadota bacterium
TGGTAGAAATCCGCGGTCATGCCGTCGGTGGAGGTGACGGCGCGCAGGGCGCAGGCGTAGTCGTACGAGCGGGAATCGCCCATCACGCCCACGGTGCGCACCGGCAGCAGCACGGTGAATGCCTGCCAGATGGCGTCGTACAGGCCGGCGTTGCGGATTTCCTCGAGATAGATGGCGTCGGCCTTCTTGAGGATGTCCAGCTTTTCGCGGGTGATTTCCTGGCCGGGGATGCGGATGGCGAGGCCCGGGCCGGGGAAGGGGTGGCGGCCGACCATTTCGTCGGGCAGGCCCAATTCGCGGCCCAGCGCGCGGACTTCGTCCTTGAACAGCTCGCGCAGCGGTTCCACCAGCTTCATGTTCATGCGCTCGGGCAGGCCGCCCACGTTGTGGTGGCTTTTGATGGTGACGCTGGGGCCACCGATCACGCTGACCGATTCGATGACGTCGGGGTACAGCGTGCCCTGGGCCAGGAAATCGGCGCCGCCGATCTTCTTGGCCTCTTCCTCGAACACGTCGATGAACAGCGCGCCGATGGTCTTGCGCTTCTGCTCGGGGTCGGTCATGCCCGCCAGGCGGCCCAGGAACAGGTCGCTTGCGTCCTTGTGCACCAGATTGATGTTGAAGCGGTCGCGGAAGACGCTGACCACCTGCTCGGACTCGCCCAGGCGCATCAGGCCGTGGTCCACATAGACGCAGGTCAACTGGTCGCCGATCGCCTCGTGGATCAGCGCGGCCACCACCGACGAATCGACGCCGCCCGACAGGCCGCAGATCACCCGGCCCTTGCCCACCTGGGCGCGGATCTTGTCGATGGCCTGGGCCTTGAAGGCGGCCATGGTCCAGTCGCCCTTGCAGCCGGCCACGTCATGGGTGAAGTTGCGCAAAAGCTGGGCGCCGTGCGGGGTGTGCACCACCTCGGGGTGGAACTGCACGGCATAGAAGCGGCGGTCGTCATTGGCGATGGCGGCGAAGGGGGCGCCTTCCGACACGGCGACGGCACGGAAGCCCTCGGGCAGCTTGGTGACGCGGTCGCCGTGGCTCATCCACACCTGTTCGCGGCCGCCCTTGGCCCACACGCCGTGGAACAGCGCGCAATCTTCCTTGATGTCCACATAGGCGCGGCCGAACTCGCGATGGTCGCCCGGTTCCACCTTGCCGCCCAATTGCTCGCACATGGTCTGCTGGCCGTAGCAGATGCCCAGGACCGGCACGCCGAAGCTGAACACCGCTTCGGGGGCGCGCGGGCTGCCGGCTTCGGTCACGCTGGACGGGCCGCCGGACAGGATGATGGCGCGGGGGGCGAAGGCGGCCAGGCTGTCGGCGGTCACCTTGTTGAACGGGTGGATTTCGCAGTAGACGCCGCTTTCGCGCACGCGGCGCGCGATCAACTGGGTCACCTGGCTGCCGAAATCGATGATGAGGACGCGGTCGGTCATGAACAAAGGCCTTTGGCGGGAATGGAAATGCGCGCGTGGGCGGACTTTAGCGGCGTGGCCTTCGGGGGGCAAGCGCGGCCCGCTTGCCCGTGGTCAATTCGGCCATGCGCGCGCGGGCGTAGGGTGCGACCGTGCCGATCGCACCGCCCGAGGACCGTCATGCGCCCCTTGCTTTTCGTCCTGCCCCTGCTGGCGCTGATGTTGAGCGCCTGCTACGAGACCGCCGCCCCCGTGCTGGCCGAGGGCGTGCGCGCCGACGCCGTCAGGGACGGCCGCTGGCGGCGCGCGGACGGCAGCGAGGTGGTGCTGGCCTGGGACGAGGGCGTGCGCGCCTATCGGGTGGGGGCGGGCGGCCACGTGCGTCTGGCCCCGCTGGGCGGGCTGTGGCTGGCCGATTATCAGGCTGCGCGCAACGTGGTGCTGCTGGCCCGGCTGGCGCCGGACAGCGTGGTGCTGTACGCCCCCACGGCCGAGGCGGAAAGGAGGGCCATGGCCGCCCATGGCCTGTCCCTGCGGCCCGGCCCGGTCAACCGGCTGTCGGGCGATCCCGACCGCCAGCGCCGCTTCCTGCGGGAACTGGCGGCGCTGGACGGCACCCCCGACCTGCGCGAGGCCGAACGGCTGGTGTGGATCGGGCCATCGTAGGCGGAGTTTTGTAACAGGATTGCAGCTTGCCTCGCGCCGGGCGCTGTCGGATATAGCTGGGTTCCACCGACGATTCCCCGGTCGAGGACCCCGCGCTTGAGCCAGTCCGTTCCCCTGAGCGCCGTCTGTGTGATGGAGGAGGCGGGCATCGTCTATGCCTTCGCGGTCAAGGACGGCCACGCCACCCCTTTCCGCGCCGCCAGCCAGGCGGATGCCGCGCGCGACGCCGATTACGTCTGGGTTCACGTCAATCTGGCGACCGAGCCGGGCCGGCAATGGATTCTCAAGCATTCCGGCCTGCCGCCGCAACTGGCCGCCACCCTGCTGGACCGCGACGAGGACATGGGCGCCCAGGTCCTGGGCAATGGCTGCCTGATCCAGTTGGAGGACCGCCTGCGCGAATTCGATGCCGATGCCCAGGAACTGGCCGATCTGCGGCTGTGGCTGTCGCCCAGCCGCCTGATCACCGCGCGCTGGCGCCCGCTGGCCGCCACCGACCGCCTGCGCTTCCGGCTCGAGGTGGGGGCGGCGCCGGGAACGGCGGCCGCGCTGTTCCTGGCGCTGCTGGAGGAAAGCATCGCCGACATCGAGTCCATCGGCCGCAAGATCCGCCGTCGCTTCGACGTGCTGGAAGATGCGGTGCTGGATGACGAGATGGACGGCATCGCCGGCGAACTGGGCGCCATCCGCCGCGACGCCATCAAGCTGCGCCGGCGCGCCATGCCGCTGCGCATGCTGCTGGCGCGGTTGCAGAACACCCTTCCGGCCTGGGTCAGGGACGACGAGGGCGAGCGCTTCGACCCCCTGCTGGCGCGGGTCGAGCGCGGCACCGGCGATCTGCAGGAATGCGTGGAGCAGTCGCGCCTGCTGCACGACGAATTCGCCGCCCGCAACGCCGAACGCTCCAGCCGCAACCTCTACATCCTGTCGGTGCTGTCCACCATCATGCTGCCGCTCAATCTGGTCGCCAGCGTCTTCGGCATGAACGTGGCCGGCCTGCCCGGCCTGCAGGACGGCTTCGCCTTCTGGTGGGTGATTTCCGGCATGGCGGCCATGGCGGCGGCGGTGGTGATCTATTTCAAGCGCAAGAACTGGGTGTGACCACTCACCAGTGCTTGTCGGCGAACACCGCCACGAACAGGCCCAGCAGATAGGGGATGGATGCGGCGAAGTTCCAACCCGCCCATTTGCGGCTGGGATGGGCCAGCAATTGCAGGTTCAGCGCGATCAGGACCGCGCCAAGCCCCAAGGCCACGGCGGCATAGACGTCGCCCAGGAGGCCCAGCGCCCACGGCGCCAGGCTGGAGGCGGCCAGCGCCACCGAGTTGACCAGGATGGCGAGCGCGGTGCGCCGTTCGCCCGCCACCACCGGCAGCATGGGCACGCCGGCCGCGCGGTAATCCTCGGCCAGCAGGATGGCCAGCGACCAGAAATGGCTGGGCGTCCACAGGAACAGGGTGATGGCCAGCAGCGCGGGCAGCATCCATTGCGTGGGTTCCACCACCGCCGCCCCGGCCAGGATGGCGAAGCTGCCGGCGGCGCCGCCGAAGACGATGTTCCACCAGGTGCGCCGCTTCAGCCACACGGTGTAGACCACCGCATAGACGAAGGCACCCAGGAACAGATGCAGCGCCACCACCCAGTTGAAGGCCAACACCGCCAGCGCCAGCCCGGTGGCCATCAGCGCCGCCGCCAGCGCCAGCGCCGGCCCCGGCGCGGTCAGCCCGGCGGCCAGCGGGCGGTGCATGGTGCGCTTCATCAGCCGGTCGATGTCGCGGTCCCACACGTGGTTGAACACCGCCGACGCCCCCGACCCCAACACCATACTGATGCCCAGCAGGGCGGCATGAAGGGGGTTGATGCGCTCGGCCACCGCGCCATAGCCGGTGACCGCCGTGGCCGCGATCATCAGGGCGATGCGCAGCTTCATCAGTTCCAGGCTTTGCCGCAAGGTCATGGCGGCCTCCGTCAGATGGTGACGTGATAGAGCAGCAGGTACACAAGGATTCCGGTGACGCTGACATACAGCCACAGCGGCAGCGTCCAGCGCGCCAGCCCACGATGGGGCGCCCAGCGGCCGCGCCACGCCCGCCACAGGGTCACGCCCACCATGGGGGTGACCAGCGCGGCCAGCACCACGTGGCTGACCAGCAGCGCGTAATAGAACGGCCGCGCCGCGTCCGAGCCGGGAAAGGCGGAAATGGGATTGACGGCGTGGTGGGCCAGATAGGCCGCCAGGAAAAGCGCGCTGGCCGCCACCGCGCCCAGCATCATGCGCCGGTGCAGGTCGGGGCGGCCGCCCCGGATCAGCACGAAGCCGCCCAGCATCAGCGCCAGCGCCAGGGCGTTGAAGCCCGCCGTCAGATGGGGCAGGGCGGCGGCAGTCATGGGCCGGTCCGCCGCAGCTATTGGCTGCCGCCCATCATCACGCCGAAGCGCATGAGGGTGGCGCCATAGAGGCCAAGTGCGATGGCCGCCAGAACGGCCAGCGTGGCGATGGATCGCAGGCGGCCGGAAGCGCGCGGGTGGACGGTTTTCTCGGGCATGCGCCAAACACCCCCATTCGATGTCGTCTTCTGGCTACGTGGGAAGCGGCGGCGCGGGCGAAAAGGCCCCCTGGACCTCGGCATGGGGCGCCGGGCCTTGCGGGACCATCCTTTCGCGGGATTGCGGGGGCGAGTTTCGCGGGCGTAGCCTGGGCCGACCGTCACGAGCGAATGCGGCCGGCCGCATCCGCACCCTTCGGTTCCGGGATTGGAGGCCTTCATGCATCGCACGCCGCCCGCCCATTCCAGCGGTCCCGCTTTGGCGGACCTGCCGCCCTTGCCCAGCCTGAACCCTGTGTCGCTCGAGCGTTCGGCCACCTGGCTGGAGCGCGGTTTTCGCGATTTCATCGCCCATCCCGGCATCGGCCTTGCCTATGGCAGCATCTTCGCGCTGCTGGGCTGGCTGATGACCTTCGGGCTGGCCGGGTTCGGCATGGGGTCGCTGATCCTGCCGCTGGCCGCCGGCTTCATGCTGGTGGCGCCATTCCTGGCCGTCGGCCTGTACGAGGTGTCGCGCCGGCGCGAGAACGGCGAGGATGTCTCCCTGGTCCAGGCCGTGGCGGCCTTGGGGCGCAACGGGCAGATGGCCGACATGGGTCTGGTGCTGCTGCTGGCCTTCTTCGTGTGGTTCCAGTTGGCCATGATCATCTTCGCCCTGTTCTTCGGCGGCCGCCCGCCGGCCCTGGACGAGTTCGTCAGCCAAGTGGTGCTGGCGCCCCAGGGCGCGGCCTTCCTGATCACCGGCACGCTGGTGGGCGGGGCGGTGGCGGCGGCGGTGTTCGCCGTATCGGTGGTGTCCATGCCCATGCTGCTGGACCGCGACGTCAGCGCGCTGACCGCCATGCGCACCAGCATGCGCGCGGTATGGCTGAACCGCATGAACATGATCGGGTGGGCGGCCACGCTGGCCTGCCTGGGCATGCTGGGGGTGGCGGTGTTCTTCGTGGGCCTGGCGGTGACGCTGCCCATCGCCGCGCATGCGTCGTGGCACGCCTATCGCGATCTGGTCGGAGAGTAACCCGCGCCGCCGCCGCGCGGGTGGCGGCGGCGGTCAGGCCATCAGGCTTTCGGCGGCCGCGCGGGCCTGGTCGGTGACGGTTTCGCCGGCCAGCATGCGGGCGATTTCCTCGCGCCTGTGGTCCTGGGGCAGTTCCTCGACGCCGGTCACCACCTTGCCGGCCTCGACCTCGCGCTTGGACACCTTGTAGTGCTGGCGGCCGCGTGCCGCCACCTGGGGCGAATGGGTGACCACCAGCACCTGCAAATCGGTGCCCAGGCGGGCCAGGCGGTCGCCCACGGCGGCCGCCACGGCGCCGCCGATGCCGGAATCCACCTCGTCGAATACGATGGTGGGGGTGGGCGTGGTGCGGGCCAGCACCACCTTCAGCGCCAGCATGAAGCGCGACAACTCGCCTCCCGAGGCGATCTTGCCCAGGCCCGAGGGCGGGCTGCCGGGATTGGTGGACACCAGGAATTCCACGCCGTCCAGGCCGTCGGGACCCCAGGCGCCTTCGTCCAGCGTCTTGACGGCGGTGGAAAACCGCGCCTTGTCCAGCTTTAGCGGCGGCAATTCGGCCGCCACCGCCTGGTCCAGCCGGCCGGCGGCATCGGCGCGCCGCTTGGACAGCGCACGCGCGGCCTCCACATAGGCGGTGCGGGCGGCCTGCTCGGCGCGGGCCAGCTTGGCCAGATCGTCGCCGCCGCCGTCCAGCGCCGCCAGCTTGGCGGCCAGATCGGCCCTCAGCGCCGCCAACTGGTCCACCTCCACCAGATGCTTGCGCGCGCTGGCCCGCAATGCGAACAGGCGCTCCTCCACCTTTTCCAGGTGGCGCGGGTCCAGGTCGATATCGGCGGAAACCCGCTCCAGCAGGCCGACCGCCTCGGCCGCCTCGACGGCGGCGCGGTCCAGGGCGGCGATCACCGGCTCCAGCTTGCCCCCGGCCCGGTCGGCGACGCGCTCCAGGTTGCGCTGGGCGGTGCGCAACGAAGCCTCCACCTCGCCCTTCTGGCGCAGCGCGGCCATGGCCGCGTTCATGGCCTCGACCAGCTTTTCGCTGTGCTGCAAGAGCGCGCGGTTCTGCGCCAGCTCGGCTTCTTCGCCCGGCTTGGGGTCCAGCGCCTGCAACTCGTCATGGGCGTGACGCAGGGCTTCTTCCTCGGCGCGCGCCCGCTTCAGGGTGTCCTCGGCCTGCGCGCGCGCCGTGGCGGCCAGGCGCCAGGCATCCCAGGCGGCGCGGGTGGCGCGCCGCGCCTCGGCCGAGCCGGCAAAGGCGTCGAGAACGCCCAGATGGGTGGCGGGGTCCAGCAGGCCGTGGCTTTCGAACTGGCCGTGGATTTCCACCAGTTCGTCCCCCACCTTGCGCAGCAGGCCGACGCTGACCGCCTGATCGTTGATATAGGCGCGCGAGCGGCCATCGGCGGTGACCACGCGGCGCAGCAGCAGCGCGCCATCGGTGGCGTCCACGTCCTGCGCGGCCAGCAGCACGCGGGCGGGATGGAACGGCGGCGGGTCGAACTCGGCGATCACCGTCAATTGCGGCGCGCCATGGCGCACCAACCCGGAATCGGCCCGCGCGCCCAGCGCCAGCGACAGCGAATCCAGCAAGATGGACTTGCCCGCGCCGGTTTCGCCGGTGAACACCGACAGGCCGGCGCCGAATCCCAGATCGAGCCTTTCGATCAGGACGACGTCGCGGATCGACAGCGAGACCAGCATGGCCGGCTCACCACAGGCCCAGCCAGCCCGACGACTTCTCTTCCGAGGCCCCGTTCCTGCTGGTCTTGACCAGGCTGAAAGTGTCCTCGTACCAGTCGCTGCCGGGGAAATTGTGGCCGAGCACGGCGGCGGTGCGCTTGGCTTCCTCGTCCAGGCCCAGGGTGACGTAGATCTCCACCATGCGGTGCAGCGCCTCGGCCACGTGGGTGGTGGTCTGATAGCTCTCCACCACCACCTTGTAGCGGTTCAGCGCGGCCAGCCACTGGCTCTTTTCCTGGTAGTAGCGGCCGATGGCCATTTCCTTGCCGGCCAGGTGGTCGCGGGCCAGATCGACCTTGAGGCGGGCGTCCTTGGCATAGGTGCTGGCGGGGAAGCGGTCGATCACCTCCTGCAGGCTTTTCATCGCCATTTCGGTCATCTTCTGATCGCGGCGAACGTCGGTGATCTGCTCGTAATAGCACAGCGCCTTGAGGTAATAGGCGTAGGGGGCGTCCCGGTTGCCGGGGTGCAACTGGATGAAGCGGTCCAACTGGATCAGCGCGTCGTCGTACTTGTTGCGCTCGTACAGCGCATAGGCCGCCATCAGCTGCGCCTTGGTCGCCCACACCGAATAGGGGTGCTGGCGCTCGACCTCCTCGAAGGCCTTGGCGGCGCGCTGGTATTCGTTCTTGTCGATGAGGTCCATCGCCTCGTTGTAGAGCTCCTCCACCGGGCGCTCCACATACTCGTCCTTCTTTTCGGAACAGGCGGCCAGAGCGGCGGCGACAGTCAGGGCCAGCAGGCCAAGACGCGAACGGCGAAGGGCGGAGACGAAAACGGTCATGAAGATCCTTGGGCCAACGCGGTATCCCTGGTGGCGGCGACTATACCACGAGCGGGAAGCAGGGGAAGAGGGCAAGGGGTATTCCCCCTTCTCGCGCGGGGGCGGCCCGAAAGGGGGCGGTCCAAAGAAAACGCCCCGCCTTCCGGGGAAGGCGGGGCGTTGGATCGTTCACGAGGCCGGTGAAGGCGGGGCGGTCAGCCGTTGACCACCAGCGCCTCGCGGGCGGGGGCGGCCAGGGCGGGCATGCCGCCGGCGGCGGCGGAACCCGGCGCGATGGTGGTGTAGGCCCAGGCGGTCTGGTCGGCGAACAGGGCGCGCAGCAACTGGTTGTTGAGCGCATGGCCCGAGCGGATGCCGTGGAAGGCGCCGACGATGGGGGCGCCGGCCAGCGACAGGTCGCCCACCGCGTCCAGGATCTTGTGGCGCACGAACTCGTCGCCGTAGCGCAGGCCGTCGTCGTTCAGCACCTTGGTGCCGGTGCTGTCGATCACCACCGCGTTGTCCAGCGAGCCGCCGCGGGCCAGGCCGTGGGCGCGCAGCATGGCGACTTCCTGCTCGAAGCCGAAGGTGCGGGCACGGCTGATCTCGGACTTGAAGCTGCCCCGGGACAGGTTGACGAAGAATTCCTGGCGCGAGATGGCCGCGCTGGCGAAATCGATCTCGAAATGCAGGCTGAAGCCGTTGCCGGGGGTCAGCGACGCCATCTTCTCGCCGTCGGTGACGGTGACGCGCTTGAGCACGCGGATGGCACGGCGGGGCGCGGCCTGCTCCACGGTGCCGGCGCATTCGATCAGGAACAGGAACGGCGCGGCCGAACCGTCCATCACCGGCACTTCGGCGCCGTTGATCTCGATCAGGCAGTTGTCGATGCCGGAACCGGCCAGCGCGCTCATCAGGTGTTCGACGGTGCCCACCTGCACGCCGGCATCGTTGACCAGGCAGGTGTTCATGCGGGTGTCGCCCACGTTCGACCACAGGGCGGGAACGATGGCGCCGCGGCCGGCGATGTCGGTGCGCTTGAACTGGATGCCGAAATCGGCTTCGGCGGGGTGCAGGACCATGGTGACCTTGGCGCCCGAATGCAGGCCGACGCCAGTGCAGCCGATCGAGGTCTTCAGGGTCCGCTGACGAATGACGGTGTGTTCGGAAATTTCGGGCGAGGGCTTGAAGGCGGCGACCTTGTCGGACTTGGAGAACTTCACGACTTCACCCCATCCTTACCTCTGGGTGGCGCAGGCTTCGGCCCGCTTGGCCGTCCCAGGGCCTTGTTTCGATGGTGTTGTTCTACCGCCCCACGGACAACCACTCAAATCAATCATTGTTTCGCTTTGTTACACCGCAGCATTGGGCCAAAGCCCAAGGAAAGTGCGGGGTCCGGCCGGCCGTGGCAGGGCCGGACCCCAAGTTGGAAATCAGCGCGGCGTATCCGTCTTCACGGGCGCGTCAGTTGGCCTGACGACGCAGGAAGGCGGGGATGTCCAGGTCCTCGGAGGCACGGCTGACCGTGGGTTCGCCACGGGGCGCCATGCGCGGCTGCGACGGCTGCGGGGCCGGGGCGGCCGGCTGGGCCGGTTCGTGGGCCTGGGCCTGCTGGGCGTGGCGGGCCGGACGGCGCAGCAGGTCGAACAGACCGCCCATGCGGCGCGGCTCCGGCTCGGGCTGGCGCACCTGCGGGGCCTGGCGCACCTGCTCGGCCTCGGTGATGTCGGCCACGGCGCGCGACAGCGACGCCATGTCCGGCTGGGCCGAACGGGGCGGCATGGCGGGCTGCTGGGCGCGCGGGGTCATGTCCGGCTCGGTGCGGAAGGTCGGCTCGCGGTGGCCCGGCTCGTCCTCGATGCCCAGCCCGGCGGCCGGACGGGCCATGGTCGGCTCCATGCGGACGTCGGACCGCTCCATGCGCGGCTCGGGGCGCTCCAGGCGGTGCTCTACACGGGCGGCCGGCTGCTCGGCCGGTTCGTCCAGGGCGGGCAGCACCGGCGCGGTCTTGACCTGCGCGGCGGCGGCCATGCCGGCCAGCGGGGCGGTGGCGGTGCGGGCCACGGCCTCCATGGCCGGGGCGGCCTGCGAGGTCACCACGGTGGGGCGGAACGTCGGCTGGGCGGCGGCCGGGGCGGTGCGGATCTGGGCCGGGGCCGGCTGGGTGGTGGCCAGGCTGATCACCGTCGGCTTGGGCTGGGCGGCCGCTTCCGAGGCGATGCCGGTGGCGACCACGGACACGCGCATCTTGCCGTTCAGCTTTTCGTCGAAGGTCGAGCCGAAGATGATGTTGGCGTCCGAGTCGACCTCGTCGCGGATGCGGTTGGCGGCCTCGTCCACCTCGAACAGGGTCATGTCCATGCCGCCGGTGATGTTGATCAGCACCCCCTTGGCGCCCTTCATGCTGGCGTCGTCCAGCAGCGGGTTGCTGATGGCGGCCTCGGCGGCGGCGATGGCGCGCTTTTCGCCCTCGGCCTCGCCGGTGCCCATCATGGCCTTGCCCATCTCGCTCATCACCGTGCGGATGTCGGCGAAATCCAGGTTGATCAGGCCGGGCATCACCATCAGGTCGGTGACGCCGCGCACGCCCGAATACAGCACGTCGTCGGCCATCTTGAAGGCGTCGGCGAAGGTGGTGCGCTCGGTGGCGACGCGGAACAGGTTCTGGTTGGGGATGATCAGCAGGGTATCGACGTACTGCGACAGCTCCTCGATGGCGCCCTCGGCGGTGCGCATGCGGTGCGCGCCCTCGAAGTGGAAGGGCTTGGTCACCACGCCTACGGTCAGGATGCCCTGGTCGCGGGCGGCGCGGGCGATCACCGGGGCTGCGCCCGAGCCGGTGCCGCCGCCCATGCCGGCGGTGATGAACACCATGTTGGCGCCACCGATCTGGGCGACGATCTCTTCCAGGCTTTCCTCGGCGGCGGCGCGGCCGATGTCGGGGCGCGAACCGGCGCCCAGCCCTTGGGTCACCACGGTGCCAAGCTGCACCCGGCGCTCGGTGCGCGACTGGGTGATGGCCTGGGCGTCGGTGTTGGCGACGATGAATTCCACGCCCTCGAGCTTCGACGCGATCATGTTGTTGACCGCGTTGCCGCCGGCGCCGCCGACGCCGATGACGGTGATCTTGGGCTTCAGTTCAGCGGGCGAACCCGGAAGAAAGTTGAGCATTGTGTACCCTCCGCGCTGTGGGCCGTTTCTTGTTGCGGCCGATGATGGAGTAGTCCGTTGTTTTTATTGTTAAAAATTACTCTTTAGCCAGCTTCCCAGCTTTCCCAGCCGCGAGCCGCCGCCCTCGCCGGCGCTGGCGCGCTTGCCCCGGCCCGAGGGCGGGGTGTGCGCCAGCGCATAGCGGATCAGGCCGCCGCAGGTGGAAAAAGCCGGACCACCCGTGGCTTCTGGCAGTCCTTGGAACCCCACAGGGCGGCCCAGCCGCACCTGCTTGTCGAGAACCAGTCCGGCAAGGTCGCGCACGCCCTGCATCTGGCTGGCGCCGCCGGTCAGCACCACGCGGCGCCCGGCCAGCTTGTCGAAGCCGCCTTGCTCCAGGTGCGAGCGCACCAGTTCGAAGGTTTCCTCCAGCCGGGGCTGGATGATCTGGATCAGCATGGAGCGCGGCACCTGGTTCGAGGCGCCGTCCTCGTCCTCGCCCACCAGCGGGACCTTCAGCATCTCGCGGTCGTCGGCCGGCGACGGGATGGCGCTGCCGTACAGCGTCTTCATGCGCTCGGCGTAGGAGAGCGGCGTGGACAGGCCGCGGGCGATGTCGTTGGTGACGTGATGGCCGCCGACCGGAATGACGTCGGTGTGCACCAGTTGGCCGGCCAGGAACACCGCCAGCGAGGTGGTGCCGCCGCCCATGTCGATGCAGGTGACGCCCAATTCCTTTTCGTCGTCCACCAGGCAGGCCAGGCCCGAGGCATAGGGGCTGACCACGCGCGCCTCGATGTCCAGGTGGCAGCGGTGGACCACGGTCTGCAGGTTGCGCACCGGGCCGACCCCGGCCGAAATGACGTGGATGGCGACGCCCAGGCGTTCGCCATACATGCCGCGCGGGTCCTTGATCCCCTCGTTGCCGTCGATGGTGTAATCCACCGGGATGGCGTGGATCAGCTCGCGGTCGGCGCTTTCGTGGTGGGCGCGGCCGTGGTCCAGCATGCGGCGGATGTCGGCCTCGTTGACGGCGTGGCCGTTCATCGACACCTCGACCTTGACGTTGGCCGACAGCGGCGCGCCGCCGGAAACGTTGACCACCACCGCCTTGATGCGTTCGCCGGCCATGTCCTCGGCGGCCTCGACCGACGCGCGGATGGAGTGTTCCAGCTCCTCCATGTCCACCACGGCGCCGCCGCGCATGCCGCGCGCCACCTGATGGCCGATGCCGACGATGCGGGGCGTGCCATCGTCCTGGACGCGCGCGATGAAGCAGCACACCTTGGTGCTGCCCACGTCCAGCGCGGCGATCAGTCCGTTACGCATTCCCCTCGATCCCCCTGTGGCGGCGCCGCTGCGCCGCGTTGCGACAATTCATCCCTGACGCCGGTGGCGCCGTTCAACCGGCGTCCGTGTCAGGCGCCGTTATCCTTGCGCCGTTCGGCCGCGCTGGTCGGGCGCTCGGTCTTGAGCACCATGCGGTCGGGCGTGCGCAGATCGATCATGCTGACCTGACGGTTGGTCACTCCCTTGGTCTTTTCCAACTGGGCCAGCCGGTGCCAGGCGTCCTGGGCGCCGTCTTCCGGCAGCCGCACCTCAAGCCCGTGCTGGGGGTCGTCCAGCATCAGGTTCCAGCGGCGGTTGGCGACGCGGATTGCCGCCTTGACGCGGACGGCCAGCTCGGGTTCGGCGGCCAGCATGGTCAGCAATTCGTCGGCGCGCACGCCGGCGCCGTCGCCCACCACCAGCGGCAGATCCTCGTAGCCGGCGATGGAGCCGGGGATCATGTGGCCCTCGCGGTCCACCAGGGTGTGGGCGCCGTTGTTCTGCCAGATGGCGACCGGAGTGCGCTCGACGATGGCCAGGTGCAGCGCGCCGGGCAGGCGGCGCTCGACGGCGGCCACCTTCACCGAGGGGATGGCCTCGAGCCGGTCCTTCACCAGGTCCAAATCCAGCGCCAGGATGGGCGCGCCGTGGCGCAGGCCGATGGCGGCGGCGATCTCGTCCATGCCGGTGCGGCCGCGCCCCGAGATGGTGACCTCCTCGATGCGGAAGCCGGCCTGGGCGGTCATGTTCAGCATGCCGGCCACGGCGTCGTGGGTGGTCCGCTGGACGATGCCGGAATGCCACAGCACGGCGCCGCCCACCACCAGCGCGGTCACGGCGACGCCGCCGGTCGCCAGCTTCTGCAGCGCCGACAGCCGCAGGCGCGGCAGCTTGCGCTTGATCTTGCCCTTGCTCTTGGCCATGCGCGGACGCGGCTCGCCCGCCGCGCGCGGGTCGGCGGCCGGGCGCGCATGCTTGCGGTGCACCGCATGGCCCGACGAGGCGATGCGGTCATCGGCGGTGACGACGATGTCGCTGCTGTTCAGGCGTCGCATCTGGCGTTCTCCACCATCCAGCGCACCAGCTCGGGGAAGCTGATGCCCACCTGTCCGGCGATGTCGGGCACCAGCGAGGTGGCCGTCATGCCGGGCTGGGTATTGACCTCCAGCACCACCAGCCGGGGCTTTTCGCCCGGGCGGGTGTCGTCGTAGCGCAGGTCGGCGCGCGACACGCCCCGGCAGCCCAGCACCCGATGGGCGGCCAGCGCCAGCCGGCCGGCCTCGTCGTAATCGGCCTGGGGAATGGGGGCGGGGAAGATGTGGCGCGAGCCGCCGGGGGCGTACTTGGCCTCGTAATCGTACCAGCCGCGGTCCGAGGTGATTTCCAGCACGCCCAGCGCGCGGTCGCCCATCACGGCGGCGGTCAGCTCGCGGCCGGGGATGAATTCCTCGACCAGCACCTCGTCGGAATCGAACGGCCAGTCGGCGAGCGGGTCGCGGTTGTCGCCCTCGTGCAGGATGTAGACGCCGACCGAGGAGCCTTCGTTCAGCGGCTTGACCACGTGCGGGCGCGGGATGGTGGTGGCCTGGCCCTTCCGCACCACCTCGCCCCGGGCCACCGGGATGCCGGCCTGTTCGAACAGGCGGCGGGCGAACGCCTTGTCCATGGCGGCGGCCGAGGCCAGCAGGCCGGAATGGGTATAGGGGATGCCCAGCAGGTTCAGCACGCCCTGGATGCAGCCGTCCTCGCCGAAGCGGCCGTGCAGCGCGTTGAACACCACGTCGGGCTTGCTTGCCGCCAGCTCGCGCACCAGATCGCCCGGGTCGCGGCCCACGTCCAGCACGGTCACCGCATAGCCCGCCTCGCCCAACGCCTTGGCGGCGGCCTTGCCGGAGTTCAGCGACACCTCGCGCTCGGTCGAGGCCCCGCCCATCAGAACCGTCACGCGCTTCATTGCTTTTGCTCCCTGACGCCGATACGGCGGATTTCCCAACGCAGTTCGATGCCCGAGGTCTCGCGCACGCGGCGGCGGACCTCCTCGCCCAGATCCTCGATGTCGGCGGCGGTGGCGTCGCCGGTGTTGATCAGGAAATTGCAGTGCTTCTCGCTGACCTGGGCGCCGCCCAGGCTGAGGCCGCGGCAGCCGGCCTTGTCGATCAGCTCCCACGCCTTGGCGCCGCCAGGGTTTGCGAAGGTGGAGCCGCCGGTGCGGGTGCGGGTCGGCTGGCTGGCCTCGCGCGCGTTGCGGATTTCCGCCATGCGGGCGGCGATGGTGTCGGCGTCGGCCGCGGCCCCGCGCAGCACGGCGCGGGTGAAGATGAAATCCTCGGGCACGGCGCAATGGCGATAGGCGAAGCCCAACTGTTCCGGCCCCAGCTCATGCAGGCGGCCTTGGCGGTCCACCGCCTGGGCCGACACGGTCACGTCCTTCATCTCGCCGCCGAAGGCGCCGGCGTTCATGCGCAGCGCACCACCGATGGTGCCGGGCACGCCCGACAGGAATTCCAGCCCGCCGATGCCGGCCTCCAGCGCGGTCATGGCCACCGTCAGGTCCAGGGCGGCGGCCCCGGCGGTGACGCTTGCGCCGTCCACGACGATGGCGGCGAACGGGCCGGCCATGCGCACCACCACGCCCGGCACGCCGCCGTCGCGCACCAGAAGGTTCGAGCCGACGCCGATCACGGTGACGGGCACTTCCGCCGGCAGGGCGGCCAGGAACTGAGCCAGGTCCTCGGTGTCGGCCGGACGGAACAGCACCTCCGCCGGACCGCCCACGCGGAACCAGGTCAGCCCGCCCAGCGGCGCGTCGCGGCTGATGCGGCCGCGCACCGGTGGCAGGGCATCCGCCCAGTGGTCCTGGCGCAGGGCGTTCATCACTGGCCCCCCTCCAGCTTGTCCAGTTCGGCCGGCAGGGCGTGCGCCCACTGGGTCACGTTGCCGGCGCCCAGGCACACCACGAAGTCGCCGGGGCGCGCAATCTCGCCCACCAGCGCCGCCAGCGCCTTGGGATCGGGCAGCGCCGCCACATGGCGGTGGCCGTGTTCCTGCAACCCCTTCACCAGGCCGTCCTTGTCGATGCCCTCGATGGGCTGTTCGCCGGCCGCATAGACGTCGGCGACCACCACCGTGTCGGCGTCGTTGAAGCAGGTGCAGAATTCCGCGAACAGGGATTGCAGGCGGGAATAGCGGTGCGGCTGCACCACGGCGATGACGCTGCCGGTGGTGGCGGAGCGCGCCGCCTTCAGCACGGCGGCGATCTCGACCGGGTGGTGGCCGTAATCGTCGATCACGGTGATGCCGCGCGCTTCGCCGGTCTTGGTGAAGCGGCGCTTGACGCCGGCGAAGTTGCCCAGCGCGTTGCGCACGATGTCGTTGGGCAGGCCCAGCTCGTGCGCCACCGCCACGGCGGCCAGCGAGTTGGCGACGTTGTGCTCGCCGTACATGGGCAGGCGCAAGTCGTCGATGATGCGGGTCTTGCCGGTCACGCGGTCGGTGATCACCACGTCATAGCGCGCCCCGCCGGGGCCGATGCGCACGTTGGTGGCGCGGATCAGCGCCTGGGGCGAGAAGCCGTAGGTGACGATCTTGCGGTCGGGCACCCGCGCGATCAGCGCCTGCACCTCGGGATGGTCGATGCACAGCGCGGCGAAGCCATAGAACGGGATGTTCTCGACGAAGGTGCGGAAGGCGTCGCGCAGCCGGTCGAAGGACCCGTAATGGTCCATGTGCTCGGGGTCGATGTTGGTGACCACCACGGCGGTGGCCGGCAGCTTGGTGAAGGTGCCGTCCGATTCGTCGGCCTCGACCACCATCCATTCGCCGGCGCCCAGCCGGGCGTTGGTGCCATAGGCATTGATGATGCCGCCGTTGATCACGGTGGGGTCCAGGCTGGCGGTGTCCAGCAGGGCGGCGATCATCGAGGTGGTGGTGGTCTTGCCGTGGGTGCCGCCGATGGCGATGGCGTGCTTGAGGCGCATCAGCTCGGCCAGCATTTCGGCGCGGCGGACCACCGGCACCAGCTTGGCGCGGGCGGCCACCAGTTCGGGGTTGTCGGGCTTGACGGCCGAGGACACCACGACGACGCGGGCATCGCCCAGATTGTCGGCGGCGTGGCCGACGTGAACGGTCACGCCCTTCTTGCGCAGGCGCGCCACGTTGTAATTGTCGGCGATGTCCGATCCCTGGACCGCATAGCCCAGGTTGACCAGGATCTCGGCGATGCCTGACATGCCGATGCCGCCGATGCCGACGAAATGGATGGTGCCGATGGAAAGCGGCATCGTCCTCATGCCAGTTGCTCCTTGTGGACGCCCGGCAAGGCCGCAACCAGGTCGGCGAGCAGCGCCGCCGCGTCGGGCCTGCCGGCCGCGCGGGCGCACCCCGCCGCCCGGGCCAGAGTGCCGGGCTGGGTGAAAAGAGAGTCCAGACGGCCGGCCAGCGCGTCCGACGTGAAGGCGGGCTGGGGCATCAGCCACGCGCCGCCGGCCTCGTCGACCGCGCGGGCATTGGCGGTCTGGTGGTCGTCTATGGCATGGGGATATGGCACCAAGATGGCAGGCCGCCCCAGCGCGGTCAGTTCCGCGACCGTCGAGGCGCCCGAGCGGGCGATGACCAGATGGGCCTGGCTCATGCGTTCGGGCACGTCGGCGAAGAAGCTGTCCAGCGTGGCGTCGATGCCGGTGCCGGCATAGGCGGCGCGCACCATCTCCAGATCCTCGGGGCGGCATTGCTGCGCGACCTGCAGGCGGGTGCGGACGGCCTCGGGCAGGGCGGCCAGCGCCGCCGGGATCACCTCGGACAGGATGCGCGCGCCCTGGCTGCCGCCCAGCACCAGCAGGCGGATGGGACCGCTGTCGCCCAATGCCGGATAGGGCGCGTCGCGCAGGCGCGCGATGGCGGCGCGCACCGGCATGCCGGTGTGGCTGATCTTGGCGCGCCACGCCGGGTCGATGTGCAGCACGTTGGCATAGGACGTGGCGATGCGGCCGACGCGGCCGGCCAACAGCCGGTTGGCGCGGCCCAGCACGGCATTCTGTTCGTGGATGGCGGTGGGGATGCCCAGCCAGGTGGCCGCCACCATGGTGGGCACCGAGGCGTAGCCGCCGAAGCCCACCACGGCTGCCGGCGCCAGCCGCTTGAGCAGGCTGCGCGCCTGGATGACGCCGACGCCCAGTTCGGCCACCGCGCGCACCTTGGACAGCACGCCGCGCCCGGCGATGCCGCCGGCGGCGATGCGGAAGGTTTCCACCGACCCCAGCGTGCCGCCATAGGCATGGCCGCGGCGGTCGGTGACCAGCCCCAGGCGGTGGCCGCGCTCCATCAGCGCGCTGGCCAGCGCTTCGGCCGGGAAGACGTGGCCGCCGGTGCCGCCGGCCGCGAGAAGGATCAGCGAGCCGCTCATCGTTCGGTGCCCTCCGCGCCATAGCGGGTGCGGGTCAGGGCCAGCACCATGCCCATGCCCAGCGCCAGCGCCAGCATGGACGAGCCGCCGTAGCTGATGAACGGCAGCGTCATGCCCTTGGTCGGCATCAGGCGCAGGGTGGAGGCCATGTTGATGATGGCCTGCAGGCCGAACTGCACCAGCAGGCCGGCGGTGGCCAGCACCACGAACAGGTTTTCCTCCTTCATCAGGCGCGAGAAGCCGCGCAGCACGATGAAGGCGAAAAGCGCCACCACCACCAGGCACAGGGCGATGCCGAATTCCTCGCCGGCCACGGCCAGGATGAAGTCGGTATGGGCGTCGGGCAGCACCAGCTTGACCCGGCCCTCGCCCGGGCCGCGCCCGAACAGGCCGCCATTCTTGAAGGCGTTGAGCGCGGTCATGACCTGATAGGCGTCGCCCGCCGACGGGTCCAGGAAGCGGTCGATGCGCGACTGCACGTGATCGAAGGCGAAATAGGCGCCGATGCCGCCGACGACGCCCAGCACGATCAGGCCCAGCACCAGGATCATGGGCAGGCCGGCCAGGAAGAACTGCGCCCCCCACACGGCGGAGATGATCAGGGTCTGTCCCACGTCGGGCTGGCGCAGCAGCAAAAAGGCGGTCAGCACGAACAGCGCGGTGGCAATCGCCTTGCCGGGGAAGCCGGGGTTCAGGCGGCTTTCCGCGAACATCCAGGCGGCGATGACGGCAAAGGTCGGCTTGGCGAATTCCGACGGCTGCACGGAAATGCCGGCGATGTTGATCCAGCGGGTGGCGCCCTTGACCTCGGGGCCGACGAACAGCACGGCGATCAGGAGCACCACGCAGCCGCCGAAGCCGATCACGCCCAGGCGGCGCACCTGCTTGGGCGACAGCAGCGACACGCCGATCATCACCACCAACGCGGGGGCCAGGAAGATGAACTGGCGGCGGATAAAGTGGAAGGAATCGGCGCCGATACGGTCGGCCACCGCCGGGCTGGCCGCCATGGTCAGCAACAGCCCGATGCCGGCCAGCAGGAACAGCGCGGCGATGGTCCAGCGGTCCACCGTCCACCACCAGCGCCCCATCACGGAGGTATCGGTGCGTCCGAAGTTCATGCGCGCACCTCCGCGTTCGCGGCGGGGCGCTGGCCGTTCGATGCGCTAGCCGCGCGGGCGCGCAGCGGGCGCCCCATCACGGAGGTGTCGGTGCGTCCGAAGTTCATCGCTGCGCCTCCACCAATTGGCGGAAGACCTCGCCGCGATGCTCGAAGCTCTTGAACTGGTCCCACGACGCGCAGGCGGGGCTGAGCAGCACCACCTCGCCGGCCTCGGCGGTGGCGGCGGCCTTGGTCACCGCCATCAGCAGCGAACCGCACCGGGTGTAGGGCACGCGCCCCTCCAGCACCTGGGCGAAGGCGTCGGCGGCGTCGCCGATCAGATAGGCGTGCTTGATGCGGTCGAAATGGCACACCAGGCTGTCGATGCCGCCTTCCTTGGGCTGGCCGCCCAAGATCCAGTGGATGTTCTCGTAGCAAACCAGCGCCTTTTCGGTGGCGTCGGCGTTGGTGGCCTTGGAATCGTTGATGTAGGTGACGCCGCGCACCGTTCCCACCGTCTCCTGGCGGTGGGCCAGACCGGGATAGCTGGCCAGGGCGGCGGCGATGGCCGCTGCCTCCATGCCGTCGGCGCGGGCCAGGGCAAAGGCGGCGCAGGCATTCTGCCAGTTGTGGCGGCCGGGCAGGCGGGCGATGGCGCGCAGGTCGGTGACCGGAACGCCGTCCATGCGCAGGATGCCGTCGGCGGCGGACACGCCCTGGGCCAGGGTCTGCTCGGCCGAGATGCGGACCACGTCGAGGCCGCTGCGCTCCAGCTCGGCCGCCATGGCCTCGCAATGATCGTCATCCACGCCGATGACGGCGGTGCCGCCGGGGCGCAGGCGGTCGAACAGGCGGCGCTTGGCCGCCACATAGCCGTCCATGCCGCCGTGGCGGCCCAGATGGTCGGGGGTGATGTTGAGCAGCACGGCCGCGCTCAGCGCCAGGGTGTCCACCAGTTCCAACTGATAGCTGGACAGCTCCAGCACATAGCGGCCCTGGGCGTCCAGGTCGGCCATGTCCAGCGCCGCCGTGCCCAGATTGCCGCCGGCCGCCACACTGCGCCCGCCCTCGGCCAGCACGTGGGCCAGCAGGGTGGTGGTGGTGCTCTTGCCGTTGGTGCCGGTCACCGCCAGCATGGGATTGGCGGGCTTGGCGCGGGCCAGCAATTCGACGTCGCACACCAGCGGAATGCCGGCGGCGCGCGCACTCGCGGCCAGCGGGTGCGCCTTGTCGGCGGGGTGGGTGTGGGGAATGCCGGGCGACCACACCACCAGATCCACACCGTCGAGGGCCGGCGCGGCCACGGTCACCCCGGCCTCGGCGGCGGCCTTGCGCGCCGCCTCGCCGTCGTCCCAGGCGGTCACGCGGGCACCGCCGGTCGCCAGGGCGCGCGCGGTGGCGGTCCCGGACTTGCCGAGGCCCATGACCAGCACATTCTTGCCGCCGAGCGAGGGGACGGTGATCATGACCGGGGCCTCAGCGCAGTTTCAGGGTGGACAGGCCCACCAGAGCCAGGATGCCGGCGATGATCCAGAAGCGGATCACCACGGTGGGTTCGGCCCAGCCCTTCTTTTCGAAGTGGTGGTGCAGCGGCGCCATGCGGAACACCCGCTTGCCGGTCAGCTTGAAGCTGGCAACCTGGACGATCACCGAGACGGTCTCGAGGACGAACAGGCCGCCGACGATGGCCAGCACCAGCTCGTGCTTGGTCACCACCGACACGGCGCCCAGCGCGCCGCCCATGGACAGCGACCCGGTGTCGCCCATGAACACCATGGCCGGCGGCGCGTTGAACCACAAAAAGCCCAGGCCCGCGCCGACCAGCGCGCCGCAGAACACCGCCAGCTCGCCCGAGCCGGGCACGTAGTGGATCTGCAGATAGTTGGCGAACACCGCATGGCCGACCAGATAGCTGATCAGCGCGAACACCGACCCCGCGATCATCACCGGCACGATCGCCAGGCCGTCCAGGCCGTCGGTCAGGTTGACGGCGTTCGAGGCGCCGATGATCACGAACACGGCGAAGGGGATGAAGAACCACCCCAGTTGGATCAGCACGGATTTCAGGAACGGCACCGCCAGGGCGCCGGCCATGGGCTCGCGCTGGATGGCGTAGATCCAGCCCGCCGCGATCAGGGCGATGCCGATCTGGCCCACCAGCTTGAGCTTGCCGGGCAGGCCCTTGGGGTTCTTCTTGGACACCTTCAGGAAGTCGTCCATGAAGCCGATGCCGCCATAGCCCAGCGTCACCATCAGGACGATCCAGACGTAATGGCTGCGCAGGTCGGCCCACAGCAGGGTGGCGACGCTGAGCGCGATCAGAATGAGAAAGCCGCCCATGGTGGGCGTGCCCTTCTTGGTCAGCAGGTGCGATTCGGGGCCGTCGGCGCGGATGGGCTGGCCCTGCTTTTGCCATTTGCGCAGCCAGCGGATCAGGCCCGGGCCGATGACGAACGACACGATCAGCGCCGTGATCACCGCGCCGCCGGTGCGGAAGGTCAGGTACTTGAAGAGATTGAACAGGGCAATCTCGTCGGCGAGGGGATAGAGCAGATTGTAAAGCATTCCCCTTAGGCCCCTTCCTGCAAAGCCTTGACCACGCGGCCCATGCGGCTGCCCGCCGAACCCTTCACCATCACCACGTCGCCGGCGCGAAGGCCGGCCTTCACCAGCGGCGCCAACTGTTCGGAATTGTCGGCGTGCGCGCCGCGCCGGTCGGCCGGCAGCGCATCGCGCAAGTGGGCCGATTGCGGACCGGCGGTATGCACCACATCGATGTTCCAGGCCACCACCGCTTCGGCAAGGCCGGCATGCAAGGATGCGGCGTCATCGCCCAACTCCAGCATGTCGCCCAGCACCGCGATGCGGCGGCCGCCCTTGCCCGGGCGGGCGGCGGCCAGGGTGGCTATGGCCGCCTTCATGCTGACGGGGCTGGCGTTGTAGCTTTCGTCGATCAGTTCGGCGGTGCCGCCGGACACCGCGATGCGGTGGCGTTCGCCGCGTCCCTTGGGCGGCGTCATCGCCGCCAGCGTGCGGGCGGCGGCGTCGGCCTCGGCGTCCAGCGCGCCGATGGCCAGCAGCGCGGCCAGCGAGTTCATGGCCCAGTGCAGCCCGGGCACGCCGATGCGGTAGGACACCGCCTTGTCGCGCAGCAGGGCGAACACGGCGGTCTCCTGCGGATCGACGGCGCAGTCGAGCAGGCGGGCATCGGCGTCAATATGGCTGCCGAAGGTCAGGATGCGGTCCACGTGGGCCGCGCGGGCGGCCTCGGCCAGATGGCGGAAGTGGCGGTTGTCGCGGTTCAGCACGGCGACGCCGCCCGGCTCGACGCCGGTGAAGATCTCCGCCTTGGCGTCGGCGATTTCCTCCACATTGGCGAAATGGCCGGCATGGACCAGTTCCACCGTGGTGACGATGGCCACGTGCGGGCGGACCATGGCCACCAGCGGGGTGATCTCGCCCGGGTGGTTCATGCCCAGCTCGAACACCGCGAAGCGCGACCCGGCCGGCATGCGGGCCAGGCTCAGCGGCACGCCCCAGTGGTTGTTGAAGCTGCCGACCGACCAGTGGGTCGGCCCCTGGGCCGCCAGGCACAGGGCCAGTATTTCCTTGGTGCCGGTCTTGCCGACGCTGCCGGTGACGGCGACGATGCGGGCGGCGCTGCGGTCGCGGGCGGCGCGGCCCAGCGCTTCCAGCCCGGCCATGGTGTCGTCCACCAGCAGCAGCGGCAGCCCCTCGCAGCCGGCCGGCACCTTGTGCACCAGGGCGCAGGCGGCGCCGGCCGCGATGGCGGCCTGGACATAGTCGTGGCCGTCATGGTTGGGGCCGGCCAGGGCGATGAACAGATCGCCCGCGTTGACGCTGCGCGAATCGATCGAGACGCCGGCGGCTCTCCAGTCGGCGGCCCCCATCAGGGTGCCGCCGGTGGCGGCCTGGGCCTGGGCGGCAGTCCACAGAACGCTCATCGGGCACCTCGCACGGCCTTGACGGCCTCTTCCGCGTCGTTGAACGGCAGCACGACGCCGCCGATGGTTTGTCCGGTCTCGTGGCCCTTGCCGGCCACCACCACCACGTCGCCGGCCCGGGCCTGGGCCACGGCGGCGCCGATGGCGGCGGCGCGGTCGGCGATCTCGGCGGCGCCGGGGCAGGCGGCCAGGATGGCGCGGCGGATCAGGGCCGGGTCCTCGCCGCGCGGATTGTCGTCGGTGACGATGGCCAGGTCGGCCTGGGCGGCGGCGATGGCGCCCATCTGCGGGCGCTTGCCGGGGTCGCGGTCGCCGCCGCAGCCGAACACCACGATCAACCGGCCGCTGGCATGGGGGCGCAGCGCCGTCAGCACCGTCCCCAGGGCGTCGGGGGTGTGGGCGTAATCCACGTAGACGGGCGCGCCGGCGGCGGTCCGGGCCACCTGTTGCAGGCGGCCGGGCACGCCGTCAAGCCCGCCCAGCGCCGCCACGGCGGCGTCCACGTCGGCGCCGCAGCCGATCACCAGCCCCAGCGCGGCCAGGGCGTTGGCGGCCTGGAAGGTGCCGGCCAGCGGCAGGCGGACGGTGTGGATGCGGCCCAGCAGCTCCAGCGTCAGGTGCTGGCCCTGCGGCTCGGGGCGGCATTCCGCCAGCCGCAGCTCGGCGCCCTGGCGGCCATAGCGCAGCAGGCGCTGGCCCCGGCGGCGGGCGACGGCTTCGATCTCGCCGGCCATGTCGCTGTCGGCATTGATCACCGCCGCGCCGTCGGCCGGCAGCACCTCGGCGAACAGGCGCAGCTTGGCGGCCGCATAGGCTTCCATGTCGGCGTGATAGTCCAGGTGGTCGCGGGTCAGGTTGGTGAAGGCGGCGGCCTTCAGCGCCACGCCGTCCAGGCGGTACTGGTCCAGGCCGTGGCTGGACGCCTCCATGGCGGCGTGGGTGATGCCGGCGGCGGCCAGTTCGGCCAGCGCTCCATGCAGGTCCACCGGATCGGGCGTGGTCAGGCTGGCGCGCGCCGGCCAGCCCTCGGCCTGGATGCCCAAGGTGCCCAGGCTGGCGGCCTTGTGGCCCAGCGCCGCCCACAACTGGCGGGCAAAGGAAACGGTCGAGGTCTTGCCGTTGGTGCCGGTGACGGCGGCCATGACCGCCGGCTGCGCGGCATGAAAGGCGGCCGCCGCGCGGGCAAAGGCCAGGCGGGCATTGGCGACGCAGACCATGGGCACCGCGCCCGTGTCAATTTTGGTGCCCTCGGGCGCCAGGATGGCGGCGGCGCCCTGCGCGACGGCCTGGGCGATGAACGAGCGGCCATCCGCCTTCGCGCCCGGCAGGGCGGCGAACAGCATGCCGGGCGCGACCTTCCGCGAATCGCAGGTCAGGCCTGCGATCTCGGGATTGGCGGCCACGGCGACGCCGGGCAGAAGGTCAGTCAACCGCGCCAAGATCTTTGCTCCCGGTTCCAGCGACGAAGCCCTTTACGCCCTGGGACGGCACCGGCGGCACCGTCTTGGGCAGCAATCCCATCAGCGGGGCGACCTGGGCGATGATGCGCCCGGCCACCGGCGTCGCGTTCCAGCCGGCGGTGATGAAGCCCCAGGTTTCCTTGGTGCCCTGCGGCTCGTCGATGCTGACCAGCACGACGTAGCGCGGGTTGTCCATGGGGAAGGCCCCGACGAAGGAGGACAATACCGCCTTCTTCTTGTAGGAACCGTTTACGGCCTTCTCGGCGGTGCCGGTTTTGCCGCCGACCTCGTAGCCCGCCACGTTGGCCTTCTTGCCGGTGCCGTCGGTGACCACCATGCGCATCAACTGGCGCATCTGGTCCGACGTGCGCTGCTTGATCACCCGCTCGCCAGGGATCGGCTGGGCTTCCGACCGCGCCAGCAGGGTGACGGGGTGGAAGAAGCCGCCGTTGACCAGGGCGGCGGTGCCCTGGACCAGTTGCAGCGCGGTGACGGACAGGCCATGGCCATACGAGATGGTCACGGTGTTGATCTCGCGCCACGGATTGGGCACCAGCGGGCCGCCCACCTCGGGCAGCTCGATGCTGGGCGTGTTCAGCATGCCCAGCTTGGCCATGAAGCTGCGCTGCCCTTCGGTGCCCACGTCCAGCGCCATGCGCGCCGAACCCACGTTGGACGAATGGATCAGCACTTCCGCGACGCTGGCCCAGCGCTTGAGCGGGTGATCGTCGTGGATGGTGTGGCCGGCGAACACCAGCGGCTTGGTGCAGTCCACCGTGGTGTTGCTGTTGAAGCGGCCCGAATCGATCGCCAGCGCCGTGTTGAACAGCTTCATGGTCGAGCCCATTTCGTACGCGCCCTTGGTGGCGCGGTTGAACAGGGCCTCGCTTTGGCCGGCGGGCGGATCGTTGGGGTCGTAATCGGGCAGCGACACCATGGCGACCATCTCGCCGGTGTGGATGTCCAGCACCATGCCCAGCGCGCCCAGGGCGCGGAATTCCTCGACCGCGCGCATCAGCTCGTTGCGCACCACGGTTTGGGCGCGGATGTCGATGGACAGGCGCAACGGCTCGCTGCTGCCGCGCAGCGCCTGGTCGAAGCGCTTTTCGATGCCGGCGATGCCCTTGTTGTCGATGTCGGTCATGCCGACGATATGGGCCGCCAGATTGCCGTGCGGATAGACCCGACGTTCGCCCTTCTCGAAGTAGAGACCGGGGATGCCCAAGGCGTTGACGTCGTATTGCTGACGCGGCGTGAGGTTGCGGCGCAGCCACACGAAGGTCTTGCCGCTGGCCAGCTTGGCCTGGACGTCCGTCCGGTTCAGGTCGGGCAGCACCAAGGTCAGCTTGGCGGCGGCCTCGTCCGGGTCGAGGATTTCGTTGGCCTTGGCGTACAGCGACACCGTGGGCAGGCTGGTGGCCAGCACGACGCCCGAGCGGTCGGTGATGTCCGCGCGCTCCATCTCCAGTTCTTCGGTGCGGGCGGTGGGCAGGCTGCGCGGCTTGGCCGGATTGGAATCCAGCACGGCCACGTCGATCATGCGGATGGTGATGACCGCGAAGACGGCGATGAAGGCCAGGGAGGTGGCAGCCAGACGCGCCCGTCCGGTTTCAAGCGCCCGCTTGCGCACCCCGTCCAGACGCACGGCGGCCGGGGTGTTGCCAAGATCTTCGCCGGCATGGAAGCCGGGATTGCGGGGCCTGGGCGCGAAGAGGCTCACCGAACCTCCCCGGGCAGGGCCGGCGTCGAGGCGAGCGCGGGCGATTGGACGACGATGCTGCGGCCGGGGGTGACGCCGCGCGGCGCCGCGGCGGCGGGCTGCGGC
>JAFAAW010000067.1 GCA_023426365.1 Pseudomonadota bacterium
CCGCCGCCCCGCTGGCGGCGCTGGCCGTCGCGGCGGGCACCGGTTGCGGCACCCATGCCGCCCTTTGGCTTGACGGACACCGGCGTGGTTTGCGGCTGGCCCCCTTCCTGGCCGCCCCGTGCGAGGATGGCGGCGCCCCCCCGGCGCAGCCGCCGGCGGTCCTGAGCGCGCATTGCCTGAGCTTCGGCTATGACGCGCCGCTGTTGCGCGACGCAAGCCTGACCCTGGCCCCGGGCGAGGTGGTCGCCATCGCCGGGCCGTCGGGCTGCGGCAAATCCACGCTGCTGCGCCTGTTGCAGGGGTTCGAGCAACCACAGGCGGGCCGTGTCGTGGTGGACGGCGCCGACATGACAACGCTGAACCGCATGGCCGTGCGCGCCCATCTGGCCGCCGTCCGGCAGGACGAGGCGCTGCCGCTGCGGTCCATCCACGGCCATGTGCGCGGCCGGGGGCCGGCCGGGCTGGACGGGGTGGCGGCCCTGCTGGATCGGGTGGGATTGTGGCCGCGCGTGGCCGCCATGCCCATGGGACTGGCCAGCCTGGCCGACACCCGCATGCTGTCGCATGGCAATGCCGCCCTGCTGATGCTGGCGCGCGCGCTGTGCCATCGGCCCACCGTTCTGTTCCTGGACGAAACCCTGGCCGGGTTGGACCCCCGCGCCCAGGCCCGGGCCATGGCCGCCATTCGCGCCAGCGGCGCGGCCTGCGTCCTGACCTCGCATCAGCCCGAGGTGCTGGCGCTGGCCGACCGGGTGTTGCGCCTGGACGGCGGACGGCTGGTGCCCGACGGCGCCCACATGGCCCCCCCGGCCGCACCGTGCGTGCCCGCCCAAACCCACCGCGAACCGTTCGGCGCCGCCGGCCGGCTGTACCGGCCCGCCCCCCTGGCGCGGCTGATTTCGCCCGACATCAGCGACGTGCTGCCGCAATTGCCGCCCGCGCCCCTTGCCCTGGCGGGGATCGCCGTCTTGGCCGGGGGGGCGGCGCTGCTGTTGGGTTAGGGACTATCGGCGGGGGGCGGCAATTCGCCGGCCGAGAGGTCGTCGCCCCAACCGAACCACTGGTCGCGCACCTGGTCGTAATGCCGGGCCGGGTCATAGCGCACCACGGCCAGCCCCAACGATTCGGCCGTCATGCGCCCCATGGCGGCCATGCCACGATAGGCGGCCACCGCCTCGTCGCGGCGGGCGCCGATCAGGTTGATGCGGGCGCGGAACAATTCCTGTTCCGCGTTCAGCACGTCCAGCAGGGTGCGGTTGCCCAGGCGCAGGTATTCGGCGGACACGCCGTCCTGGGCGACCTGGTTGGCCTGGACCGAGGCATCGAAGCTTTGCACCTGGGCGCGGGCGGCCGCCAGAGCGTTCCACGCCTCCTGCGCCTGTTGGCGGGCGGCACGGCGGGCGGCGTCCAGCAACTGGCGGCGCTGGCCCAGTTCCTGCTTGCGCGCCTGGATGCGGGCATATTCCGCGCCCGATTGATAAAGCGGCATGCGCATCACCACGCCCAGCGTCTGGACGCGCTGGTCGGCAATGCCCATCGACGGGTTGCTGGAATAGCTGTCGGACGCCTCGAACGCTACCGTGGGCAGGATCTCCGCCTCGCTGGCATCGACGGCGGCGCGCGCCGCCTCGACCGCGTAAAGGGCGCCCGGGACGTTGGGGTTGGCGTCTTCCGCCGCCCGCAACGCCGCATCGCGGGCCTCGGGCAACACCGGCACCCGTTCAGGGAAGGTCAGCATCTCCGGCAATTCCCCGACCACGGCCAGATAACGGCCCCGCGCGGTGTCCAGCGCCTCTTCCGCCTGACGCAGCGCGGCGACCGCGTCGGCCAGGCGGGCGCGCGCCTGGGCCACGTCGGTCAGCGTGCGCATCTGGCGCGCGTACCCGGCCTCGGCGGCGTCAAGCTGGCGCGTCAGCACCTGCACGTTGCCCCGGTTCAGCTCCAGCGCGCTTTGCGCCCACACCACGCCCAGATAGGCCTCGGCGGTTTCCAGCAGCACGTTCTGCTCGATATTGGCCAGATTGGCGCGCCCGGCCAGCACCCGCGCCTCGGCCACCCGCACCGCGCCCGAGGTGCGGCCGAAATCGACGATGCGCTGGGCCAGTGTCACCGAAAGCTGGTTGGACGGCATGATAGCGGTGGCGCGGTTTTCCTCGGTGTCGTGCATCTTGAGATAGCTGCGCGACCGCCCGCCGGTGACCGTCACCGTGGGCCGCCACGCCGACAACGCCTCGGTCACGCCGAAATCCACGGCAGCCAGCGCCGAGCGCTCGGCCTTGAGGGTGGGGTTGTTCCAGTAGCTGCGGCGCAACGCCTCGTCCAGCGACTGGGCCAGGGCCTGCCCGGAGAACGCGGCCGACACGAGAACGGCAAGACAAGTACAAGCACAACGCCGGCGCCAATCCGCCATCAGGCACGCCCATCTTTACGGTTTCACCAAAGCCAGCAAGGTATCGCCCGCCCCAAGGCTGACCAAGCGCGGCGCACACCTCATCAACATCCATTGATCATTTCATCCCGCCCGCAGATGTCCAGGGGGAATCACTGTTGCCTGTTCGAGGGAAGTCGGGACCGCCATTTCCATGATCCGCCATCCACCAGCCCGCACCGGGCGCGAGATCGAAGCGTCTGGACGATCCTGAGCGAGGTGGGCTGCGACAACACCTAGTCGTGTTCGTCCAGGCCCTTTTGCCGCATGAGGCAGGCGGCATGCTCACGGGTACCCAACGGCCCTTTGGCCCGGAGCGTTTCGAGGCAAAACCTAGTCGTTTCGCCACGCCCGAAGACCCGGTTCAGATCGACGCAGGCGGGGAAGTCATCGACATTGTGGTCGATCTCGAACAGCCGCAAGGCGGCGATGACGTGCGCCAGGTCGGCCTGGGCCTCTTTCAGCCGCGCCCCATACTTCGCAATGGTATCACGGATGCGGTCGGTTTCTTGCGGAGGATGGTGATTGCGTGGGGTTCGGCCATGCCCACATTCTGGCGGC
>JAFAAW010000068.1 GCA_023426365.1 Pseudomonadota bacterium
CGCCCACCTGGGCGACGCGGTTCTGCACCGCGCCCTGGAAGAAGTTGACCTGCGATGCCATCACCGTCGGCGTGCCGGCCTGGCGGTCGGGCGTCATGCTGGACAGGGCGCGGCTTTGCTCGGCGGCCGCCATGGTGCCCAGGCGGCTGAGCACCTGGGTCATGTCGGCAGACGCGGATGGGCGCAGGCTGTCGAGGACCGGCGCGGCGGCACTGGCACCATAGGCCGCCGGCTGGAAGCGTGCCCAATCCAGGCTGAGCAGGAGCGCGCTGCCGTTGTTCACGGTGGTCGCCCGCCACATGGGGTCGCTGAGGCGCACCGTCGCGAAAGTCCTGCTGACCGACGCGCCTTGAAGGATGGTGTAGGTCCCGGCCTGGGCACCCTGGAGGACGACGTCCAGGGTGCCGTCCACCTGGGCGTTCCCGGTGACGGCCAGGCGCGTGTTGGACGCGCCTTGCACCATGATCCGCAAGGTGGAGGCGGCGCCCAGGATGGCGGTGCCGCTGCTGGTGAAATTGCCCACGCCGTTGACGCCGGGGGCCAGGGTGCCGCCGGTCATGGTCAGGCCGTTCACGGTGGCGCTGCCGGTGATGGTGCCCGTGGCGATGGCGAGCGGCAGGGACGTGGCGCCGGACAGGGTCCATGTGCTGTCGCCGGTCTTTTCGATCTTCGAGAAGGACTGGTACTTGCTGCCCATCTCGGCCAGTGCGTGCGACGCGGCGCCGCTGCCGCCCAGGCGCAGAATGTTCGTGCCCCCGTTCACATTGACGTTCTGGCTGATGACGGAGCCCGGACGCAGTTCCACGATGTCGTCACCGCCGCTCGCCCAGATGCCGCGCAGCGAGCCGGAATTGACCAGGACGAGCGGGCCATAGGACGAGACCCAATCCATGGTCCCTTCATTGACCACGGTGTTGGACTTTCCGACATCGCGCATGTCCAGCCCGGACTGCATCTCGCCGGTGGGCGCGTTGTAGAAGGTGGTGCCGCTCCAACTGACGAAGGTGTTGCCCGGCCCGTCCATGATGCCGTGGTTTTCGATGCGGATGTCTTGGCCGTTCAGCCCCGTCGCGTAGTTGTAGCCGGTGGGGGCCAGCCGGGCGCCGGGGCTGACGTAGATGGAGCCGCCCGACATCTGCAAACCCAGGATTTCCAACCTGGTCCCCGGCGCGAGGACCAAATGGGACACCATGGGATTAAGGATCAGGAAGCCGCTGGAAGTGGTGTCTCCGCAGGAGAAGGTGGTGCCGGACGTCCAGGTGGTGGCCGGGTCGGGGGTGCACGCCGCCCAGGCGCCCGGCGCCACCGCCAAGGCGAGCATGCCGGAAAGAGCCGACGATAAGGAGTTGCGGCGGACCGACATGTCACCTTTCCCATCCCATGGAGAGTGGTGACAAGGATAGGGGCGGCGGCGACGGGCCGCCCCTTATGCCGTCCCAGAAATATCGGCGTTTTGTCCCCTCAGGGCGCGGCGGGGCGTCCCAGGGCGGTGACCCAGGCGGCGAATTGGTGGGCGCTGCTGACGGTAGGGCACAGTTCCATGGACAAGGCGCGGGCTTCCGACGGGCTCAGGCCGAATTCGGCGCGGAACGCGCGGGTGAAGCTGGCCTCGGAGCCGAAGCCGCAGGCATAGGCCACGTCGCAGATGCGCGTGGGGGTGCGGCCGGGCGCCCGCAGCAGGACGAAGGCGCGGCCCAGGCGGCGGCGGCGGATGGCATGGGCGATGCCGCCCTGCGCCTCGAACAGGCGGTAGAGATAGCTGCGCGACAGCCGGAAATGGCCGCACAGGCGCTCCACGTCCAGCTCCGGCTCGGCCAGGTGGGCGTCGATGTAGCGGGCGATGCGGTCGGCCAGCACGCCGGCGATGGCGGTGCCGGCGGCTTCCGCCGCCTGGGCGCTGGGGCGCAGGGTGGCGGCGGCCAGGGCCACGCAGCCCTCGGCCAGCATGGCGGCATCGGCCACGGTGGCGCCGCCGATGGTGCGCCGAAGCGACGCCAGGTGGTCGCCCAGCAACCGGCCGGCCGGCTGGCTCGCCTTCAGCACCATGCCGTGCAGGTCGGCGACGCCGCTGACCCGTTGGTCCAGCACGTCCCTGGGGATCAGCAGGCCGAAGGTGCGGGCGGGCAGGGCCACGGTCTCGAAGGTCTGGCCCAGGTGCAGGACCTCGACGTCGCCCGCTTCCACCTCCACCTCGCGCTCGCCCATGCGGCCGCGATAGCCTCCGTCCAGGTACATCTGCAGGAAGTAATGGTCGGTGCCGCTTTGCGCCACCCAGGCGCGGTCGCGGCGGAAATGGTGCGCCGGCGCGTCGATGCCGCCCACCATCACCTCGCCCAGGTGATAGATGTCCAGTCGGGCGTTCAGGCCGGCGGGGTCCACCTGCGGCATGACCTCGACGATGGGGGCGAGGTTCTGGCGCCACGCCTCGACCCGGTCGCGGGCGTCCATGCCTTCGGTGGTAAAGGCCAGATGCGGAATGGACTCGCTCATCACGTCCCCGAATGCGGCCCATCCCCCAACAGGCCAGGCGCCATGATGTGTATTCCGCCGCAGCCGTCAACACCCTTGGCGCGAGAACCGCAGCCTCGTCCGCGCGTTTATTCTATTCATGGCATCCCCACCACGGAGGGTTCCTCATGGCCATCGGCATGGGCGGCCACTCGCCGTCGAACATCCTGCACCACCTCAAGGGGGTGGATTTTCCCGCCGGCAAGCAGGCGCTGATCGAGCAGGCGCAAAAGAACAACGCCGAAGGCGACATCCTCGACATCCTGCGCCAGATGCCGGACCAGCAATACGAAACCATGGCCGACGTGCTCAAGGGCGTCGGCAAGGTTGAGTGATTTCGCTATCATCCGGGCTTCTCCCCTTCAGGAAGGCCCGCGCCCGTGACCCAGGAACATCCCTTCGCCCCATACGTCCGCATCCTTGGCAAAGGCCCCAATCTGTCGCGTCCGCTGACGCAAGCAGAGGCGCGCGACGCCATGGCCATGGTGCTGAAGGGCGAGGTCGAGCCGGTGCAACTGGGCGCCTTCCTGTGCCTGCTGCGGGTCAAGACCGAAACCCCCGAGGAGGCCGCCGGCCTGGCCGCCGCCATCCGCGACAGCATTGCGCCCCCTGCCGGCCTTGCGGTGGGCGTGGATTGGGCGTCCTATGCCGGCAAGTCGCGCCGGCTGCCCTATTACCTGCTTGCCGCCCTGGCGCTGGCGCAAGGCGGCGTGTCGGTGTTCATGCATGGCGCCGAGGGGCACACCGCCGGCCGCGTCTACACCTCGCAGGCGCTGGCCGCCTTGGGCGTCCCCGTCGCCACCAGCCTCGAACAGGCGGCGGCCCAACTGCGCGAGGGTCGCTTCGCCTACATGACGCTGGAACACCTGTCGCCGCCGCTGCATGCCATCATGGGGCTGAAGGCGCTTTTGGGGCTGCGGTCGCCCATCCACACGGTGGCCCGCATGGTCAATCCGCTACGCGCGGCCTTTTCCGTCAACGGCGTCACCCATCCGCCCTATCTGCCGGTGCACCAGCAGGGCGCCCTGCTGCTGGGCGACCGCGCCAGCGCCGCCTTCAAGGGCGACGGCGGCGAGGTGGAGCGCCGCCCGGAAAAGCCGTGCGAGGTGTGGGCGGTGATGGACGGCCAGCCGCTGCGCGAGGATTGGCCCGCCCTGGTGGAAGGCGTGCGCGAGAAGGAGGAGGGCCTGGACCTTGCCCGCCTGGGCGCGTTGTGGAGCGGGGCCGAAGCGGACCCGTTCGCCGATGCCGCCATCGCCGGCACCATCGCCCTGGTGCTGCGCTACAGCGGCCGCGCCGCCAGCCCCGCCGAGGCCGAGGAGCGGGGCCGCGCCCTATGGGCGGCGCGCGACCGCAGCCGGGTGGCGTGATCCGCTTGTCCGGCCGCTCGGTGGGGAAGGCCCGGTGCGGAAGGATGGCATGTTCAGATTTGGTTGCATTTTAGAATTGACGAAACTTAAGGTGCCGTGCCGGTGGGGATGGTTTACCTTGCCGGCCGCAGGTTTCCGCACGCAGTGAAAGCCCTATGATCGCCATCCAAGACCTGACCCACGTCTATCCGGGCAGCCGCAAGGTCGGCCCCCGCAAGGCCCTGGACAGCCTGACGCTGTCGGTGGGCGAAGGCGAATTCGCCATCCTGTCGGGACCGAACGGATCGGGCAAATCCACCCTGTTCCGCATCCTGTGCGGGCTGGCGCTGCCCAGCGCCGGATCGGTGCGCATCGGCGGCATCGACCTGTTCGCCGAGCCGGCCAAGGTGCGGCGCATCCTGGGCGTGGTGTTCCAGAACCCGGCGGTGGACAAGCAATTGACGGTGGCGGAAAACCTGCGCATCCATGCCGATCTTTACGGCATCGGCGGCGCCGATTTCGCGGCCCGCCGGGCCGAGGCGCTGGAATGGACCGATCTTGGCGAGCGGCTGGACCAGAAGGTGGAAACCCTGTCGGGCGGTCTGGCCCGTCAGGTGGAACTGGCCAAGGTGCTGATGACGCGGCCGCGCGTTCTGCTGCTGGACGAACCCACCACCGGCCTGGACCCGTCGTCGCGGCGCAATTTCCTCGATGCCCTGCATCGCCTGCAGCGCGAGCGCGGCATGACCGTGCTGATGACCAGCCACGTGTTTTCCGAGGCCGAGGACGTGGACCGCGTCGCCATCATGCGCGAGGGCAAGCTGCTGGCCTATGACAGCCCGCAGGCGCTGAAGGCGCGCATCGGCACCGAGATGGTGGTGCTGCAGCCCACCGATGCCGAAGCCTTCGCCGAGACCTTGCGCACCGAATTGGGGCTGGCGGTGCGCCGCCATGGCGACGAATTGCGGCTCGAGGAAACAGAGAACGGCGAGGGCCTGCCCATGCTGGAGCGCATCCTTGAGCGCTACCGCCCACAGATCCGCTCGATCTCCATCAAGCAGCCGGACCTCGAGGACGTTTTCGTCCACGTCACCAGCCGCGCCGTTCCCGACCATGCCGTGCCCGTGGAAACCCTGAAGGTCGCCAGCCGATGATCCGCGTCGCAGCCTCGCTCGCCAAACGCGAGTTCACCCGTTTCCTGCGCCAGCCCCAGCGCGTGGTGGGCGCCGTCGCCCAGCCGCTGATGTTCTGGCTTTTCCTGGGCGCCGGCATGGGCGGCAGCTTCAAGCCGCCGGGCATGGAGCAGATGACCTACCTGGAGTATTTCTATCCGGGCGTCATGGTCATGATGATGCTGTTCGCCAGCGTCTTCTCCTGCATCACCATCATCGAGGACCGCGACGCCGGCTTCCTCCAGGGCGTACTGGTGGCGCCGGTCAACCGCCTGGGCATCGTGCTGGGCAAGGTCGCCGGCTCGGTGTCCATCGCCCTGGTCCAGGTGGTGCTGTTCACCATCGCCGCGCCCTTCCTGGGGCTTGCGCTTTCGGCCGGCGCCCTGGCGCTGCTGCTGCTGGGCTTCGTGCTGACCGGCATGGGCTTCGCCTCGCTGGGCTTCCTGCTGGCGTGGGGGTCGCGCACCACCTCGGGCTTCCATGCCATCATGATGGTGCTGCTGTTTCCGCTGTGGATGCTGTCGGGCGCCCTGTTCCCGCTCAACGGCGTGCCCGGCTGGCTGGACGTGGTCATGCACGTGAACCCGGTCACCCACGCGCTCAACATCATCCGCGCGCCGTTCTATGGCGGCCCCGCCGAGCTGCTGGGCAACGGGACCTACCTGCTGTCGCTGGCGGTGACGCTGGCCTGGGTGGCGGTCAGCATGGGGCTGTCCATCAAGCGGGTGTCCAAGCGCGAGGTGGGGCTGGCGGCGGCCTGACCGCCCGTCCTTCCGTCCTTGCGCCTGTCGAATGCCCGCGATGGCGCGGCGCGCCCCTGGGGGGGAGGCCGCGCTCTACTCCTCTTCGCTGAACCGCTGCTGGATGGCGTCCATCTCGTCGATGACGTCGATGAAGCATTCCACCAGCCGGGGATCGAAATGGGCGCCGGCATTGGCGCGCAGGTGGTCCAACGCCTGCTCGCGCGTCCACGGGCGCTTATAGGGGCGCTTGGACACCAGCGCGTCATAGACGTCGCAGATGGCGGCGATGCGCCCTTCCAACGGGATTTCCTCGCCCTTCAGGCCGGTGGGATAGCCGGTCCCGTCCCAGCGTTCGTGGTGGGTCAGCGCGATGCGCCGGGCCATGCTGATCACGTCGGCGTGATGGTCGGGAATGATCTCGGCCCCGATGGCGGCGTGGGTGCGCATGGTCGCCATTTCCTCGTCGTCCAGCCGGCCGGGCTTGAGCAGGATGGCGTCGGGGATGCCGATCTTGCCCACGTCGTGCAGTGGGCTGGCGATGCGCAGCATCTGCGCCCAATGGGCGTCGCGGCCCAGGGCCAGCGCCAGGCGTTCGCACATATGGCTCATACGCATGATGTGCTTGCCGGTTTCGTTGTCGCGGTATTCGCCGGCGCGGGCCAGGCTCATGTTCAGCTCGTGCGACATTTCCTCGAGCTGCGCGGTCAGCGAGTCGTAATAGACCGAGGTGGCCAGCCCCATGTCCAGGTAGACGGCCCGGTTCAGCGCCTGCACATAGCGCTGCAGGTCGGCCGGGCGGTCGGCCAGCGCCGCCACCGCCACCGCGATCACCTCGTTGAGCAGCACCAGATAGGCGCCGGAATACAGGCGCGGATCGACGCCCAGGCGGAAATGGGTGCGGCCGATGGCCTGGGCCGTCTTCATGTAATCGGCGTCGAAGCGGCCGATGAACACGGTGTTCAGCCAATGGGCCTTTTGCATGTTGCGCGCGCGCGCCATGGCTTCGGGCGAGTGGAACAGTGCCGCCGCGCTTTCGTTGGCGCGGATGCGCGCATAAAGCGCCTCCATCAGCCGGTCCATCTCCGGCTCGAGCAGGTGGACGAACTCGCGCAGCGTGGCGACGGTGGCCTGGTCAAGGCCCAGGAAGGAAATCCACTGGGAAAGCTTCTGACCCACGGGGCATGCCTTGTCGGTTGTCGCCGCCCATCCAGTCGGCGCGGTGGCCGAACATACAATCTTCAGCGGCCGGATTGAACGCGTATCCTCATACGGACAATCACCGACCTATTTCACCTGGCCCAGTGCCCCCAGCATTTCGGTCTTTTTCTCGGCGTCGGTGTCCAGGGTTTCCACCGCGGTGTCCAGCCATTCCTCGATGGTGGCCTTCCACTGCTCGTGGGTGCCCGACAGCGGTGGTTCCTTGGCGACACGCTGGGCCATGGCCTCGACCACCCAGGTCTGGCCATCGGCGCCCAGCACCTGGCGATAGCGGGTCGGCCCGAATTTGCCGTAGGCGGTGAACAGGTAGAGCGTGAACTTGCGGATGTCCTCGCCCAGCACCGGCAGCAGATGCTTGAGCGCGGCCGGGCTGGTGGCCGCCACCAGCGACACCGCCTTGCGCATCTCGCCCACGTCATAGCCGGGGAACAGCGCGGCCATGCGCATTTTCTGGCACACGCTCCACAGGATTTCGGCGTTGATGGTGTCGGTCGGCGTCATCATGCGCGCGGCGCCATCCAGCAGCAGCGGCACGCGGCCGTCCACCACGGCGGATTCCGCGGTCTGGTCGGCCAGAACCTGCACTTTCAGCGGGTCGCGCACTTCCAGCAGGTTGTCGCCCATCTTGGTGACCAGTTGCGGCGTCAGCGCGGCATAGGCCGGGATCAGCGGCACCTGCCATTCAAAGCGCAGCAGGTCGCGCAGGGCGGTGTACAGCTTCTCGGCCGGGCTGGGCCAGCGCTTGCGCTTGGGCCGCTTGGGCGGCTCCGCCAGGCCCAGGGAAATGGCGATGCCCTGGAAGAAGGTCACCTTGGGCATGGGCAGCGGCTTGGGCTTGGGACCGGACAGGCGGCGCTTGAAGTAACGCCGGGCGCAGGCGCGCACCACCAGGGCGATGATCTCGGCCAGGGTGCGGCCGCACCACAGCACGTCGCTGTCGTCGGTGGGAAACGCCTTGCCCTGGGTCTGCACCACGCCCTTGAACAGTTCCGGGCGGGCGCGGAACAACTGGAAGCCCTGGTGCAGCAGGTTGGGATCGTCCATCACCCGGTCATAGACCTTGTCGCGCGGCACCATGGCCAGGGCGGGCAGGTTGTCGCGCAGGATGTCGGCGATGTCGCGGCGCAGCACGGTGCGCACGGTATCGACGGGCTTGACCTCGGGCACCTGACGGATGCGGGGCGGGTGGGGGATTGCAAGCGTGGCCATGGCGATCGGGTCCGGCAGAGGATCAGGTCCCGATTGTGACTCGATTGCAAACAGCTATGCAACAAATGGTTATGTTGATGTATTTTCTATGCAACCATAGAAAATTTGCATCAAATTGCAAATGTTTCCCCGCCCTCGGTGGCGCGCAGCACCATGCTGGCGATGATGTCCACCAGCTCGGGTTCGGCGCCCAGGCCGGTGGCCATGCGCACGCGACGGCCGCCGATCTCCACCGGCCCGCTTTGGCCGGCGGTCAGGTTGAACAGCGGCGGGATGTCCTGGCTGGCGTGGGTGCCCTGGGCCACCAGCAGCGGCAGCACCACCAGCTCGCCGCCGGGGCGCACCAATGCCTGCCAGTCGCGCGCGAACGGCTCCTGTTCCAGGAACACCAGCGTCACTTCGGCAAAGTGGTTCATGGCGGCGATGGCGGCGGCGATGGCCTTGGGCGTTTCGCCCGCGCCCCCCGGCCGGCCCGAGCCATGGGCGATCAGCAACAGGCCGGCGCTGGCGGGGTCGATGCCGACGGAGCGTACCACGCCGTCGGCGCGGCAGGCCATCAGGCCGGGAATGCGCGGGTCGCACCCGGCCGGCGCGGTATAGTGCAGGATGCGGCCGTCCCGGCGGGTGACGGGGCCGCCCAGGCCCATTTCGCGCGGGATCAGGGTGTCGGTGTAATAGCCCTTGCCGGCGAACACCGGCACGATCACCACCCGGGACGCGCTCACCATGTCGAGCGCGCAGCCCAGGTGCGGCTCCTGCTTCATGAACACCGCCGCCACTTCGCGCCACGGGCCGCGGGCGCGCAGGGCCTCGGCCAGGGCGTGGATGGGGCGTGCGCTGTCGGGGTGGCGGGCCGATCCGTGGCCGACCAGGACGACCGCCGTGTCGGCGTCGGACGGGACGGGGGCGCCCGCGCCGGTCACGGCCCGACCGCTTCGGGATGGGCGGCGCCGTACCAGTCCAGCGTCCCGGCCATGGCGACCACCCGGCCAACGATGATCAGCGTCGGCGGCTTCATGCCGGCGCGCGCCACCTGGGCCGGCAGGTCGCCCAGGGTGGCGATGATGCGGCGCTGGCGCGGCGTGGTGCCGTTCTCCACCGCCGCCGCCGGCGTGTCGGCGGGCAGCCCGGCCTCCATCAGGCGGGCGGCGATCTCGGGCAGGTGGGTCAGGCCCATATAGATGACCAGCGTGCAATTGGGGTCGGCCAGCAGAGGCCAGTCGTATTCCAGCGGCTGGCCCTCGCGCCAATGGCCGGTCACCAGGCGCACGCCCTGGGCCAGGCCGCGATGGGTCAGCGGGATGCCGGCATAGGTGGTGCATCCCGAGGCCGAGCTGATGCCGGGAACCACCTCGAACGCCACGCCGGCGGCGGCCAGCGCCTCGGCCTCCTCGGAACCGCGGCCGAACACGAACGGATCGCCCCCCTTGAGCCGCACCACGTCGCGCCCGGACTGGGCCAGGCCGATCAGCAGCGCGTTGATGTCGTGCTGGGGCAGGTGGTGCAGGGCGCTTTGCTTGCCCGCATAGATCAGCTCGGCCGTGGGCGGCACCAGCGCCATGATCTCGGCGCTGACCAGGCGGTCATAGACCACGACGGTGGCCGACTGGATCAGGCGCAGCGCCTTGACGGTCAGCAGGTCGGGATCGCCGGGGCCGGCGCCCACCAGGGCGATGCGGCCGAAACGGGAGGGAACGGGCGGTTGATCGGTCATGGCCATGGTGGCGGAAACGAACGGGGCCAGACGATGGCACGAATTGCGGCGGAATGCGAGAGCGCCGTCACAGTCGCCGCCCCCCGCTTTCAGGCGGGGAAGGGAAGGGGGGGGCTTGGAGCGGCGAGCGCTCACTCTGGCGCACAGCCGCGCGCCAAACACAAAACCGGACCATCGTGCGTCATATTCGACGCTCGCGGGTCTAGCGGCCGAAGCCCGCGCGCACCAGCAGGTGGTGGAAGTCGCGCAAGGCCTTTTGCGCCCGCCCGGGGTCGCTGATGCCATCGACGAAATGGACATCGAAATTGGGCACCTTCAACAGCGTGACGATGCGCTGGCGGGCGCGGCTCAGCGCGCGTCCCTCGGGCAGCACGCCGGCGGCGCAGAACTGCACCAGCCGCACCGCGCGGTCGCGCAGCGGGCTTTCGTGGTGGTCCAGCTTCTCCACCACCTGTTCGTCCACCAGATAGCGTTCCAGGATGGCGTCGATGGTCTCGGTCAGCCGCCCGCGCAGATCGGCCGGAAGCGTCGAGGCGGCGGCCAGGCGATGGGCCAGGGTGGCGCGCATCATGCGGTCCTTGGGCGTCAGCGTGCGCTGGGTCAGCTCGCCCAGGGTGCGGCATTCCAGCGCGCGGTCGATCAGCGCGGCGATGTCGTCGGCATGGTCGCGGGCATAATCGGTGCGCGCCAGCTCGATCAGGTAGATCAGCCCGAACGCGCGGTCGGGCATGGTGCCGAAGGCCAATTGGATGCCCGCACGGCGGCCGGCGGCGCCGCCTTCCTCCACCAGACGGCTGGCGCGCCAGGTCAGCGCGTCGGCGGCTTCGGCGCCGAACAGCAGGCCGCGCGGCGTGACCAGCCGGGCGACCACGCTGCCATAGGCCTCGCGTTCCTTGCTGGGGTCGCTGCGATAGAGCGGGTTGGCCGATTTCACCTGGCGCAACGCGCGGTCGATCAGCACCCCGCGGGCCTGCGGCAGCTTGCCCTCGCCCAGCAGGCTGTTGAGCATTTCGGCCGGTTCGCCGGCCTCGCTGCGCTCCAGCGGCAGGTTGCCCTCGGCCAAATCGAGCATGCGCCCGATGGCGCTGGCCAGGCTGGGCTGCCAGCCCAGGATTTCCTGGACCACATTGGCGCCCAGCACGTCGGCGATGACGCCGTCCAGCAATTCCAGCGCATGGGGGTCGCCTTCGGCCACGGCCAGCCGGCACAGACGGTCAAGCTTGCCCAGCCAGTTGCGGACGCTCACCAGGTCGCGCGACAGCACCACCATGGCCAGATAATCGGCGTCCTCGTCGCCCATGCGGGCCACGGCATCCACCACCGCCTTGAAGCTGCCGTTCAGCTTGGGCAGTTTCAGCGCCTCCGCGCGTCGGGCGCGGGCGGACATGCTGTCCACGCTTTTGAAGATTTCGTCGCGGCGGCCCTTGCTGTCCTGCCCGCCCTCGCGGGTTTGCAGAACGGCGATGCGGTCCACCGCCGACGGGACCAGCGTGTCCTTTTCCTGGATGCGCTTCAGTTCCCTGTAATTGTGAAGCAGCTCGGTCGGCGTGACGAAGGTCTTTTCCAGATAGTTCCGCAAGATGCGGTTCATCATGCCGCGGCTTTGCGGGCCGTAATAATCCTGCTGCACCTGGCAACGCGGCGGGGCGCTGTCCACCTCGACGATGCGCACAGGGGCGTCGTCGCGCAAGGTGCGGGTTTCGCAAAAGATTTCCTTTTCGATGATGCGGCCGTCCGGCCGGTGCCAATTGTGGATGATGCGTGCGCCTTCGCACTTCTTGTCCATCAAGTAGCGCCGGGCCGCGGTTTTGGCCGCGTCCTCGGTATCGAGATAGGACAGGGTGCTCCAGCGCCCGTCCTTCAGCAGCTGCACTTCGTAGCTGGCGTTTTTCGACGCCATAGACCCGCTCCGCCCAAATCGAGGCGGCATCCCCATGCCGCCATGTTCCCCGCTGACAGCAATACAATTAGATGCGCCTGTCAGTCATCTTTTTCTTTCCTGGTGACCGGCCGCCGAAGTCTATGCCCGGCCTTGCTACAAATGGCGGAAAGGCGGACAATATCCGCATGTCGCCGCAAGGGAGGTCGCCATGTCCGCCTATCGTTTCTCGTGGCTGCGTCCCAATGGCTGGACCCGCCTGGGCGGGCTGGGGGCGGTGGTCGCCCTGTTCTCCACGCCCATGCTGTGGGCGGTCGGCGTCTTCGGTGTGGGCGAGGATGCGCTGCGCCGCGCGCTGATCTTCCTGTTCGCCGGCATGTGGCTGTGTGTGGGCGCCGGCTGGATGCTGGGCTGGGCGCTGCGCGGCTTCATGGTCCGCCTGAAGGAGGAGGACGACGACGACAGGGCCGGTCCCGCCCACCGGGCGGCGCCGCCGGCCCACGCCCCCCATCCGCCCGCCGCCGCCCACCGGCCCGGTCGCTGATCCGCCCGCCGCCCGCGCCTGGCATAACGCCGTTCAGTAGGCGGTGACACCTGACGGCAGATTGCCGCCGAGGTTCAGGAAATCGTCGATGATGGTCTGCGCCACCGGCCTGGTCATGGTGTGCTCGGCCGCTTCATAAGTCAGCAGCAGATAATCGCCGCCGAATTGCCGAATTCGCTCGCCCACCGGGCCATACCACGCCATCCAGTTGCGGCCGGCAAAGCAGCACGGATCGGTCTCGTTGTAGACCTGGACGTGGCGGCGTCCGGGCCGGTCAGCCGCCAGGACGTAAAGTTCCGAATAATTGGCGATCTCGTAGAAGGTGCCCTGGCGCTGTTCGGGGCTGCCCCATTCGGGCTTGGCAACATGCACGTTGGCAGGCACCGATCCCGCCACGGAATAGGTGGCCTGGATGCGCGGCTCGATGGCCGAGAACACCTGTACCGCCCAGCCGCCGCCGGAAAAGCCGGTGGCACCGACGCGGGCATAGGATCGCTCGTCCAGCGCATGGTTCAGCCCGGCGATGAGCGGCATCAGGAAATAGGCCAGCGACGAGTAATTGCGGGAATTGAGGAGCTGCAGGTCGTCGGGGTCGTTCAGGAGCATCCGCCCCAGGCGCGGATGATCGATGATCGGGCGCGGATTCATGCCGCCGGTCAGCGGCAGCGACAGCGCCAGCACATCGCAGCCCTGAGAGACCAGCAGATCAAGGAACGGCTTGCGTTCCAGGAACGACACCCGATGCCCCTCCTGATAGATCATCAGGCAGGAAGCGGGCTTGGCCGCGCGCAGGTAATAGACCTTGGACACGACCTCCCACGGCATGGCGACGGTCAGCACGTCGATGCCGGCCAGGTCGAGATCCGCCAGCGGCGGAAACAGCACGTCGCGTTCGACCCCGTCGGGACGGCGCGCCATGCCCGCCGGTTCGCCCCGGAACAGATAGGCCGCCATGGCGGCGCGCTTGGCAGCGGCGTCCTCGGGACCCGCCAGCTGGATCACCTTGGCGTAATCGGTGGCCATGACGTCCTGGATGACGCCCGCTTCCAACTGCTGCTTGTGGCTGGGCAGGCCAAGAACGTATTTGGCATAGGCCGTGTACAGCGGCTCTGCCTCCAGCCTGGGGGCGAGCTTGACGCCGGCGGCGAAAGCGGCCGCGGTCAGGGCGGCGATGGAGGCGATGCGGAAACTGCGTTTCATGGTCCCGTGCGGCGCGCAACCGCGCCATGGCGCCGCCCCGCCGGGGCCGCGCTGTGGTCCGAAATGGTGCCGGCTGCAGGGATCGAACCCGCGACCCCCTGATTACAAATCAGGTGCTCTACCATCTGAGCTAAGCCGGCACACGCGATCGGCAAGGTAGTGGCAAGCGTGCCGCTCCGCAAGGGGGCCGTGTCAGCCCTCCTCCAGGTTCCGGCGTGTCAGTTCGTACAGGGCCACCGCCGCCGCGTTGGAAACGTTCAGGCTTTCCACCGCGCCGGTCATGGGCAGTTTCACCAGGAAATCGCAGTGCTCGCGGGTCAGGCGGCGCAGGCCCTCGCCCTCGGCGCCCATCACCAGGGCGATACGGCCGGTCAGCTTCTGGCTGGCCAGGGTGCGCGGCGCCTCGCCGGCCATTCCGGCCACCCAGAACCCAGCCTGTTTCAGTTGTTCGAGCGCGCGCACCACGTTGGTGACGCGCACCAGCGGCATGCGCTCCAGCGCGCCCGAGGCGGCCTTGGCGAGCGCGCCGGTTTCCTCGGGGGCATGGCGGTCGGGCACCACCACCGCCAGCGCGCCAAAGGCGGCGGCCGACCGGACGATGGCGCCCACATTGTGCGGGTCGGTCACCTGGTCCAGCACCATCACCACCACGTCGGCGCGGTCGGCGCCCATGCGGGCGACGTCCTCGATGGCGGGGGCGGGCAGGGGTTCGCACAGCGCGGCGATGCCCTGATGCACGGCGCCGGGCGGCAGCAGGCGCTCCAGCTCCTGCTTGTCCACCACCTCGACGCCGGGCAGCGGACGGGCGTGGCGGGCGGCGTCGATGGCGGCCGCCCAATTCCTTTCCGCCTCCTGGGTCAGGGTCAGGCGGCGGATCTTGCGCTTGGGATTGTCCAGCGCGGCGGCCACCGCGTGCTGGCCATAGAGCCAGAGCTGGTTGCCGGCCGGCCGCTGTCCGCGTTCGCCGCCGCGCTCGGAACCCCGCTCGTTCCTTGGAGTTTCCGCCTTTCCGGCGCGGGCCGGAAGGGGGCGTGCGGGAGCGCGCTGGGCGCGGCTTTTATCTCGGGAATCACGGTTCGCCATAGGGGCACCTCCGACTTTCTGAAGTACCCTTCTCTTTTGACGTTGACAAGCCGCCGAAAATCCTCATATTTCGCAACTCCCGCCGCGACGCTTCTAGCGACGACGGCAGTGGAGGGGTGGCCGAGCGGTCAATGGCAGCAGACTGTAAATCTGCCGACGGTAGTCTACGTTGGTTCGAATCCAACCCCCTCCACCATTTACCTTTTCCTGGCCGGGCGACGACGATGTATCGGGTCCCGCCCGAGGGGGCGAGAGCCCGGTGCGGACGCTTTGCGGGTGTAGCTCAATGGTAGAGCAACAGCCTTCCAAGCTGATGACGGGGGTTCGATTCCCCTCACCCGCTCCAGCGCGCCTTCCAGAGTTGGGTCCGGCCTGATAGGGGTTTCGTGCACCGCGGCAATCTGCCGCTTTCGTGAACCGCGGCAGATTGCCGCCGAGCAGACGGGTTGAAACATGGCTAAGGCGAAATTCGAGCGCAGCAAGCCGCACTGCAACATCGGCACCATCGGTCACGTTGACCATGGCAAGACCTCGTTGACCGCGGCGATCACCAAGGTTCTGGCCGAGGCTGGTGG
>JAFAAW010000117.1 GCA_023426365.1 Pseudomonadota bacterium
GCCGGCTGGGGCGACGCCCGGCGCGGGCGTCTGGCCGGCGATGCCAGCTTCCGCCATTACGACCGCCTGGAGCGCGACGCGGGCGGCGCCACCGAACGCGCCGTGCTGATGGACGCGCCCCCGCCCAAGGAGGACGTGCGTCCCTTCGTCCGCATCGCCCGGCACCTGGAGCGCTTGGGCTATTCCGCGCCGCGGCTGCTGGCGGTGGACGAACGGAACGGCCTGCTGCTGCTGGAGGATTTGGGCGACGACACCTATACCCGCCTGCTGGCCCAGGGGCATGACGAGCACGCGCTTTATGCGCTGGCCACCGACCTGCTGGCCGACCTCAACAACCGGGCCGACGCCATTCCCGCCGGCGTGCCGGCCTATGACAACGACCGGCTGCTGACCGAGGCGCTGCTGTTCACCGACTGGTATCTGGCCGCCCTGGGCCGCCAGCCCGACCCGGTGGCGCGGGCCGAGTTCCAGCGCCTGTGGCTGGACCTGTTCGCCGTCGCCCGCGCCGTTCCCGACACCCTGGTGCTGCGCGACTTCCACGTGGACAACCTGATGCTGCTGGACCGTCCGGGCCTGGCCGCCTGCGGCCTGCTCGACTTCCAGGACGCGGTGGCCGGCCCGCTGACCTACGACCTGATGAGCCTGCTGGAGGACGCCCGCCGCGACATCGACCCCGCCCTGATCGCAGCCATGAAGGACCGCTATCTGGCGGCCCGGCCGGGGCTGGACCGCGCCGCCTTCGAGGCGTCCTGGGCGGTGCTGGCCGCCCAGCGCCACGCCAAGGTGATCGGCATCTTCACCCGCCTGTGCCGGCGCGACGGCAAGCCCCATTACCTGGCGCACATCCCGCGCGTCTGGCGCCTGCTGGAACAGGCTTGCGCCCACCCGGCGCTGGCCGGCATGCGCGCCTGGCTGGACACCCACATCCCCGCCTCCGAACGCAAGGTCCCCACGCCATGAGCACGCCCCGCCGCGCCATGGTCCTGGCCGCCGGCCTGGGCCTGCGCATGCGCCCCATCACCGAGCACACCCCCAAGCCGCTGGTGTCGGTGGCCGGCCGCACCATGCTGGACCGCGCGCTCGACCATCTGGCGGTGGCCGGGGTCAGCCATTTCGTGGTCAACACCCATTGGCTGGCCGACAAGGTGGCCGCCCATCTGTCGGGCCGGCCAGGCATCACCCTCTCGCACGAGGACGAGCTGCTGGAGACCGGCGGCGGCGTCGCCAGGGCGCTGCCCCATCTGGGCGACGAGCCGTTCTACGTGGTCAATTCGGACATCATCTGGACCGACGGCGCCACCCCGGCCCTGCGGCGACTGGCCGAGGCGTGGGACGACAGCCGAATGGACGCGCTCCTGCTGCTGCAACGCACCGCCACCGCCATGGGCTATGAGGGGGCGGGCGACTTTTTCCTGGACGCCAAGGGCGTCCCAAGCCGCCGCCGCGACCGCGAGGTGGCGCCGCTGCTGTTCTCGGGCGTGCAGATCCTGTCGCCCCGGCTGTTCCGCGACGCGCCGGCGGGCCGGTTCTCGCTGAACGTGCTGTACGACCGCGCGCTGGAGGACGGACGGCTGTTCGCCATCGTCCATGACGGCCGCTGGTACCACGTCGGCACCCCCGACGCCCTGCCCCAGGTGGAAGCGGCGCTGGAGGCCGACGCGGGGTAGCCCGGGGGACTCATTCAGAGCCGGGCGATGGCGCAGGTGCTGATCGTGCCGTCGGCGGTGGAGCCATATAGCTGCACTGCAGGCGGAGAAGGGGGGAACCGGCGCAGGCGACTGGCCGCTCGCGTGGCGGCTGCCCCACGAAAGTCCACGCCCCGACCGATGCGTTTGCCGCGCCATCGCCTTCCTGCCGACGGGCGGGCAAGTTGCCGATTGTACTGCCGCAGACACCGTGCTCGACGGCTTGCCCAAGACCGGCATCCTGCATGGCGACACGGGCTGCGACAGCAATGCCATCGCGCGCAGGTTCTGCCGTCTCAAGGATTTTCGACGGATGGCAGCCCTATATGACCGCCACGCCACCAACGTCATGGCGGCGATTGTCGGCTACGGCTTATGAGTCCAGATCCCGGCGGGCGGTCAAACTGCCGGCGGCACGCGCCTGTGGCGGGGTTATTCGTCGGACGCGCCGGAGCTGATGGGCACGAAGCATTCGGGGTCGAACAGCATGGAAACCGCCACCGTCATGGCGCGGGCGCCCTGGCGCTCGACCATGCGGACATGGCGCGGAATATCGGGATAATCGAACACCCGCTCGACCACCCACTCGCCGCCATAGGTGCCGGCCTTGCGGAAGACGTCGCCAGGAGTGACGTCGCTGCCGCGGGAGCGGCGGCCGAACAGGCTCATGATATGTGACCTTTTGTTATCAATTCATTCAATCTTGTTCATAACCTGCGTGCGTAAGTGTTGTCGAGATAACTTCACCCGCCGAACAGGTCGGGCGGATCGGCTTGCCACGCTGCGCACAGGTCGGAGACGCCGATGCCGATCAGGCGGAAGGCGCGGCCATCGGCCTCGCGCTCCAGCATGGCCCCCGCCACCCGCAACAGCACGTCCGCCCGGCGGGTGGGCGCCGGCAGCCGGTGATTGCGGCTCAGCACCTTGAAATCGGCGGTCTTCAGCTTCAGCACCACCGTGCGCCCGGCCAGGTCGGCGCGTTCGAGCCGCCCCGCCACCTTGTCGGCCAGGGGCGCCAGCGCGGCCATCAGCCGGGCCGGCTCGCGGATATCGCGGGCGAAGGTGGTTTCGTTGGACACACTCTTGGCCGGGCGGTCGGGGGTGATGCGGCGGCCGTCCTCGCCGCGCGACATCAGATAGAGCGCCCGGCCGAACTTTCCGAAGCGCGCGACCAGTTCCGCCTCGGCCATCTGCTGCAATTGGCCGATGGTGGTGATGCCGCCCTCTTCCAGCCGGCGGGCGGTGGCGGCGCCGACGCCGAACAGCGCCCCCACCGGCATGGGCGCCAGCAAGGTGCGCGCCTCGGCCCGGCCGATGACGGAAAAGCCGCGCGGCTTGTCGCGATCGCTGGCCATCTTGGCCAGGAACTTGTTGTAGGACAGCCCCACGGACACGGTGATGCCCACGCGTCGTTCGATGGCGCGCTGCAGGCGGGCCAGGATGACCGCCGGCGGCCGGTCCACCAGCCGCGCCTCGGCCGACAGGTCAAGATAGGCCTCATCCAGCGACAGCGGCTCGACCAGCGGCGTCGCCATGGCGAACAATTCGCGGATGGACTGGGAGACCCGGCGGTACTTGGCCATGTCGGGCGGGATGACCACCGCCTGCGGGCACAGTTCGAGCGCCTTGAACATAGGCATGGCCGAGCGCGGCCCGAACCGGCGCGCCACATAGCACGCCGTGGTCACCACCCCGCGCCCGCCGGGATGGCCGACGATCACCGGCCGGTCGGCCAGTTCCGGATTGTCGCGCTTCTCCACCGAGGCATAGAAGGCGTCGCAGTCGATATGGGCGATGGAAAGGTCGAACAGCTCGCCATGTTCGACCACCCGCGCCGAACCGCAGCGCGGGCAGTCGGGTCCCGACCGGAAGGGAATGCAGCAGTCTCGACACAGGGCGGCCATGGCGCCGCCATTGTAGCCCCCGCCGCGGCGGGGGCGAAACGCAAGATCAGCGGCGCGGCGCGGCGGCGCGCAGCTCGGCCTCCAGATCGGCGATGCGCTTGGCCAGAGACGTCTTCACCGCCTCGGCCACCCACGGCTTGAGCTGCGCCTGCTGCTCCTTGAGCTGGACCAGCAGCCGCTTCTTCTCATCGGCCGACCGCTTGATCGGCATGCGGTCGGAATGCTGGCCGTCATGGGTGCGAAAGCCGCTCATGGTGTCCTCCCTGACAAAAGCGGGGTTGATAGGGGCGCGGACCATGACCGAACCCGCCCCGGGAGGCAAGCGACAAAATGGCGACGCCCGCACCCCGTCGCGGGATTTGTAGACGGCGCCCAGCGGTGCTATAACCCCCTCTCTCCCTGCCCCGACGGCACCCGCGTCCCGGTAGCTCAGCAGGATAGAGCAACGGTTTCCTAAACCGTAGGTCAGGGGTTCGAATCCCTTCCGGGACGCCATTTCTTTTACCGGGCAAGAATCCAGGCACCGATTATCGTCATGGCGGTCGGCGAGAACGTTTCCTCGATCTTGCCGTACTCGCGCGGGTCGCCGGTCGGGCTGGTTTGGAACAGGTGATTGAGGCCGGGCAATTCGGCGACGGTCACGTCGCGGTTGGCCTGGGTGGCCATGCGGATGGCGGGCAGGTTGAGGCCGGAGACGACCTGCACATCCTTGTCACCGTTGAGGGCCAGCACGGGCATGCGCAGTTTCGCCAAGGCGGGTGCGGGATCATAGGCGACGAACGCGGCATACCAGGGGGTGGTGACCTGCGCGGTCTGCGCCGCCACCGCCGATGCGGGAACGCCGGATTGGATCAGAAGCTGGCGGACCGCCGCCTGGGCCGCCGCCGGCGTCCTGGCTTCGATGACGGCCTGGTCAACCGCGCGCCCGAGCTTTTGGCTCTCCGAGACGAACTCGGCGGACAGCCCCATGGCGCGGGCGGTCGCCTCCCGCTGGGCGGACATCAGGGCCGCACCTGGCACGCCCGGTCCGGCCAGCATGACAAGGAAGGCGAGCGCGGGGTCCTTCTCGGCCACGATGGTGCCGATCAACGCACCTTCGCTGTGCCCGATCAGTCCGACACGGCCTGCATCGACCCCGGGCTGCCCGCGCAGCCAGGCCAGGGCCGCCCGGGCGTCGTCGGCGAAGTCCCAACTGGTGGCGGTGGCGAAGTTGCCCGTGGACCTGCCGCCAAGGCTGGCCGTCCCGCGATCATCGTAACGCAGCACGGCGATTCCCCGGCGCGTCAGATAATCGGCCAGGACCAGGAAGGGCTTGTGGCCAAGTAGTTCCTGGTCACGGTTTTGCGGCCCCGAGCCGCTGACCAGCACCACGGCGGGAAACGGTCCCGCCCCTGGCGGCCGCGTGAACGTCCCGGCCAGCCGCACGCCGGGAACGCTGTCAAAGGCGACCTCGACCGCCGCATAGGGAAAGGGCGGCTTCGGCTCCTGCGGTCGGGACACGGGGGCGAGCTTGCCGACCGACAGCACCAAGGGCAACGGCTGGCCGCCTTGGGTCCAGGTCCCCAGCCACGCACCGCGCGCCGGATCCCACAGCCCCTCGTAGCGCCCGCCCACCGCGGGGACGGAGAATGACAGCCTGCCGTCCCGCGCGCCGACCGCGCTCAGGTCGAGGGGCTTCGGGCTTTGGTCCGGGCTGACCATCGTTCCCGTCAGCGTCCCGTCCGCCCCTTGTGTCAGGCTGAGGCCCAGCCGCAGATCGGTCGCACCGACCGAGAGGGTGCCGTGAAAATCGCCCGATATCTGCTGAGCGGCGGCCGGGCCGGCCACCAGTGGCACCACCCCGCCCATGATCGCGCCCGCGCAGGCGATCCATCGCGCCATCTTCATCGCATATCGCCTCCACTGCCGAGCCAGGAGACCGCCGCGCGCCCCTCAGAGCGGGAACAGCAGCGGCACCAGCACCACGGTAACCGCCATGACGATCAGGGTGAAGGGCACACCGACCCGCACGAAATCGGTGAAGGTGTAGTTGCCCGGGCCGATGACCAGGGTGTTGACCGGCGAGGACACCGGCGTCATGAACGCCGCCGAGGCCGCCAGCGCCACCACCATGGCGAAGGGATAGGGCGACGCCCCCAGTTCCTGGGCCACTGCCAGGGCAACCGGCGCCATCAGCACGGCCGTGGCGGTATTGGAGATGAACAGCCCGAACACCGCCGTCACCACGAACAGGCTGGCCAGGACCGCATGGGTGTTGGCCTGCCCCACCACGTCGAGCAGGAAGCCGGCGGCCAGGTCCACGCCCCCGGTGCGTTGCAGCGCCAGCGAGAACGGCAGCATGCCGACGATCAGCACCAGGCTTTGCCAGTGGATGGAGCGATAGGCCGAATTGAAGTCGATGCAGCGGAACAGGCCCAGCAGCAGGCAGCCGATCAGCGCCGCCTGCACGTTGGGCACGACGCCGCCGACCATCAGGCCGACCACCACCGCCAAGGTGGCGAAGGCATAGGGAGCGCGCGAGGCGGCGGGCACCACCTCGTCGATCTCGGCCGGCAGGTCGAGCACGATCAGTTCCTTGGACGCGGCCTTGAGGCGGCGGATCGCCTTCCACGGGCCGATCAGCAGCAGCGTGTCGCCCAGCCGCAGCTTGCGTTCCAGCACGCTGCCCTTGTGCGGGCTGCCGCCGCGCTTGAGGCCGATCACGTGCAGGCCGTATTCCGAGCGGAAGCGGGCGCCGGCCACCGTCTTGCCGATCAGGGTCGAGGTCTGCGGCACCATCACCTCGGCCATGCCGATTTCCTGCATGCGGTCGGCAAAGTAGTTGCCGGTCAGCGGCAGCTTTTCCAGGCGGAAGCGGCTGGCGATCTCGTCCAGGTCCACGGTGGGGGCGTAAAGGTCGAGATAGAGCTTGTCGCCGGCCTTCAACTCGGTCTGGGCGCTGGGGCTGACGAAGCGCTCGCCCAGGCGGTTGTCGTGCTCGATGGCGATGATGTTGACGCCCGAGGTGGCGCGCAGGTCCAGCTCGGCCAGGGTCTTGCCCACCAGCGGCGAATCGGCCGCCACGCGCAGGCGGTAGCCGCGCTCGGCCAGTTCATACAATTCGATCCAGTCGTTCAGACGCGGGCGCATGGCCGCCAACGGCCGCTTGCGCCGCGACGACAGCCAGCGCCGGGCAAAGGTCATGTAGACGATGCCCAGCACCAGGATCGGCACGCCAAACGGGGTGAAGGCGAAGAAGCCGAAGCCGTCCAGGCCCTTGCGCACCAGCTCGGCATGCACAATCAGGTTGGGCGGGGTGGCGACCAGGGTCATCATGCCGCTGATCAGCGCCGCCACGCTGAGCGGCATCATCAGCCGGCCGGGGGCCAGCCCGGCGCTTTGCGCCACCCGCAACACCACGGGGATGAAGATGGCGACCACGCCGGTGGAACTCATCACCGAGCCGATGCCGGCGACCGAGAACATCAGCAGGCCCAGCAGCCGCGTCTCGTTGCGGCCGGCGCGCTCGATCAGCCAGTCGCCCAGGCGCTGGGCCACGCCGGTGCGCACCAGCCCCTCGCCGATCACGAACAGCGCGGCGATCAGAAGCACGCTGGGATCGCTGAACCCGGCCAGCGCCTCGCCCATGGTCACCACCCCGGTCAGGGGCAGCGCCACCATCATGATCAGCGCCACCGCATCCATGCGCGGCCGGTTGAGCGCGAACATGACCACGGCGGCACCCAGGAAACACAGGACGATGGCAAGGTCGGCATTCATGGCAGAGAAGATTTCCGTTGAGCAGCGAAGGGACAGATTAAAAAGGAAAGAGCGGCAGCAGGCCCGACAGACCGGGCAGCGATCAGAAAAGGCGAAAGCCCCCTGTGCCGCTGTCGAGCCGAACTAAAAAACAACGACTCCCCATGCGGCGCCGTAACGGGCGTGCCCAAGAAAATGTATATAGAACAAGCCGCAGCGACCGTCATCACGTATTGATACGGAAGGGGCGGCATACGAATTTCACTTCTTTTTCACTGTCGCCGTGTCCGGCAGCGGATGAACCGCCCCGCCCGAGGTTCTCGTGCGAACCTTAGCCGGCGGGTGCCGTCGCGATCCTGAACAGGGCGGCGATGCCCGGCCATTGGAAGCTGCGGCCGGCTCGGCTGCGCTCCGGCGCCACCTTGGGATCGTGGATGTGGGGGAACGCCCAGGCCATGGCATCGGGGGCCAGCGCGTGGCAGTCGTGGAGAAAGGCACGCACGGCCGCCGCTGTGTCCGCGGGCGTCAGCGTCGGGTCCAGCTTTACTGTCGCGAACGCCACGCCGGCGCGAAAGCGGACCGACCTGTCGCTGTGCCGGGCATCCGATGCCGCCCATTCCAGCGTCTCGCCCACCGACGGGCGGTAGCCGCCCTCGGGAAAGACCTGCTTGGCCTCGAGCACCAGGGCGAAGTCGGACCGGCGGCGGGCATGGGTGATGTAGATGTCGGCGCGGCCCTGGCCGTTCGTCTTGTCGGCCACATATTCGGCCAGCCCGAGATGGCCGGCGGCACAGGCGGCAGAGGCCAGCAATCCGGCATTGGCGGTCTCACAATACCAATAGGCGGCGTCGTCCTGGCTGCGGGCGTAGCGGCGGATCAGTTCGATCCACATGTCCAGGCTGGGGCGCAGCGGCATCAGTTCGGGCGCGGCGATGCGCACGCCGGCGGTGACGTCGGTGATCCTGATGGCGCCCATTTCCCCCCCTCGCCCATCGGTGGCATGCGCCATGGTGACCGGCCTGCCCCGCATGGGCAATGGCAAGGTTTGGCCCCTTGCATTTTTAGAACGAACAGGCAACATTCCCGCCTGGGAGGCCCGCCATGACACTGAAGGAAAAGCTCGCCATTCTGGCCGATGCCGCCAAGTACGACGTCTCGTGCGGGTCCAGCGGATCGCGGCGGGGACCGGCGCGCGACGGCAACGGGCTGGGCATGCAGACCGGCGCCGGCATCTGCCATTCCTTCACGCCCGATGGCCGGTGCGTGTCGCTGCTGAAACTGCTGCTGACCAATTTCTGCATCTACGACTGCGCCTATTGCGTCAACCGCAACAGCAGCAACGTTCGCCGCGCCCGCTTCACCGTTGACGAGGTGGTGGGGCTGACCCTGGATTTCTACAAGCGCAACTACATCGACGGCCTGTTCCTCAGTTCCGGCATCGTGCAAAGCCCCGACCACACCATGGAAGAGATGGTGCGGGTGGCGCGCCGCCTGCGGCAGGATCACGGCTTTCGCGGCTATATCCACCTGAAGACCATTCCCGATGCCGACCCCCTGCTGATCGAACAGGCCGGACGCTATGCGGACCGCCTGTCCATCAATGTGGAGCTGCCGACCGAAGCCGGCCTCAAGCGGCTGGCGCCGCAAAAGGACGTGGTGTCCATCCGCCGCTCCATGGGCGGGGTACGGCTGCGCATCGACGAAGCCCGCAGCGAGCGCAGGGCGCCGCGCTTCGCCCCGGCGGGGCAGACCACGCAGATGATCATCGGCGCCGACGCCACCCCCGACACCGGCATCATCGCCACCAGCGCGTGGCTGTACCGCTCCTACGGCCTGCGGCGGGTGTACTTTTCCGCCTTCAGCCCGATCCCCGACGCCTCGTCGGCGTTGCCGCCGGCCGCCCCGCCGCTGGCGCGCGAGCATCGCCTTTACCAGGCCGACTGGCTGGTGCGCTTTTACGGCTTCGCCCCCGAGGAGATCATCACCGGCGCCGACGGCATGCTGAGCCTGGAGCACGACCCCAAGGTGGCATGGGCCTTGGCCCATCGCGGCCAGTTTCCGGTGGACGTCAACCGCGCCGCCCGCGAGATGCTGCTGCGCGTGCCCGGCCTGGGGGTGCGCAACGTGGAGCGCATCCTCGCCCTGCGCCGCCAGCGCCCCCTGCGGCTGGAGGACCTGGCGCGGCTGCGGGTGGCGATGGCCAAGGTGACGCCGTTCGTCACCACCACCGACCACCGCCCGCGCCTGCTGGACCGCACCGACCTGGACCGCCGGCTGGCGCCCCGCCCCCGGCAACTGGCGCTCTTGTGATGCACGAGGTGACGCTGGACCATCCTGCCGACTTGGCGGGCTGGCGCAGGGGCGCGCGCGCCCTGCTGGCGGCGGGCGTGCCCCCGGCGGCGGCGCGCTGGCGGCTGACGGACGAGCCGGCCGAC
>JAFAAW010000043.1 GCA_023426365.1 Pseudomonadota bacterium
GCCCACACCAGCACCGGCGGCGGCGGCTCGCCCCCCAGCCAGGCGGCGGCCAGGGCGGCGGGCGGCACCACCAGCATGGTGATCAGGGCCGCCCCGGCGACGGCGCGGCGGCGGCCATAGCTTGTCTCGCCGTCGTACAATCCGGCGGCGGCCAGCACATGCGCCGCCAGCAGGGCGACGCCGGCCACCGCCAGCGGATGAGGGGCCGCCCCGCCGGCCAAGAGCGGGGCGGTCAGGCCAGAGGCCGCCACCATGACGCCTTCGAGCAGACGGCCCGCGGCCATGAGCACGGCGCGCAGGACGTGGGCGATCGGGCGTGGTCGCGGGCTGCCGCACTCGCCGCGACGCGAGTTGAGCAGGTCGGGCCACGTCCTGAGCTTAGGCTGACGGTCGATGTCGAAATGCCGCATCGGCCTTTTTCCCCGGTAATGGTGGCGTGGGCGGGTGGACGAACGTTACTGGCAACGTCGCTGGGACATATGCCCCCGCGCTGGCCCGGCGTGCAGTGTCTCAAGGGGATGTGCGCCTCCGGACAGGGCGGACACGCATCGGCATAGGGCGTCCGGACGCGTGCTTGACACACCGGAACTGTTGCTATTTGGGGGCCGCTTCTCCAAACTGTGCCGCGCTCGCCCCCTTCGATGAACGAGGCCCTCGTTGATCCGCATTTCCTGCACCATCGCCGCCGCGTTGTTCTCCCTGTCCGCCGCGCTGCCGGCCGTTGCCGCCGGCTGCATCAGCCCCGCCGAGGCCCGCGCCATGCAGGTGCGCCAGCTTCACGTCCAGTTGCAGGTCGCGTCGCTCAATTGCCGTATGGATGACCCCAGCCTGCCGGGCAAGTACGCCTCGTACATCCACCGCTTCGGCGGCCAGCTGTCCGACAACGCCAAGGTTCTCAAGGGGCATTTTGCCCGCAATGGCGGCAACATCGACCGCTACATGACGGTGCTGGCCAACGACGAATCCCAGCGCGCCCATCTGGTGGACGGCTATTGCGAAAGCCACGTGCCGCTGTTCGAGAAGCTGTCCTCGCTCAAGCCTGCCGAGCTGGAGCATTTCGCCGCCGCCACCATGGACAAGCCCGACCGCCCGGTGTGCAGCTCGCCGGTCAGGCAGGCGAACGCCGCCCAGATCAAGCCCAAGGCCGCCGCCAAGGTGGAAAAGAAGCCCGAACCCAAGGGCTGAACCGCCCCCGACGAGGGTTTGCCCAAGGGGATTCCGGCCCGTCCGGAATCCCCTTTTCGTTTGGGCGACGGTGATCCGCCGATGGTCCAGGATCGCGGGAACGCTCGCCATCCCGGGGGCCATGCCCGAAAGAATATCGACCCATGGTGGCGGCGTCGGGTACGGTCTGGTAGCATTGTCGCGAAGGACCGGCCGTCGCTTCGGTCACGGCCGGCCAGACCCGGGAGGGGAAGCCATGGCCAATCCCTATAAAGACATCGACAAGAACCTCAACGACCTGCAATCGGCGTGGCTGACGGCATGGAGCACGTCTGCCCAGCACGTTTTCCAATGCTGGCGCCATATGTTCGAACTGCAGCAGAATTTCCTCAAGCACGCCCACCAGCATCACCGCGACCACGTCGAGATCGCCAGCGGCGCCTCGTTCCTGGATCGCTATGGCAAGCGTGCCCGCGACATCGACCCCGAACGGGACGTCTGACCCGTCGGAAGGGGAGGGGCGGTTGATCCGCTCCGTCCGCTGCCCACATCTGCCGCAGCGAGGCCGTACTCCCCCTCGCGGCCTCCTGCCGAGCCTGCCTGCCGTTCCGGCAGCGGGCTCGGTGCTTTTCCGCCCCGCCGCCTGCCGGCGGCGGCCAAGCGGGCCGAGGCGCCGGCCCGGCGAGGGCCAAGCATAACCCAAACATAAGACGGGATTTTCACGCGTCCTGTTTGACGCTGGACGGTCTAGCGGGGTGGAGCGATCGCCCGCAGGATGGTTGCGGCCAGCGATTCGGCCATGCACACATAGCCCCGATCGTTCATGTGGAAGCGGTCTTCCGACAATACGGCCTCGGCCGGTTCGCTGATGGCCCAGTGCCGCATGATGGCGTAGCGGGGAAACAGCAGCACGCCGTGACCGTCCGCCACCTCCTGCATGACCGTCACATAGCGCTCGTAGCTGGCTTGGTTGCGCACGCCCGGAAAGAATTGCGGGTCCACCAGGACCAGATCGATGCCGGCCTCGCCCAGCCATTGGGCGCCCCGTTCCAGCTGTTCGCGAAAGTTGTCCAGATCGACGCGCGACAGGGCGTCGTTGGTGCCGGTCTGCCAGATCACCAGATCGGCGTCGAGCGCGATGGCGTCGCGGTACAGGCGCTCCACCATGTCGGCGGCCAGTTGGCCGTTGACGCCGTGGTTGATCACCTCGATGGCGATTCCGGGCAGCCGCCGCGTCAGCTCGCCCTCAAGCAGGTGGGGATAGTTCATGTCCGGGCTGCTGGCGCCCACCCCGGCGGTCGAGGACGACCCCAGCGTCACAATGCGCAGCCCGCCATCCGCGGCCACCCTGGCGGCGGTGCGCGGCAACGGCTTGAATTCGGCCTGAATGGCCGGCGAGGGCGGGCACGGTGCCGCCGCGGCCGCCGTCAGCGAGAGGAAGAAAGCCAGCGCAAACGCCAGCGCGGCGCCGCCGCGGTGGCCGCCAAGGCGCCGGAGTGCCAGGAAATTAGCCATGCCAATCCAAGTTGAAGGCCGATGCCCAGGCCGATTATGGCACATTCCAGCACCGCTCCGGCATCGGTAATGAAAAGAAACGCCTGCGCGGCGATGGCCAGCACCGAGCCGAGACAGAACACCGCCAGACCCTGGCGGCCGATCAGGGCCAGGCACAGGCCGACGGTTCCCGGCGGCCCGCCCAGGAAGCGGCGCGCAAGGTGGCGCCCCACGTAAAGCAGCGCCAGCGCGTGCAGCAGGCGGGGCAGGGTGACGAAGGTCTTTTCCTGGCCGTACACAAAGAACGGCAGCGGCAGGTCGTCGGGCGAGGGATAATATTCGCCGAGCTTCATGGCCAGGGCGACCAGCAACAGCAGCACGGCGCCGCCCAGCACCAGCGGATGGCTTTCCACCACGGGCAGGCCGCGGCGCGCCCGGTCGCCGCACCACGCGCCGGCGACGAACATCATTTGCCAGGCCAGGGGATTGAAGAACCACGCGCCGTCGCCGGGAAAGGCGGGCAGGTTGATGCCGGTCCATTGGGTGCCCAGGTACAGCGCCGCCGCCGCCGTCACCGTGGCGCCGGGCCACCGGCGCAGCCCGGCCAGCAGCAGCGGGGTTCCCAGCAGCAGCACCACGTAAAGCGGCAGGATGTTGAAGTATCCCGCCTGATGGCCCAGCAGAACCACGCCAACCAGGGTCGCGGCGGGGTCGGAAAACAGCGGCCCCAGGTTGATCCATTCCAGGAAATGGGGGTCGCCCGACCACAGCGACGCCGCCGCCACGATGGCGCTGGCCAGCAGCAGGGTGAACAAGTGCAGGACGTACAGGCGAAACGCCCGTCCCCACACCCGCAGGCCGGTGCGCACGGCGCCGTCGCGTTCCACGGCCCGGCCATAGGCGGTGGCGGCGGAATAGCCGGCCAGGAAGACGAACAGCTCGGTGGCGTCCGAAAAGCCGAAATTGCGCGAGGTCAGGGTCTCGAGCGGATTGCCCGGCACGTGGTTGATGAAGATCATCACCAGCGCAAGGCCGCGCACCATGTCGATCATCGGGTCGCGCAAGGGGGTGGCCATGGCCGGAGGTCGGGGTCCGCGGGTGTTGAAGTCGGCGGAACCATAGCAGCGGTCGGGGGCGCGCCTGTATCCGTGGTTTCCCGCAGACGGGGCGACGCGCGGCGCCCTAATCGTCGTGGGCGCCGCGGCGGCCGATGGGCAGGTCGCGGTGGATATAGGCGCTCATCACCAGGCCCCAGCCGAACAGCAGCGACAGCATGGCGGTGCCGCCGTACGAGATCAGCGGCAGCGGCACGCCCACCACCGGCACCAGACCCATCACCATGGCGGTGTTGATGAAGAAGTACAGGAAGAAGGTGGTGGTCATGCCCAGCGCGGTCAGGCGGCCGAACTGCGAGCGGCAGCGCAGCGCGATGGCATAGCCGAAGGCGGTCAGCAGCACGTACAGCCCGAGCAGGAACAGCCCGCCCATCAGGCCCCATTCCTCGGCGAACATGGTGAAGATGAAGTCGGTCTGCTTTTCCGGCAGGAAGTTCAGGCGCGACTGGGTGCCCATCATGTAGCCCTTGCCGAACAGGCCGCCCGATCCCAGGGCGATCTTGGACTGGGTGATGTGGTAGCCCGCCCCCAGCGGGTCCTGGTCGGGGTTGAGGAAGATGATGACGCGCTTTTGCTGGTATTCGTGCAGGAACTGCCACGCCACCGGAATGGCGCCCAGGCCGCCGGCCAGCAATATGCCGAACTTCCACAGCCGCACGCCGACCATGAAGAAGATGGCGCCCGCGGTCATCAGCAGCATCATGGCAGTGCCCAGATCGGGCTGCTTCATCACCAGCCCGATGGGGGCCAGCACCATCAGCAGCGGCGGGATCAGGAACAGCGGCCGGCCCACGTCCTGATAGGTGGCGCCGTGGAAATAGCGCGCCAGCGTGAGGATCAGGGCGATCTTCATGATCTCGGATGGCTGAATCTGGATGAAACCCAGGTCGATCCAGCGTTGGGCGCCCATGCCGATGACGCCTCTGACGTCCACCGCCACCAACAGGACCACCGAGACCAGATAGAACAGATAGGCGTGCCGCATCCAGAAGCGCAGGTCGATCAGCGCCACCGTGATCATGATGCCGATGCCCATGCCGAAGCGGACGATGGATTTGATCGCCCACGGCTCCAGCGAGCCTTGCGCGGCGGAATAAAGGGTCAGGAAGCCGACGCTGGCGATGGAGGTCAGCACGGCGATCAGCGCCCAGTTGATCTGCCAGATCTTGTCGCGCCAGCTCATTTCCGTGCGGTTCAGGTGGGGCGACAGTCGCGGGGTCGGGCGCATCATCAGCCGTGCTCCCTGTCCGTTCCGGCCATGCGGGCGCGTTCGCGCTTTTGCACTTCGATCATGATGTCGCGCGCGATCGGGGCGGCCACCGCCGAGCCGCCGCCGCCGTGTTCCACCACCACGGCGATGGAATAGCGCGGGTTGTCCTCGGGGGCATAGGCGACGAACAGGGCGTGGTCGCGTTCCCGCCACGGCAGGTCTTCGTTCTTTTTCACGCCGGTTTCGCGCTCGCGCATGGTGATGCGGCGCACCTGGGCAGTGCCGGTCTTGCCCGACAGCCACATGCCTTCCTGGCTGATGCGGGCGCGAAAGGCGGTGCCGCCCGGTTCGTTGGACACCGCGAACATGCCCTTGCGCACCAGTTGGATGCTTTTTTGCGACACCCCGCAGGACGGCCAGTTGGGTTTGGGCCGGGGCAGGGCGGTCTTGTCGGAGATCACGTCGCGGGCGACGTGCGGCACCACCGCCAGCCCGCCATTGGCGATGCGCGCGGTCATGACCGCCAGTTGCAGCGGCGTGGTCAGGCAATAGCCCTGGCCGATGCCGTTGACCAGGGTTTCGCCCGGGTGCCACGGCTGGTTCATGGCCTTGCGCTTCCAGGCGCGGTCGGGCATCAGGCCGGGGCGCTCGTTGGGCAGGTCGATGCCGGTATAGACGCCCAGGCCGAAACGCTTGGCGGTCTCGGCGATCTTGTCGATGCCGACGCGCCGCGCGATCTCATAGAAGTAGACGTCGCAGGAATTCTTGATGGCGGCGATCAGGTCCTGGGCGCCGTGCCCGCCCTTTTTCCAGCAATGGAACTTGATGTTGCCCATCTGCATGTGGCCGGGGCAGAACACGCGCTGGTCGGCGGTGACGACGCCGGCTTCCAGCGCGGCGATGGCCACGATCATCTTGAAGGTGGAGCCGGGCGCGAAGGTGCCCGACAGCGCCTTGTTCTGCAGCGGCGCGCGCGGATTGGTGGACAGCTCCTTCCATTCCTCGGTCGACAGGCCGCGGTTGAAGGCGTTGGGGTCGAAGGACGGCGTCGAGGCCATCACCAGCAGCTCGCCGGTATGGATGTCCATGACCACGCAGGCCGCCGATTCGTCGCCCAGGCGCTGGGCGGCGTATTCCTGCAGCCGCATGTCCAGCGTCAGCGTCAGGTCCACGCCCGGCTCGCCCTCGTTGCGCTCAAGCTCGCGGATGGCGCGGCCGACCGCGTTGACCTCCATCGAGCTGGTGCCGCCCTTGCCGCGCAGGGCCATGTCGTAGATCTTCTCCACGCCGCCCTTGCCGATGCGGAAGCCGGGCAGTTCCTCGAGCGGGTCGCCGGTCAGGTCGTTTTCCGACACCGCCGCGACGTAGCCCAGGATATGGGCACCCAGCGAGTGCAGCGGGTAATGGCGGCTTTGGCCGACGTCGATCAGCACGCCGGGCAAATCGGGGGCGTTGACCTCGATGCGGGCCACCTCTTCCCACGACAGGTTCTCGCGCACGGTGATGGGCACGAAGGACCGGCGCCGCTTGGCCTCCTTGGCGACGCGGGCGCGGTCATGCTCGGTCAGGGTGATGATGGTGGCCAGCGCGTCCAAGGTGTAGGACAGCGACGGCGTCTGCTCCGCCACCACCAGCACCCGGTAATTGTGCTGGTTGATGGCCATGGCGATGCCGTTGCGGTCCAGGATCAGGCCGCGCGGCGGCGGCAGCAGGCGGATGCTGACCCGGTTGTCCTCAGCCAGCATGGCGTATTTGTCGGCTTCCAGGACCTGCAGATAGTACATGCGCGCGGCCAGGCCGCCCACCAGCACGGCCTTGCCGCCGGCCAGCATCATGGCGCGGCGGGTGAAGATCTTGGAGCGGTCGTTGTCGTGGTACACGAGGAATCACACGTCCTTGAGGAACGCCATCTGGGTGCGCGCCAGCGCCCAGGTCAGCAACGGGAACAGCCCCATGGTCAGCAGATAGGCGAAGATGGCCGGGGTGGCGTCGATCACCTGGCCGGTCAGGATGACCACCAGCAGCCAGGTCAGTCCGGCCGATCCGGCCGCCAGCAGGCCGAACGCCCACCACGCCACCATGAACGACTTGCCCAGGAAGAATTTGCGCTGCGACGCCGCCACGCCCTGGACCAGAAGCAGCACCAGCGCGTTCACCCCCAGCGGCGTGCCGGCGATGATGTCGTAGAAGCCACCCACCAGGAAGGCCGCCCAGGCCGGCAGCAGGTCGGGGCGGTAGATCGCCCAGTAATAGACGCCCATCAGCGGCAAGACCGGGGCGATCCCGGCAAAGCCCGGCATGTGGGTGGGAATGGCGGTCAGCAGCAGCAGGATGGCGGTGACGCTGATCGGCACCAGATGCCGCACCCAGGTGTCCATGCGCACCCAGATGGAGGGTTTCATCATATCTTGCCCTCGGGCACCGGGCGCGCGGGCGCCGTTTGGCGAAGTGCCGTCATGGCCGGCGGGGTGCGCTCCCTCGGCGTGTCCTTGCTTCGCATGCCCGGGACCGCGCGCATGCCTACTCCGCGGCCTGGCCGCGGCGGCGGCGCTCGGGAACCGGCGGCTTCTCGAACGGCATGATGCCGCCCAGGCCGTAATCGACGATGGCGACGAAATCCAGTTCGTGGCGGCGCACGAACGGCTCGATGCGGATGATGCCGTCGCCGGTCGAGGCGATCATGCCGATGGGGATGCCCGGCGGGAAGGCCGCGCCCGAGGCCGAGGTGACCACCCGTTCGCCCACCGCGATGGCGGGGTTGCCGGCCACGTAATTCAGCTTGGGCCGTTCCTTGTTGTCGCCGGACAGGATGGCGCGGGTGCGCGAGTTTTCCACCATCACCGGGATCTTGGCGTTGATGTCGGTCAGCAGCAGCAGACGCGACGACCGTTCGCCCACCTCGGCGATGTGGCCCACCAGCACCTCGCCGGCCAGCACCGCCTGGCCCTTGCGCACGCCGTCGCGGGCGCCGGCGTTCAGCAGCATGGAATGGCCATAGGCCGAGCCGAGGTCGCCGATGACGCGGGCGGTGACGAAGCCGGGATCGGGATCGGGAATGACGTTGAGCTGTTCGTGGAGGACCACGTTCTCGGAATCCAGCCGGCGGGCCACCGTCTGCCAGTGCTGCAGGCGCTGGTTCTCGGCCTTGAGCCGCGCGTTCTCGGCGCGCAGGTTGGCCAGCTCGCGCACGCTTTCCACCATTTCGGCAATGGTCGCGGCCGGCCGGCTCATGGCGTCGAGGACGGGGGACAGGGCGTCGGCGACCACGGTGCGGGTCCGCTCGATCAGCACGATGTCCGCCTTGCCGACGATCATCAGCCCGATGGCGGCAAGGATCAGGGACACGAAAGCGAACCGCTGGGCCAGCAGCCGCAACGTGGCAAGACGTCCGACCGCACCGGACTGCTTCACGAGGGTTTCCTCCGTTCCCAGAGCGAACGGCCGCCGGAAACCGGCGGCCGCGCCACGAGCAAACGTACTACAGACGCGCTGCCGAAGACTAGTACATGCTGGTCAGCACGTTCTTTAGTTTGGGCATCTCTTCCAGCGCACGGCCAGTGCCCAGGGCGACGCACGACAACGGGTCGTCGGCGATGGAGACCGGCAGGCCGGTGGCATGGCGCAGGACATAATCCAGATTGGACAGCAGGGCGCCGCCGCCGGTCAGCACGATGCCCTTGTCCACGATGTCGGCGGCCAGTTCGGGGGCGGTGTGCTCGAGCGCCACCTTGACCGCCTCGATGATGGCGCCGACCGGCTCGGCCAGCGATTCGGCGATCTGGCGTTCGGACACGATCAGTTCCTTGGGCACGCCGTTCATCAGGTCGCGGCCCTTGATCTCCATGGTGCGGCCCTCGCCGTCCTCGGGCGGGCAGGCGGAACCGATTTCCTTCTTGATGCGCTCGGCCGAGCCTTCGCCGATCAGCAGGTTATGGTTGCGGCGGATATAGGCGATGATGGCCTCGTCCATCTTGTCGCCGCCCACGCGCACGCTGCGGGAATAGACGATGCCGCCCAAGGAGAGCACGGCCACCTCGGTGGTGCCGCCGCCGATATCCACCACCATGGAGCCGGTCGGCTCGGTCACCGGCAGGCCGGCGCCGATGGCGGCGGCCATGGGTTCCTCGATCAGGAAGACCCGGCGGGCGCCGGCGCTTTCGGCCGATTCCTGGATGGCGCGGCGTTCCACGGCGGTCGAGCCCGACGGCACGCAGACGATGACCAGCGGGCTGGCGAACGAGCGGCGGTTGTGCACCTTGCGGATGAAGTGCTTGATCATCTCCTCCGCCACTTCGAAGTCGGCGATGACGCCGTCGCGCAGCGGGCGGATGGCCTGGATGTAGCCCGGCGTGCGGCCCAGCATCATCTTGGCCTCGTCGCCGACGGCCAGAACCTTCTTCTTGCCCTTTTCCTCGGCGATGGCCACCACTGACGGCTCATTGAGGACGATTCCGCGGCCTTTCACATAGACCAGCGTGTTGGCGGTCCCAAGATCGATCGCCATGTCCGCGGACATCCAACCCGTCAGCTTCGAAAACATAATCCCTCACTCGAAATCCAGCGTTGCCGTGAGCCGGTCGCGGGGCAGGTCCCCCTCTGTCCGGCCAGTCCCAGAGGTTCTTTCGACGCTCGGACTTATATCAGGCCGAGAGCGCCGCCGGAGCGGTTTTTTGCCGCTTCACCAAAAGTTTGTTCAAGGCGGTCACATAGGCCCGCGCCGAGGCGACCATGGTATCGGTGTCCGCGCCCTGGCCGTTGACGGTCTTGCCGTCCTCTTCCAGCCGCACGGTCACCTCGGCCTGGGCGTCGGTTCCCTGCGTCACCGCATGCACCTGATAAAGCTGCAACCGGGCGTCGTGGGGCACCAGCGCCTTGATGGCGTTGAAGGTGGCATCCACCGGGCCGTCGCCGGTGGCCTTGACGGATTTGGTCTCGCCGTCGATCTCCAGTTCCAGTTCGGCCTTCGGCGGGTTGTGCTTGGTGCCGCACAGCACTTCCAGCGAACGGAAACGGACACGGTCGTTCTCGCGATAGACCGCCTCGTCGACGAGGGCCACGATATCCTCGTCAAATATGTCCTTTTTGCGGTCCGCCAGGTCCTTGAAGCGGACGAAGGCGTCCTCGATGGCGTTGTCGCCCAGGTCGTAGCCCAGTTGCTTGAGCTTGTCCTTGAAGGCGGCGCGGCCGGAATGCTTGCCCATGACCAGGCTGGAGCGGTTCAGGCCCACCGATTCCGGGGTCATGATCTCGTAGGTCTGGGCGCATTTCAGCACGCCGTCCTGATGGATGCCCGATTCGTGGGCAAAGGCGTTCTTGCCGACGATGGCCTTGTTGGGCTGGACCACGAAGCCGGTGACCGCCGAGACCAGCCGCGAGGTGCGGGTGATGTGCTCGGTCTTGATGCCGGTCTGATAGGGCAGCAGGTCGGGCCGGGTGCGGATCGCCATGACGATCTCTTCCATGGCGGCGTTGCCGGCGCGTTCGCCCAGGCCGTTGATGGTGCATTCGACCTGGCGGGCGCCGGCATTGACGGCGGCCAGCGAATTGGCGACGGCTAGGCCCAGGTCGTTGTGGCAATGCACCGACAAGATGGCCTTGTCGATGTTGGGCACCCGGTTCATCAGCATGGCGATCAGCGCCGCATATTCCTCGGGCACCGCATAGCCGACGGTGTCGGGAATGTTGATGGTGCGCGCGCCGGCATCGATGGCGGCCTCGACGCAGCGGCACAGGAAATCATGCTCGGTGCGCGAGCCGTCCTCGGCCGACCATTCCACGTCCTCCACCAGGGTGCGGGCGAAGGCCACCGAGTCGCGGATCTTCTCGAGCACCTTTTCCGGCTCCATCTGCAGCTTGTACTTCATGTGCAGCGGGCTGGTGGACAGGAAGGTGTGGATGCGGTGGCGCGGCGCCAACTTCACCGCTTCGGCGCAGCGTTCGATGTCGCCCTTGGTGGCGCGGGCCAGACCGGCGATGGTGGCGTTCTTGACCACCCGGGCCACCGCCTGCACCGCCTCGAAATCGCCGTTGGACGCGATGGGAAAGCCGGCCTCGATCACATCGACGCCCATTTCCTCAAGAGCCAGGGCGATCTTGACCTTCTCTTCCAGATTCATGGAGGCGCCGGGCGATTGCTCGCCGTCGCGCAGAGTGGTGTCGAAGATGATGACCCGGTTCTTGTCCATATTCACGTCCAAATCCATTGGCGCCCACCCTGCCCCCGGGGCCGGAGCGCTTGTCAGTTACAGGTCCGACGCATGCGGCAGCCGGGGAACGGGGCGGCAACGGCGGCGGGCGGGCAGGGAAGGCGGCTGTGGCACCTGTCTTCCGCGTCGCACCGTTCCTTCACGCCCATTGTCCGCCTGACTTTCGTGGTTGGTACGGCCCTTGAATTTTCCATCAATGACGGCCGCCGCATTAGGAAGTCCGACTTGCCCCGCCTTGTCAACTGGATCGTATGCCAGCAGGACAGTGAATAGGGCCTTTCTATCCCAAAAGGAATGGCTGTGCCTGTACGAAAAAGGGGGTATGGCGCCGCAGTCGTGTCAAGGTTGTGTCGTCAACCGATGATTGCCGGTTATCGCGTGTCGGCTCGTGCTCGGACCGGGGCAGTGTAACCGCTGTTCCCGTTCGACCGCCCCCGTCTCTTTGGTGGCAAGCTGTTGGGATGGGAGTCCGGGCCTCAGGCCTGCGGCAGGATCAGCGCCACCTCGGCGCCGCCGTCGCTGCCGTTGGCCAGTTCCAGCCGGCCGCCATGGCGCTGGGCGATGGTCTTGGCCATGTACAGGCCCAACCCGGTGCCCGGCTGTTCGCGCGCGTTGTCGGCGCGAAAGAAGCGCTGGCCGACCTGGGCCAACTGGTCCCGGGGAAAACCGATGCCACGATCCCTGACGCGCAGGACCACCTCGCCCTGTTCCAGCCGCAGGGCGGCGGTGGCGAACGTGTCGGGGGCGGAGTATTTGAGCGCGTTGTCCAGCAGGTTGATGACGGCGGTGAACAGCAATTCGCGGTCGCCGATCACCTGGGCGGGCGCCGTCGGCATGTCGGTGCGCAGCCGTCCGTGGCCCCACTTGTCGGTCAGCATGTCCACCGCCTCGGCGACCACCTCGGCCACGTTCAGGGTTTCGGGCTTGGCCACCGCCATGTCGGCCCGTTCCGCCGTCAGCAGGTTCTGGGTCAGGCGCTCGACCCGTTCGACCGTGCCGCGCAGGGTCGACAATTGGCGGCTGACCTCGGCCGGCGGCGGGGTCAGCATGGCCTGGATGGTGTCGATGGCGCGGCCCATGATGGACAGCGGGGTGCGCAGCTCGTGCCCCAGCATGTGCAGGAACTGCCGGAGTTCGGATTTCATCCGCCGCTCGGTGGCCAGGGTGATGCCCTGCTGGCGCAGGTCGCGCGCCAGCCGGGTGCCCACCATCAGCAGGATCGAGAAGAACAGGGTGATGCAGATCAGCGTCAGTTCCAGGAAGAACCAGCCCAGCATCTGGGGCGACCAGCCAAACAGGGGGTCCGGATGCAGCACGGTGATCAGCATGCGCGTCATCAGGGCGGCGATGTGGAAGCTGAGCGCCCCGAACACCATGGTTTCCGCCACGTCCAGCCGGCGCTTGCGCATCCGCATCAGAACGACGCCGCGCCCGAAGATCAGCACGCTGATGATGGTGATGACGACGATGCGCAGCTTCAGGTCGTCGGGGGCGACGGCCAGCATGATCTCCCACAACACCGCGGTCAGCGCCGACACCCCCAGGATCAGCCGGTAATTGGCCCGCCGTCCCATGAAGGCCAGCGCGCCTTCGGCCATGGTGGCTTCGGCGGCGACCGCCAGCACGTTGTGCAGCACGATGCCCTGGATGCTGCGGTCGGTCAGGGTGGCGAAGGTCAGGACGGTCAGCAGATAGCTGACCGCCAGGATGCCCAGGCCGTTCAGGCCCTTATGCACCTTCCACAGCAACAGCGCGGTCAGGCCGCTGACGGTGCTGACCGAAAGCAGGAAAATCAGGGCCGTCTTCGGGTCGAGCATGGTCTCACGCCGGCTGCCCGCGGCGCGGGGTGATGGCGCGCCGCGTGTGTGGTGGTCTTGCGCGCGCTCTGGGTGCGCGCTGGGGCGGCAGTATAGAGGCCCCGCCCGCCCGGGTCGAGATCGGCCCGGACCGGCGGCGGCGCGGGACCGGGCGCTTCCTCCGCGCTGATCGGAGGCGACCCAAAAAAACAAGCCCCGCCGGAGGGGCGGGGCTTGCTCGACGCGATGCTGGACCGGCCTTAGTTCTTGGCCTTGTCCACCAGCTTGTTCTTGGCGATCCACGGCATCATGCCGCGCAGACGCTCGCCCACCTGCTCGATGCCGTGCTCGGCCTGGATGCGGCGGGTGGCCTTGAAGGACGGCTGGCCGGCCTTGCACTCCAGCATCCAGTCGCGGACGAAGCGGCCGGACTGGATGTCTTCCAGCACGCGCTTCATCTCGGCCTTGGTCTCTTCGGTGATGATGCGCGGGCCGGTCACGTAGTCGCCGTACTCGGCGGTGTTCGAGATCGAGTAGCGCATGTTGGCGATGCCGCCCTCGTAGATCAGGTCCACGATCAGCTTCACTTCGTGCAGGCACTCGAAATAGGCCATCTCGGGGGCGTAGCCCGCCTCGACCAGGGTCTCGAAGCCGTACTGGATCAGCTTGGTCAGGCCGCCGCACAGCACGACCTGCTCGCCGAACAGGTCGGTCTCGCATTCCTCGCGGAAGCTGGTCTCGATGATGCCCGAACGGCCGCCGCCGATGGCGGAGGCGTAGGAGAGCGCGATCTCAAGCGCGTTGCCGGTGGCGTTCTGGGCCACGGCCACCAGGCAGGGGACGCCGCCGCCCTTCTGGTACTCGCCGCGGACGGTGTGGCCGGGGCCCTTGGGGGCGACCATGAACACGTCCAGGTCGGCGCGGGCCTCGATCAGGCCGAAATGGATGTTCAGGCCGTGGGCGAACACCAGGGCGGCACCCTGCTTCAGGTTCGGGGCCAGGTCGCGGTAATAGATCTCGGCCTGCAGCTCGTCGGGGGTCAGGATCATGACCACATCGGCCCAGGCGGCGGCCTCGGCCGGCGACAGGACCTTCAGACCCTCGCCTTCGGCCTTCTTGACGGTGGCCGAACCGGGACGCAGGCCGACGGCCACTTCCTTGACGCCGGAATCGCGCAGGTTCAGCGCATGGGCATGGCCCTGGGAACCGTAGCCGATGATGGCAACCTTCTTGCCCTTGATCAGATTGACGTCGGCATCCCGATCGTAATAGACGCGCATCGAACTCTTCCTTCTCGTGCTGCCCCTGGCTGATCCGCCGAGGCCGAAATAATCCGGTAGGGTTTACAGTGCCGACGGGCCGCGCGCAATGGCGACGACGCCGGTGCGCGACACGTCCACCAGACCCAGCGGCTCCATCAGCTTGATGAAGGCGTCCACCTTGTCGGTGGCGCCCACCACCTCGAACACGAAGGATTCGTTGGTGGCGTCGATCACGTTGGCGCGGAAGATGTCGGCGATGCGCAGGCTTTCGACCCGCTTCTCGCCGCTGCCAGCCACCTTGACCAGGGCCAGTTCGCGGCTGACATGGGCGCCCTCGATGGTCAGGTCCGAGACCTTGTGAACCGGCACCAGACGGCGCAACTGGTTCTTGATCTGCTCGACGATCATCTTGGTGCCGGTGGTGACGATGGTGATGCGCGAGAGCTGCTCGCGGTTGTCCACCTCGGCCACCGTCAGGCTTTCGATGTTGTAGCCACGGCCCGAGAACAGGCCGATGACGCGGGCCAGCACGCCGGCTTCGTTGTCCACCAGGACGGCGATGGTGTGGCGCTCGATGGCTTCTGCGATATGGGTCACTTCTCTATCCCCCGATCTCAAACCAGGACCATGCCGTCTTGCTCGGAGCCGGGCTTTTCCAGCGACCGGTCCTCCGGGCCAAGCACCATTTCGTTATGGGCCATGCCGGGCATGATCATGGGGAAGCAGTTTTCCGACGCGTCGGTGCGGCAATCGACGATGACCGGGCGGTCCACCGCGATCATCTCCTTGATCACGTCGTCCACCTCGCCGGGGGTTTCGGCGCGCAGGCCGACGGCGCCGAAGGCGTCGGCCAGCTTCACGAAGTCCGGGTGGGTGTGCATGTGGCTTTCGGAATAGCGGCCGCCGTGGATCAGTTCCTGCCACTGGCGGACCATGCCCATGTACTGGTTGTTCAGGATGAACACCTTGACCGGCAGGCGGTACTGACACAGCGTCGCCATTTCCTGGATGTTCATCTGGATCGACGATTCGCCGGCCACGTTGACCACCAGGGCGTCGGGATGCGCGGTCTGCACGCCCATGGCGGCCGGCAGGCCGTAGCCCATGGTGCCCAGGCCGCCCGAGGTCATCCAGTGGTTGGGCTGCTCGAACTTCAGGTGCTGGGCGGCCCACATCTGGTGCTGGCCCACCTCGGTGCAGAAATACGGGTTCTTGTGCTTGGTCAGCTCGTACAGGCGCTGGATGGCGTATTGCGGCTTGATGATCTTGTTCGAGTTCTCGTAGTGCAGGCAGTTGCGCGAGCGCCAGCCCTCGATGGTGGCCCACCACGCCTTGAGCGCCTTCTCGTCCATGCGGATCTGGCGCGCCTTCCACACCTTGATCAGGTCTTCCAGGATGTGGGCGGCGTCGCCCACCACCGACAGGTCCACCAGCACGTTCTTGTTGATCGAGCTGGGGTCGATGTCGATGTGGATCTTCTTGGAATGCGGCGCGAACGCGTTGACGCGGCCGGTCACGCGGTCGTCGAAGCGGGCGCCGATGTTGATCATCAGGTCGCAGCCGTGCATGGCCAGGTTGGCCTCGTAGGTGCCGTGCATGCCCAGCATGCCCAAGCTCAGCGGGTCCGAGCCGGGGAAGGCGCCCAGGCCCATCAGGGTCTGGGTGCACGGGAAGCCGGTCATGCGCACGAACTGGGTCAGCAACTGGCAGGCGGCCGGGCCGGAATTGATGACGCCGCCGCCCACATAGACCACCGGGCGCTTGGCGTGGCTGATCATCTCGACGGCCTTCTCGATGGCCTTGAGATCGCCCTTCACCTGCGGCTTGTACTTGGACTTGACGCGGCTCGGCGGGTGGTACTCGCCCTTGCTCTGGACCACGTCCTTGGGCAGGTCCACCACCACCGGGCCGGGGCGGCCGCTGCGGGCCACGTGGAAGGCCTCGTGGATGGTGCGGGCCAGGTTGTTGACGTCCTTGACCAGGTAATTGTGCTTGGTGCACGGCCGGGTGATGCCGGTGATGTCGGCTTCCTGGAAGGCGTCGTTGCCGATCAGGCTGGTGGGCACCTGGCCGGTGATGCACACCAGCGGGATCGAGTCCATCAGCGCGTCGGTCAGGCCGGTGATGGTGTTGGTGGCGCCGGGACCCGAGGTCACCAGCACGCAGCCCACCTTGCCGGTCGAGCGGGCATAGCCTTCGGCGGCATGCACGGCGGCCTGTTCGTGGCGCACCAGGATGTGGCGCAGCCGGTTCTGCTTGAACAGTTCGTCATAGATGGGAAGTACCGCGCCGCCCGGATACCCGAAAATGACCTCGACGCCCTGGTCGACAAGGGCCTTCAAGAGGATTTCAGCTCCGTTCAACGTGTCCTGATGTGCCATCTATGCACCCTTTCCTACTGACAGGTCGGCCGGTCCCGGATGCGGATGCGCAAGGGTGCGCGCGTGCCGGGGTTGGCGCGAGCGGCACAAACTAGCCCCTCAGCCGCCCTTGGTCAATAGAAACTGGCGAATAATCGCAAAGATTTCGCGGGATAGGCTTTCCGAAAATTGCGCAGCGACCACTTTTGGCGCATCAAGCTGATTGCGGAACCACGTCATCTGGCGTTTGGCGTAGTTGCGGGTCGCCTGGCAGGCCCGCGCGATGGCGGTGTCGCGATCGATGCCGCCGCGCAGCCACTGGGCCAGTTCCGGCACTCCCAGCGCCTTCATGGCGGGCAAGGCGGGGTCCAGGTTCATGTCCAGCAGGGCGCGCACCTCGTCGGCGGCGCCCATCTCCATCATCAGGGCGAAGCGGCGGTCGCAATTGGCATAGAGCGCGTCGCGCCCCGGCAACAGGGCAAAGGTCTGCCAGCGCGCCGCCACCCCGCCCTCCATGGGCAGGGCCTGCCATTCGGCCAGGGACCGGCCGGTGGCCGCCAGCACCTCCCAGGCCCGCGCCAGCCGCTGGCTGTTGGCCGGGTCCAGCCGCGCCGCCATCACCGGGTCGCGCGCGGCCAGTTCGGCGTGGAAGGCGGCGTTGCCCAGCAGCGAGAGCCGGGCGCGCGCCTCGGCCCGCACCTCGTCGGGGATGTCGGGCACCGGCGAGATGCCGTGCATCAGCGTGCGCAGGTACAGCCCGGTGCCGCCCACCACCACCGGCAGCTTGCCGGCGGCCCAGGCCTGGGCCATGGCCTCGGCCGCCATGTCCTTCCACAGCGCCGCCGAGCATGCCACCGCCGGCGACAGGACGCCGTACACCCGGTGCGGCGCCAGCGCCTCCTCCTCGGGCGAGGGGCGCGCGGTGATCACCCGCAGCACGTCATAGACCTGCATGGAATCGGCGTTGATGACCACGCCGTCGAATTCGCGGGCGATGGCAAGCGCCATGCCGGATTTGCCCGACGCGGTGGGGCCGGCGATGACGATGGCGGGGGGATGCGCGGACGACGGCATGGGCAACCGGAACTGTCGGGGACAATGGCTCTTGATAGGTCAGACGGACGATGCGGGAAACGGAAAAACTGCACCTTAAGTGTATTTGCCAGTCCGACAGCCATATGGGACGTTTGTATTAACCATAATAGCAGGGGGAGCGGCCATGGGTCGGTTTTCATTCTCGTCTATCCGCTTGGGAATTCTGGTGCCGGTCCTCGCCGTTCTGGGCATTGGCCTGGTCAGCGTGGTGGCGCTGACCTCGTGGATACAGTTCCAGGATGCGCGCAACTCGGCCCGCTCCACCATGCGCGAGATGGCGAGGGCGCAAAGCGCGACCATCGTCACGCTGCTCAACGACGCGCTGACCAGCGCGCGCACCAATGCGAACTGGGCGCAGGCGGCGCTGACCGGCGGCACGCTGGACCGCGCCCAATTCGGCCGCGCGCTGTCCGCCGTGCTGGAGAACAATCCCGACTTCACCGGCGTGTATGCCGGTTTCGAACCCAATTTCGACGGCCGCGACGCGGAATATGCCGGCACGCCGCTCGGCGACGCCCAGGGCCGCTTCCTGATGTACGCGTTCCGCAATTCCGGCAAGGTCGGGCTTGAGATCGCGCCGCTGACCGGCGATGCGGCCGAGCAGTTCTGGTATTACCTGCCGCTCCGCGAGAAGCGCGAGACCCTGACGCCGCCCTATTGGTACGAGGTGGGCGGCGAAAGGATGATGATGTCGTCGGTGGCCGTGCCCGTGGTGGTGGGCGGCAAGGCGCTGGGCGTGGTGACCGCCGACATGGGCCTGCGCGTCGTCCAGCAGCAATTGGGCGCGCTTAGGCCCATGGGCGAGGGCTGGGCCGGCTTGGTCTCGGCCGACGGCCAGTGGGTCGCCAATCCGCGCGCCGAGGTGCTGGGCAAGCAGGTCGAGGACCCCGTCCTCAAGGATGCCCTGGCCCGCGTCCGTTCGGGCGAGGTGGCGGAGGCCGTCATCGACGACGTCCACACCGGCAAGCGGGCGTCCGTCGTCATGGTGCCGGTGCGCTTCGGCCGCGCCAGCGAGGTGTGGGCGTTCACCGTGGCGGTGCCCGAGGCGGCCATCCTGGCCGAGGCCCGGGCCACCCGCAACACCCTGATGCTGGCCGGGCTGGGCGTGCTGGTGCTGGCCGGCGGCATCGTGCTGGTGGTGGGCAACGGCATCGCGCGGCCCTTGGCGCGCATGACGGCGGCCATGTCCCAACTGGCCGGCGGCAATCTGTCGGTGGCCATCGAGGGGGGCGAGCGCCGCGACGAACTGGGGGCCATGGCCCAGGCCATGCAGGTGTTCAAGGACAACGCCACCGCCATGGCCGAGATGGCCGAACGCACCCGCCGCATGGAGCAGGAGGCGGCGGAAAGCCGCCGTGCCCTGCTGATGGAAACCGCCAAGACCTTCGAAAGCGAGGTGGCGGTGGTGGTGCGCTCGGTGGGCGAGGCGGCGGCCAGCCTGCAAACCACCGCCCACTCCATGAGCGATACCGCCGCCCAGGTCAGCAGCCAGGCGGCCGAGGTGGCCACCGCCGCCGACGGCGCCTCGGGCAACGTCCAGACGGTGGCCGCGGCGGCCGAGGAACTGGCCGCCTCGATCACCGAGATCAGCCGCCAGGTCAGCCATTCGTCGCAGGCGGCGGGCGACGCCGTGCGGCAGGTGGAGCACAACCGCGCCACCATCACCCGCCTGACCGAGGCGGCCAACCGCATCGGCGAGGTGGTGACGCTGATCAACGACATCGCCGGCCAGACCAACCTTCTGGCGCTGAACGCCACCATCGAGGCGGCGCGGGCCGGCGACGCCGGCAAGGGCTTCGCCGTGGTCGCCAACGAGGTGAAGTCGCTGGCCAACCAGACCGCGCGCGCCACCGAGGAAATCTCGGGGCAGGTGCAGGCGGTGCAGGAAACCACCCGCGACGCCGTCCAGGCCATCGGCGAGGTCGCCAACACCATCGAGGGCATCAACCAGATCGCCGCCCAGATCGCAGCGGCCGTCGAGGAGCAGGCCGCCGCCACCAAGGAGATCACCCGCTCGGTTCAGCAGGCCGCCGACGGCACCCACAGCGTGTCGGCCGGCATCTCGCTGGTGCATTCGGGGGCCGAGCACAGCGGGCAGTCGGCGGCCAGCGTGCTGGCCGGCGCCGACCGTCTTGCCGGCGACGCCGACACCTTGCGCGACAAGGTGGACCGCTTCGTCGAGCGCATCCGCAACGGCTGAGGAAAAAGGGCGGGGCGGGGGTATCGGCGCCCCGCCCCGCATTGCGTTGCCCCTTCCTGGCGGCATCCGCGCGCAGGCCCTTGCCAAGCGTGCCCGCGCACCGTTAAAGAGGCGCGTCCGCCCCATCATGGAAAAGAGCGCCTGTCATGGAAAACGTGCTTACCCTGATCGGCGCCGCCGGCACCGTCATTGACGACGCCCTGGTGGCGGAATTGCGGGCCGCCCTGCGCGGCCTGGGCGCCGACGTCTCGCCGCCCGACTGGCTGTCGCCCGGCCGCGTGCTGGACCTGCACTTCGGCCACCTCGCCCCCGAACAGGCGGATGCCGCCGCCCGCGCCCTGCTGGGCGACGCCCGCGTGGACGTGGTGGCCCAGCCGGTGGCGGGCCGGCGCAAGCAATTGCTGGTGGCGGACATGGATTCCACCATGGTGGTGGGCGAGACCCTGGACGAGCTGGCCGAATATGCCGGCATCAAGGACAAGATCGCCGCCATCACCGCGCGCGCCATGAATGGCGAATTGGTGTTCGAGGAAGCGCTGCGCGAGCGCATCGCCCTGTTGGACGGCCTGCCGGAAACCGCCCTGGCGGAAACCTGGGCGCGCACCGAGCTGATGCCGGGTGCGGTGGAACTGGTGCGCACCATGAAGGCGAACGGCGCCTATGCCGTGCTGGTGTCGGGTGGCTTCACCTATTTCACCCAGCGTGTGCGCGAAGCCTGCGGCTTCGACGTGGACCTGGGCAACCGCTTCATCTTCAAGGACGGCAAGCTGGCCGGCGTCGAAGACCCCATCCTGGGGCGCGAGACCAAGCTGTCCACCCTGATCGGCACGGCGGGCGAGCGCCAGGTGCCGCTGTCGCAGGCGGTGGCGGTGGGTGACGGCGCCAACGATCTGGACATGATCCGCGCCGCCGGCCTGGGCGTGGCCTATCACGCCAAGCCGGTGGTGGCGGCCGAGGCCCGCGTGCGCGTCGATCACGGCGACCTGACCGCGCTGCTGTACGCCCAAGGCTATCGCGACGGGGATTTGGTGCGCTGAGCGCGGAAAGCGGATGAACGCTTGGTTCAGGGCGACGGGAAACCGTCGCCCTTGTCGTTGGAGGGGGAAGGGCAGGGGGAAGGGGAAGGCGTGGCCGGGTGAAGCGGGCCACTTGGTTTTGGAGCTGCGGACACATGGTTCTGTAGCAGATGCCATGTGAGCGCGAGTTTCGGTAATGGCACATGATCTTAGAGCGGCGTCGGCGTCCGGTCCAGCCGCTCTAAGAGGGTTCTGAGAGGGCTCTTACGGCCCCGCCATCTGATAGCCGGTACGCGTGTCCACGTCGAAGTCCTTGCCGCTGCTCTCCACCCGCGTCTCAACGCCTCTGGGCAGGTTGGCGAAGTCAACCTGCACCTGGACCTTCCCATCCGCTCCAGGTGCGCCAGCGGTGCCCATGGCTCCCATAGCCCTGGCGCCGAGCTGGCGCACTGAGTCACCCACCCCGGCCCGATCCGCCATCTTGGCGGCGGCTTCGAAGTTCTGCCCGATGGCTGCCTTAGTGTTGGAGAAGTCCAGACCCTTCCCGCCCAAGGCCCCGCCCAGATCCTTCCACAGGCCCTGTATGGTGCGCAGTGGCGTGATGACGATGTCGGCCCACTCCATGACGAACCCCGAGAACTCGGTCCAAGCGGGCTGCACGTCATCCCAGATGCCGGTGAAGAACCCTTTGATGGGTGCCCAGTTGTCGTAGATCACCCCTCCAAGCAGGGCGATGCCGGAGACTGCCAAGCCGATGGGGTTGCTGCGGATCGCCGCGCCCAACACCTTGATGCCGCCGGCGGCGAACAGGTTGGAAAGGCCGAAGGTACGGGTGGCGAAGCTGGCAAGGCGGAGCGCGGGTGACAGGACCATCAGGCCAGCCCCCATCCCCGTAATGGCGAGCGTCGTACCGGGCGCCGCGTCACTGAAATTCGAGAGCCAGGTCACCACGGGCGTGGCCACGGTTAGCGCTGCGCCGAGGGGAGGCAGAAAGGACCGACCAATTGAATCGCCGAGGTTGCCCACGGCATTGGCGAACGCATTGGACTTCTCGGTGAACTCTTCCATCCGCCGGGCATAATCCTTATCCACCTTGCCCTTCGCCTCGCCGGAAAGTGAGGCACCTTTCAACTTCTCGTACTTCTCGCGCCCTTCCAGCATTGCCGTGACGAACGCCTGGGCCTCTTGGTCCTCGAACAGAGCGCCGAGGCGGAATTTCCGCTTGGTCGCGTCGGTTCCAAGCATGCCGTCGATCTTGGTCAACAGCACTTCCATCGGGTTCTTACCCTCAGCCATTGCCTTTCCGAAAATGGCCTTTAGGTCTTCCCCAGCCTCCTTGAATTTCTTGACTGTCTCCGGGCTGGTGGCCTTGATCAGGAAGTTGCGCATCTGGTTTGCGCCCTCACCCTGGCTCCCAGCGGAATCCATCGCAACCTGAAGCGCAGCGCCCATCGAAGCAACTGCCTCGGTCCCGGTTACACCAAGCAGCTTCATTTGCGGCGCGAGCTGAGGGAAATACTGCGCCATGTGTTCAAGCTCAAAACGGCCTTTTCCGCCGAGGTAGGCGAGCCTGTCGAACTCGTCTGCAAGCCCTTCCGGCTTGATCCCCAGCACCTCAACCAGCCCGTAAGTGGTCCGGGCGAGATCTTTCAAATCGGCCTTCGTGGCGGTGCCCGTGCGCCCTACGGACTGCAACAGTGCTTCATTTCCCGCGAGCGAATCATCCAGGCCGGCGCCGACCAGTTCACGATAGACACCCACCAACTCCCGAGTGGACCGATTGGTTGCGCTCGCGCTGGACAGGCCCCTTAGGTTCTGCCGCAATTCGCCGATCCGCTCATTGGTGATTTCGGCGGTAATGCCGGCGTCCTTCAACTCCGCCGAGAGAGTGGCCGCACCGTTCACCATCCGGCCAAGGCCGTACAATCCAGCGGCGGCCTGTCCAATGTCCATCAGACGGCTCTGGAGCCCCATCGCCCCCTTTTCCATGTCTGATATGCCCCTCAGAGCCTGCCCGATGGAGCTTCGGAAGCTTCCATCCAGGGCGGCGCCGACGCGCATGAAAAGCGACATGGTCATTTGCGGGTGAGCCCTTTGGCCAGCGCCACGGTGGCAATTTCCTCCGCCTCACCAAGGGCGAGAAGCTGCGTGACGCCGAGGCGCGCCGCCGCGAGGCGGCGCATTGCTGCATCGGGCTGGACAGGCCAGAGCAAACCAATCGGGACGTTGCAGCCCACGCGAGTGTCATTCGTCATCTTCACGCCCCTTGGACAGTTCATCGGCCAACGAATCAGCGTCTTCCAGCCAATCTGCGAATTCATCCAGATCCATGGCTTTCACCTCGGAAAGGCTCATGCCGCCGTTGGCGAACCGCAGAAGGACCAGTGTCAGTTTCCCGACGTCGCCCCAGACAAACCGACCAAAGGGCGGAGCCACCGGCCAACTTCCAAATACGCGGCGGCGGGCCATTCCCGGTATTCTTCGTACGCGACACCTATCAGATGGGCGGCAAGCGCTGCTTCGATTTCTTCTTCGTGAAAGCCCATCTTCTTCACGTCGATCAGGTCACCGATCTTGGGATTTCGGGCCGTGACGTCGCGAGTCTTGGCCCCCGCAATGGTCACATCAAAATTGAAATTGAAAGTCTTGGTATCCATTCGCTGTCCTCTCTCTTGGCGCTCTGGCTCTCGGGGGGCTCTGGCGCTCTCCGGCTGCAAACGAAGCAGCCGGGTTGGTCACTTCCCCTTGCGGGGCGGTTCGGGCGCCGGTGCCGGCGTGTCGTCGATCTCCACGACCACCAAGCGCGGATCGGCCTTCAGCGCCTCCACCTGAGCGGCGGTGAAGGCGTCCGGCTGATGCTCAACCGGGCTCGGAGGATGGTGCGTGCCGGCGCGGTAGTGGCCGCCGCCCTGGGCGGTAATGCGCAGCATCTTCATGGTGCCCTCCCTTACAGGTACGGGGTGGAGAGGATCTGCGCGGTGCCCTTCCACTCGTTGGACACCACGACCTGGTTGTCGCCCACGACCACGATGCGGGTGTCGTTGTTGACCACGCGGCGGGCGGCGCCTTCGAGGGCGGCACCGCAGACGATGTGGGTGGGGCAGACGCCCAGCTTGCCGCCGCCGTCGCGGGTGAAGTTGATCATAGCGGCGCGGGCGGCCTCGTAGTTTTCGTGGGTCAACTCCGCCTTGCTGCCGAAGGCGAGCTGCCACAGGCCGTAGCCCACATTGGAGCGCCCGTCGCAGCCGTACACGTATTCGTCCTGCCAGAAGACGTTGTGGCTATTGGGCTGGTCCATGGAGACGAAGCGATAGCCCCGGCGCTTCTGGTAGACCAGCGGGCGGAAGGAGCGGCTGGCGTCGATCAGGAACCACGCGGGGCCGGCGCCAGCCTGCATGTTGCTGACAAGCTGGACCTGGTCCTTCTCGTCGGTCACCGGGTGCTCGGCATCGAAGAAGTTCTGGCCGTCGTAGCAGGGCGAGGCGAAGCCGGCCAGCAGCGCCTCGTAGGCCAGCCGGTCGGGGTGCAGCGCGGCTTCCCGCGCCATTTCCGCCATCAGGGGAGAGAACACGCCATACTGGTCATCCTCGATGGCGTCGCCCTTGACCGTGACCGTGCTCTCGAACTTCTTGTTCTTGATGCTGTAAGACCAGCGCGACAGGTTTTGCAGGATGCGATCACCCGCCCATTCGCGGATTTGCGGGAAATTGCCCAGCCAGTTGTAGTTCTCCTCCGCCACGGTGCTGGGAACTTCCATGGCGATGGTGCCGACAGTCGGCGTGACGCCCTTGAAGGCGTTGTTGAAGGTGGTCTTGAAGCCGGTATTGATGTCGGAGAGGGTCGCGCCCCCACGGGTCACAGGCATCATGGTGGATTAGCCTTCCAGGTTGGATTTGTACTGTTCGGGCGACACGCCCATCTGGCTGCACACGGCAAGCTGGCCGGCGGTCAGTCCGGTCGGATCGTCGGTCTGCGGGCTGAACGGGCGCCCGGCGAAGTCCGACTTGAACAGGTTGGCGAAGATCGGCGGCATGGCCGCCGTGAAGGCGGCGAACGAGGTCGGGTCCTGGCTGGCAAGGGCGGTGGCCCATTCCTCCATGGCGGGCGAGAGCTTGCCGGCGGTCATGGCGGCGGACACGGCCTTGTCCACCTGAGCCTGCGAGAGCTGTTCGCGGTAGGCATTGGCCTGAGACGCCACGGCCTGGATGGCGGCAATCACGTGCAGGTCCTGCGAGGCCGTGGCCGTCTTTTCGGGGAACTTCTGCGTCAGGGCTTCCAGCAGACCGGAGGCGCCAGTTTCGGCGGGCAGGCCCAGGCGGGTGACGAAAGCCTTGGTGAGCTTGGCAAGGTCACCGCAGCACTTGAGGAAAGTCGCGTCATCGGCGCCGTCCAGGCCCAACAGGGCCTTGGCGCTGGTCATCGTGTCGCCGGGCATGGTCGCTCCTTGGCTGGCGAGGGCAGTCAGTTCGAGGTTGGGGAAGTGGGTCAGGGCGCCGCCCACGATGCGGATCACGTCGCCCTGTTGGTCGTGGGTGAACACGGGGGAGAAGTAGCGGAACTCCTTCTTGGCGATGCCCTGCGACGCGGTGGCGGTCCACTCGGCGCTGCCCCAGATGCCATTCGGCCCGACAACCAGGCTGTCCGGTTTGATCCATCCGGAGGCGGGCTTGACCGTGAGGTCAGGCCGCAACTGGTTCTGGTGTTCGTAGTCCACCGGCAGGTCGGCGCCGCGCTGGTAGGTCTTGGTGGCGGCGATGATCTGCGCCGCATGTTCTTTGTCCCGCACCGTGTACGGCCCTTTGCCGTCGCGGCCCCGGTGAGTGCCGAAGGGCAGCAGATGCACCAGCTTGGGTGGGCCGCTGGGCAGGGCAATCGAACAGGTGGCGAGAAGCTCAGTCATGGTCCCTCATGCAACGGAAATCATTTCCCTCGGATGCGTCGGACATCTTGTTCCCCGCATCAGCCCCGGCGGCCTCCCACTCCTCATCCGGGCACCACTTTGGCCCGGTCGGTTCGGCGGGCGGTGCATCAGGCAAATTGCCTGTTGCATGGCCCTTCGCGGAGGTCAGCGCCTCAACTAAGCAGTCAATAACAAATGTCGTGACGTCATTAACTTCTTGCGAAAGACGGTGATGCAACTGAATTGCGCTTTCGTATTTCTTCCCATACGGAATATCGAGGCGAAAATAAACACCCTCTTTCATTACTTTTTTGAGGCGCCACACTGAGCTGTCATCAATGCAATACGCCCTGGAGACCTTTGAAACTGGAATTCCCTTGCGCAGGGCGTCGATACATCCGATGTATGTCAACAATCTTCCAACAGACGGAAGATCAACTTCCCCGTATCCGACTTCCTTGGCGAACTCGCGCGCCTTGGCTTCGCCAAGAATTGAGACAAGCCATTCCGTTTTGTGTGCGTTTTCTTCCTTGGGGATGTATTTCCTGGCTCCACCAAACTTGACGCACAAACGGATGGCCTTTGCCACTCCGCCCATCGCAATAAGTTCTTCAAGAGATAGAACCATTTTCTTGTTTTCTCTGCCGTCACTCCCGTGTAGAAAAAAGCAAGCCTCGCATTTGCATAATGCTCGTAACTGCGAGGGGTAGCCTTGGCGTCTAATTTATGGCAGCGTTCGTTTTTGTGGGTTCATGGTTCCTTGGTCGGGTCTGGTTGCTTCTGCATCCCGGCCCGATTACTTTTCAGGAGCCGCCGCAGGGTGGGGGATGCGAGGTCAGGCGGCGACCGCAGAGCACCCCCACCCCTCGATTACCCCGTAAGAGCGATTGAGAGCGCCTAAGAGCCGGGTTGGCGTCATATGGACCACCGGAGGGCCGTCATAGCCCCTTCGGCCCGCCTACGGCCTTCTGGTGAGCTTGCGCAGGCGGATGGGCTTGACGCGCATTAGGTGAGGTTCGCGCTTGACGCGGTGCCTCCCGCGCGCTTAGGGTTGACTTACCGGGCGTGACAACCCGATAAGGCGGCTGCACCACCGTGACGGTGCACAATCCGCCTACCGCAGAAGATCAAGAACCCCAACTGGGGTGCGAGCATGCGCGCGTGGGCGTCGGCGGGCTTCGGTCGGCCGGGAGGCGGTGGCATATGTCCAGGGTCGTTCCCTGACAACGTGGGTAGGGTACGCCCGGGCCCCGATGTAATATCGGCCTAAAAGCCATCGCGCCGTTCCTTAGCGGTTGTCAACTCCCGGCCCACGCCCTCAGGGGCATCGCCTTGACAAGCGACTAAGGAGCCTGACCATGCTGAACTTCACCGACGCCAATGCCGCCGACAACCTGTTCGGCGCCGCCGACGTGCTGGCCCTCGTCACCGATCTTCTCGCCCAATGCCCCCAAGACCTTGCACTGTCCATCGACGGCAGGGCCGGGTTGGGCGCCCTGCTGTCCGGCCTTGAGCGCACCACCCGCGCTGGCGCCAATCAGCTCGTCGCGCTCCAGGCCCAGGACCGCACCCTTGCCCAGGAGGAGTACCAGCGCGGATTCGGGAATGGCGTTGCCGAGGGGCGGCGCCAGGGTGGCGAGGGCTCCGAGCTGCTGGAGCGCATGGCCTCGATCCTGGCTGAGGCGCGGCCCGCGAGCGGAGGCCCGGTGCCCAAGCTGACCGAGGCCGCGCCGGAAGTGCCGGAACAACGGGGGCGGGCGCAAGCCTAGCACCAACCGAAAGGCGGGCTTCGGCCCGCCCTTTTTTTGCCTGTATGACCATGGGGGAATAACTATGGCAGGGGACAGCCAAGGATTGGACCTTAGCGTTACGGTGCCTGCTTCCGAATGGGGCATGCTCAAGCGCCGGGTGGCCTACCTGGAGGCCGTATTGGTCCAGGTCATGCGCGAGGGCGCCGCCATAAAGGAATGGTTCTCGGCGGCGGAGCTGGCGGCGCTGCGCCTGCCAGACATGCCCACCGCCAAGAATGCCGTCACGCGGCTTGCCCGTGAGGCTGGATGGATGATGCGCGAGGTGGAGTGCCAGGGCGGCGCCCGCCACGTCTACCACTTCTCCAGCCTGCCCAGGCGGGCATTCCAAGAGCTGCTGGACAGGGTGTTGCAGCACCCGCCCGAAGGCTCCGAGCTGGTGGGGAACGAGGTTGACCAGGTGCACCAGGTCACACCCCGGCGCCGACGTTCCAAGGCGGTCTCGCCGCCGATCTGCGCGACGAACGCCGCGCCCGCCTGGGTGCTGCCCCTCATGCGGATCATCCGCGCCGAGGGCGCCAACGTCTCCCAGGCGCTGGACGATCTGCCCGCCCTTCTGCCCGAAGGCATCGCGGCGCCGACCAGAGAAGAGGCCGTCGAGGTGCTGACGCGGCTGGGGCTGCTCAAGGTGTCGTGACTTGAGGAAGGCGCGCCGGGGTGGTACTCTTGCGCGTCTTCCACTCCTTGACAGCGTGCGCCGTGGCACAGGAACAGGTAAACCCCTACGATCTGTTTGCCGTTCCGTCGAAGTCGCCGTATGCCTGGAATGAGCCCCTGTTGCGGGCTGTGGTTGGATACGCCGCTAGGCCGGTCATCACAATGGACCGGGCCTATGAACTCTTGGTGGACGAGTTCGGAGAGGTCGCGCCGCCGCGCACCACTCTCTCGCGGATGATGAAGCGATACCGCGACCGCCACTTCCGTTAAACGCCCTCAGAAACGTCCCGCTTGACCAAGAGCGTATGGGCGTATATGTATTGGTTCCGTTTGCAACAAACGTTAGGGATATTGCGACCAAGTTAACAAATGGTAAAGCCGGTCTCCTGTGGGCAAGAACCCCAGGAAGTTCAAGGCTTCCATGGAACTTGGACGTGATTCAGGAACTTGGTCGCGAATGCCAAAGTTCCGCCGCCGAACTTGGTCACAACTCGGCGGCTATTGCCGGTGCCGCCGCGCCGACTTCCCACACCGAACGCCAAGGAAAGAGCGGCCTGAGAGCCGCTTGAGAACAGGCACGCGCTCGCGCTGGCGTGGCTCCAACACCATGTGTCGAAAACCGACACGGAGGCCGTTCCTCCAAAACCAAAGGCCGCCCGGAGCTTGCGTGCCCGGACGGCCTTTGCTATCCCTTGGAGGCGGCAGGATGCCTCGATTTCGTGGGTCCCATCCCACCAAGTCCCACCTCATCCAGCCTTATCCCGTTTCCCTCCAGAACTAAGTGTCATCTCACACCGGGTCAGGCCGGCAGGCCGTCGCCGGCCTCGATGCGGCTTTCGTGCACCCAATCGGCCAGTTGCGCCGTGCTGTAGCCCCGCGGGTCGCCCAGCGGGCCGCTCCACAGCGCCTCCAGCGCCTCGCCCGCGGTCATGAACACCGCGTCGCGGAACACCGCCGAATGGCGGCGGGCCGACCGTTCCACATGGTCGATGATGGGCAGGAAGCGGTCGTCCACCACCACGGCGTCCACCGCCAGCCCTTCGCGCCCGCCGAGCTCTTCCAGCCGCGCCACCCGTTCCAGCGTGGCCGCCGACCCGGCGGAAAAGCGGCGCAGGCATTCCCAGGTCACCGAGTGATCCGTGCAGACGACGATGTTGTGGGGCATGGCGGACGATCCCGGCTGAAAACCTTTCATCGGCAAGTGTGCCCGGATCGGGCGCGGCCGGCAAACGGCGGCCTGCGATGCTTTGTGACGGGCTGTGGCGGTTTCCCAAACGAAAGAAGGGGGCTTGCGCCCCCTTCTCATGCTTAGGTCGGGAAACCGGCCTATTTCTTCTTCGGCTCGCTCAGCGTCAGCGCCACATAGCGCGGCGCCTGCGAGGTCTCCACCCGCAGCAGCAGGAACTTCTGTCCCGCCGTGCGCGCCTGCTCCACCAGCTTGATCAGGTCGGCCGGGGTGCGCACTGCCTTGTGGCCGGCCTCGGTGATGACGTCGCCGGCCTTCATGCCCTTTTCCGCCGCCGGGCCGTCCTTGACGTCGATGACGACGACGCCGTTGGTTTCCTCGTCCAGCCCGAACTTTTCGCGCAGTTGCGGGGTCAGCGAGGTCACCGACAGGCCGGTGCCGGGCACGTTCTGGCCGCCGGGATTGGCCTGCGGCTTTTCGGGCGCCTTGGCCTGCTCCGGCTGTTCGTCCAGCAATTCGCCCACCGCCACGCTGATGGTCTGGCGCTTGCCGTCGCGCCAGATTTCCACCGGCACCGATTTGTTGATGGGGGTCTCGGCGACGATGCGCGGCAGCTTGCGCATCTCGTTCACGTCCTTGCCGTCGAAGCGCAGGATGATGTCGCCGGCCTTGATGCCGGCCTTGGCCGCCGGGCTGCCCTCGTTGACCGAGGCGACCAGGGCGCCGCGCGATTCCGGCAGGCCCATGCTCTCGGCCAGCTCCTGGTCGAGCGACTGGATGCGCACGCCCAGCCAGCCGCGACGGGTCTTGCCGTACTTCTTGAGGTCCTCCACCACCGGCTTGGCCAAGCTGGAGGGGATGGCGAAGCCGATGCCGATCGACCCGCCCGAGGGCGAGAAGATGGCGGTGTTGATGCCGATCACCTCGCCGTCCATGTTGAACATGGGGCCGCCCGAATTGCCGCGGTTGATCGAGGCATCGGTCTGCAGGAAATCGTCATAGGGGCCAGCGTTGATGTCACGGGCGCGCGCCGACACGATGCCGGCGGTGACCGTGCCGCCCAGGCCGAACGGGTTGCCGATGGCCACCACCCAGTCGCCCACGCGGGACGCGTCGGAATTGCCGAAGCCGACCGCGACCAGTTGCTTCTTGCCGGGGTCGATTTTCAACAGGGCCAGGTCGGTCTTGGTGTCGCGGCCGACCAGCGTGGCCTTGTAGACCGAATCGTCGTGCAGCGTGACGGTGATCTCGTCGGCGTCGGCGATGACGTGGTTGTTGGTCACCACCAGGCCCGCCTGATCGATGATGAAGCCCGACCCCAGCGAGGTGGCGCGGCGCGGGCTGGCATCGGGGCGCATCTGGCGATCGAAGAACTCCTTGAAGAAGTCCTCGAACGGCGACCCGGGCGGGAATTGCGGCATCTCGGGGATGCGCTCGGGGTTCTTGATGGTCTGGGTGGTCGAGATGTTGACCACCGCCGGCAGCAGCCGCTCGGCCAGATCGGAGAAGCTGGCGGGCGCCTCGCGCGCGCTGGCCGCCACCGATTGCAGCAGAAGGGCAATGGCCACCAGGGCCGCCAGCACCAGCGCCGGCAGGCGCAGATCGGCGGCCGCCGCGGCGCGGGCGCGGGATTTTTTCACGTTTCTTGGGTTGTGCACCGACGAGACCCTCCTTGAAGGGGATTGCCCGGACGACGCTCCGGGCGTCTCAGATTTGGGCGTGCGCCCGGCGGCGTCAAGCGCTTCGGGCGAAGGAAAGGTTCCGATCAGACTATGGCGTTCCTATGGCAGAGCGGGCGAACCACACTCCGGCCACGCCCAACGCCGCCGCCGCCACCCCGAATAGCCGGAGCGATTGCGGCGGCATGGTCAGGACGGCGGCGATCATGCGCTGCATGGCGCCGGGAAAGAGGGCGTAGGCCACGCCCTCGATCACCAGCGCCAGGGCGCAGGCGGTGAGGAAATCCCTCACCGCCGCGTCGAACCCCCGCCGAAGTGGCGGAAGAAGTCGCTGTCGGGCGACAGCACCATGGTGGTGTTGCCATCGGCCAGCGCCGAACGATAGGCCTCGAGCGAGCGATAGAAGTCGTAGAACTTCGCGTCGCGGCCATAGGCTTCGTTATAGACCCGCGACGATTCGGCATCGCCCTGGGCGCGCAGCACGTTGGCCTGGCGGGCGGCCTCGGCCAGGATGACGGTGCGTTCGCGGTCGGCGCGCGCCCGGATCTGCTGGCCCCACTCGTAACCCTGGGCGCGCAGTTCCTTGGCCTGGCGCTCACGCTCCGACTTCATGCGGTCGTAGATGGCCTGGCTGGTTTCCTCCGGCAGGTCGGCGCGGCGGATGCGCACGTCGGCGATGCTGATGCCGTAGGTGGCGGCGCGGTCGGTCACCTCGCTCATGATGGCGGCCATGATGCGCGTGCGCTCGTCGGACAGCAGCGACGGCAGCATGATCTGACCCATGGCCTGGCGCAGGGCCGAGCTGACCACCTGGGTCATCTGGTTGCGGGCGTTGGTCTCGTTCCTGAGCGTCTGGTAGAACTTCAGCGGATCGGCGATGCGATACCGGGTGTAGGTGTCCACCACGATGCGCTTCTGGTCGCCCAGGATGATTTCCTCGGCCGGCGGCTCCAGCGACAGCAGGCGCTGCTCATAGCGCACCACTTCCTCGATCAGCGGCCATTTGACGTGCAGGCCCGGGTCCTTGATGGTGGCGCGATGGGCGCCCAGGCGCAGCACCAGCGCCTGCTCGGCCTGGTTGACCACGAACAGCGACGAGCTGGCGACGACGACCACGAGGGCCAGCGCCACCATGGCGGCCATGACGGCGGGGCGGTTCATCGGGCACCTCCTTGGCCGGCCGGGGCAGGCTGTTGCGCGCGCTTGAGTTCAGGCAGCGGCAGATAGGGCACCACGCCCTGGCCCTTGGCGGCCGGGTCCAGCACCACCTTGGGGGTGTTCTTCAACACGTTTTCCATGGTCTCCAGGTACAGGCGGCGTTCGGTGACGTCCTGCGACTGGCGATAGGCGTTGTAGAGCGCCAGGAAGCGCTTGGTCTCGCCTTCCGCCTGGTTCAGCACCTGCTCCTTGTACGCCTCTGCCTCCTGCACCAGCCGCTCGGCCTCGCCTCGGGCACGCGGGATGATGTCGTTGCGATAGGCCTCGGCCTCGTTGCGGGCGCGTTCCTGGTCGGCGCGGGCGCGCTGGACGTCGTTGAAGGCGTCGATGACCGCGCTCGGCGGCTCCACCTTCTGCAACTGGACCTGGGTGATCAGGATGCCCGAATCATAGGCGTCCAGCAGGCGCTGCAACTCGGTGCGGGCGGCGGCGGCGATCTGTTCGCGCTTGTCCGACAGCGCCGCCTGGATCGGGTTGCGGCCGATCACGTCGCGCATGGCCGATTCGGCGGCGACCTTCACGGTGCCCTCGGGGTCCTTGATGTTGAACAGCACCTTGCCGGCGTCCTTCATCACCCAGAACACGGTGAAGTCGGTCTCGACGATGTTCTCGTCGCCGGTCAGCATGCGGCTTTCCTCGGGCACGTCGCGGCCGCCAGTGGGCGCGCGGTCGAGGCGGGTTTCGCCCGCCGTGCGGAAGCCCAGGTT
>JAFAAW010000088.1 GCA_023426365.1 Pseudomonadota bacterium
GGCGGCGGGTGGTCAGTGCTGGGTCAGCGACAGCAGGCTGTCGCCCAGGGAATCGGCCATGCGGCGGATGGTGGCGTTGCCGCCGGGGGTGACCAGGATGGCCAGGGCGACGTCGTCCAGGGCCGGCAGCCCCTCGATGGTGTTCAGCCCGTTGTCGCGGCGCAGGATGCTGGCGGGCAGGGCGGTGACGCCGATGCCGGCCCCCACGGCGCGGCGCAGCGCGTCCATGCTGGGCGTGGTGAACACGGTCTGGTGGGCGATGCCGGCATTGCGCAGGGCGGCCAGCATGGAGCGGCGATAGACGCAGCCCTCGGGGAAGCAGACCAGCGGCAGTTCGCCCTCGGCCGGGGCGAAGCTGGGCGAGGCCGCCCACGACATCTTCAGGTTCATCAGCGTATTGCCCACGCCGTCGGGCGCGGTCTGCTTGTAGAAGGCCAGATCCAGTTCGCCCGCCTCGCAGCGGCTGCGCAGCCGGTCGGACACGTCGGTCTCGATCTCCACATGCAGGTCGCCGACCAGGGGGCGGATATGGGCCAGCGCCTCGGTGAAGCCCATGTCCAGGAAATCGGCGGGCAGCCCCAGGCGGACGCGGACGGCGGCGTTGCCGCGGTCGCAGATGTCGCGCAGCGCCGCATCGTTCAGGCCGATGATCTGGCGGGCATAGCCCAGCAGCTTGTGGCCCTCGGCGGTCAGTTCGATGACGCGGCCCTGGCGCCGCACCAGAAGCGACACCCCCAGCGACATCTCCAGGCGGCGCAGCCGCAGGGAAATGGCCGATTGCGACCGTCCGATGGTCTCGCCCGCGCGGGAAAAGCTCATGCTGTCCACGATGGCCACGAAAGCCCGTAGCCCGTCCATGTCCATGCTTTCCATCATACCCATGGTCATTTTGCCCGATCTGGCGGCGTCATCTGCCCCTATACATCGCTGGCGAGGGGGTGGCGCGTCAATCGCCTTTTACGAGAGACGTCCCCCTGCCAACCCATGGGATCACTTCTAGATGGCCCGCAGGTTGACGACGAAATCGTCTACCGTGCGTTGCATGGTGTCGGACTGGCTCTTGAGGCGCTCGGCGGCGACGCGCACCATCTCGGCGGCGTTGACCGTGTCCTCGGTGCCGTGGCGCAGGCTGGCCATGTTGGCCGCCACGTCCGAGGTGCCCACCGCCGCGCTTTGCGCGCTGCGGGTGATCTCGCTGGTGGCGACCGCCTGCTGTTCGGCGGCGGCGGCCACGGCGGTGGTGATGGTGTTGACCTCGATGATGGTCTTGCCGATGCCGCGGATGGCGCTGACCGCCTCGCCGGTGGCGGTCTTGATGCTGGCGATCTGGCTGGTGATGTTCTCGGTCACCTTCGAGGTCTGGTTGGCCAGCGCCTTGACCTCGGCGGCGACCACGGCGAAGCCCTTGCCGGCGTCGCCGGCCCGCGCCGCCTCGATGGTGGCGTTCAGCGCCAGCAGATCGGTCTGGTGGGCGATCTGGAAGATCATGGACACCATCTCGCCGATCTGTTCCACCGCCTTGAGCAGGCTGGCGACGGTGCCGTCGGTCTCGGCCACTTCCTCGGTGGCGCGCTTGACCACATCGGACGACAGCCGCACCTGCTGCGACACCTCGTTGATGGAGCTGGACAGTTCCTCGGTGGCGGCGGCGACGGTTTCCACCGCGCAGCTGGTCTGCTCGACGCCGTTGGCGGCCTTGGCCGACGCCTCGCTGGTGACCTCGGCGGTGTTGGTCATGGCGCGCGAGGTGGCGTTCAGCTCGTCGGCGGCGGTGCCCAGCTCGGCCAGCATGCCCTCGAGCCGCTGCTGGAAGGCGTTGATGTGGGCGCTGATCTTCTCGGCGCGCGCCAATTGGTTGGCGGTTTCGCGGTGCTGCTGCTCCTCCAGCTCATGGGCGGCCAGCATGCTGTCCTTGAAGGTGCCAAGGGCGCGCGCCATGGCGCCCACCTCGTCGCCGCGGTCGGTGTCGGGCACGGCGGTGTCGAGCCGGCCGTCGGCCAGCACGGTCATGGTCTTGGTCAGCCGGGTGATGGGTACGGCGATCTGGCGCGAGATGAACACGGCAGCTAGGATCGAGGCCAGCGACACCAGCACGGCGACCAGCACCTGCTGGCGGCTGGCGGCGCGCCCCTGTTCGCGCAACGACGTGACCACGGCGGCGCGTTCGTTGCCCAGCGCGGAATTCAGGGCATCCAGCGCGGTGCGCAGCTTCCAGAAATGGGTGTCGGCGTCGGCCACCATGATGACGCCGTAGGTGGGGTCGGTCGAGCCGATGTCGATGGCGACCACGGCGGCGTCCTGATAGGCCTTGAACAGCTTGGGCATGTCGGGGACGCTGGCGGTGGCGGTCTTGGTGACCATGGCCGCGCTCAGGTCGCGTTCCAGCACCTTCAGCTTGTCCCGGAGCGCGGCGGCGTCGCGCTCGCGCTTTTTGGTGTCGTTCTCGTTGGCGCCGGCGGAGATCAGGGCGAACAGGTGGGCGTGGAACAGCGCGATGGAATCCTTCAGCTCCAGGCCCTGCTGCACCTCGGCGAACACCACGTCGTTCAGGGTGTTGAGGCGCTGCTCGGTGCCGTTGGCGTTGATCACCCCCAGGATGCCGACCGCCACCAGGGCGACGATGGCCGTCAACGGGGACAGCACCACCTTGAACACGAGCGGGATGTCGCTGAACTTCTTCATCTCTGGGCGCCCTCCACCGAACCGCATATGAAAGCGCCCCGGGGGCCGTGCACGGCCCGCCGGGGCGAGGCGTACACCTTACTTGTAGTAGCCCGAGCCGCAGGCGAACTTGCCCTTCACCAGCTCGGAATAGATCGCCTTGGGTTCGACCTTCTTGGTCACCGGGTTCGGCCACTTGTACTCGACCCAGCCCTTGCCCTCGGCCTTGACCTTCTCGAAGATCAGCAGGTTGACCGCCAGGCCGTCGGGGTCCTTGAAGCCGGTCACGTTCTTGCCGCGCAGCGCCGGGTTGCCGCCATGGGCGACATTGGTGCCGTCAACGTTGTGGCAGAAGATGTAAAGCTCGCCCTTCACCCACTCGGCGTTGGCGGTGTCCGAGAAATCGGCGAAGGCCTTGTCCTCGCCGACGGTGTTGATGTGGGCGACGGCCTTCTTGACGAAGGCGACCACCTCGTCGGCCTTGGGGCCGACCTGGGCGTGGGCCGGGGCCGACACCAGGGCGGCGACGGCGGCGATGCCGGCAAGGCGAAGCATGGAACGCAGCATGAAATTCCCCCTTCTTACGTGGTTGCGAAATGCGACAACGGGGCCGCGCCGCGATGTTCGGCGGCGCGGTCGGCACGGGTGAGCGGGTGGGCGAGCACCGCCCGTTCCACCAGCGCGGCCAGCAGCACGGGCGTTTCGACCATGGCGTAGTGGCCGGCATCGGCGATCACGGCCACGTCCAGGCGGTCGAAGCCGCGGGCGAAGGCCGGTTCCAGCGCGGCGCGGCCGTAAAAGGCGATGTCCTGGGCGCCCACGACCAGCGTGGCCGGCATGGGTAGCCCCGTCAGCCGGTCGGCGAAATCGCTGCCGGTGAACATGTCCAGATAGCCCAGCATGGCCGCCGGCTGCGCCCGTCGCGCCAGCGCCAGCTTGCGGTCCAGCCACGGCCGGCCGTAGCGGTTGCCGGTGCGCACCGAGACCGCCGCCCGCAAGGCGTCGTCGTCGGTGATCACCGCGCGCAGCTTGGCCAGCGCGGCGGCGTCGGCCTTGAAGCCGGTGGCCGGCACCGGCGAGATGGCGACCACGCCCAGCACCCGCTCGGGCCAGGTGAGCGCCATGTACTGGGCGATCATGCCCGACATGGAATGGCCGACGACGTGAAATCGGCGGGCGCCCAACTCGTCCATCAGGGCGAGCACGTCGCCCGCCGCCTCGGCCAGGGAATAGGTGCCGGTCATGCCGCGCGACAGGCCATAGCCGCGCAGGTCGGCGAACACGTAGCGGACGCGGGATTCCGACAGATAGGGCAGGATGCCGGCGTAATTGGAGTGGTCGCCCAGCCATTCATGCAGCACCACCACGGTCACGTCGCCGTCGCCCAGGACGCTGTGGCCCAGCATGCCGTTGGCGGGGCGGGCGGCACAGGCGGCAACTCCCAGGGCGGAAATCCCGGTCAGGAACGTACGTCTGGGAATGGCGCTTGGCATCTTTCCATCGTTGCAGATCGAACAACAGTGGGATCAATGATGCTGGCGGTGGCAGGTGCTGTGAAATGAGTTATCCGGCGTCGATAATGCGCGCGCCGCATAATCTATTAATTGTAAAAACAGGCATCGGCCGTCCCGCTACGGCGCGCGGGGCGCGGCCCGCACCCCTTCAGGCGGCGGGCGCGTCGGCGGCCAGGGTGAAGCGGAAGACGGTGCCGCCGCCCGGCCGCGGCTGGTGCCACAGCCGGCCGCCATGGCGCTGGACGATACGCTTGCAGATGGCCAGCCCGATGCCGGTGCCAGGATAGGTCTCGCCGGGGTGCAGGCGGCGGAACACCTCGTAGATGTCCTGGGTGGTGTCGGCGATGCCGATGCCGTCGTCGGCCACCGCGAACACGCCGCCCGCGGCGTCCACCGTGATGGTGGGCGGCGTGCCCGGGCGGCGGAACTTGATGGCGTTGCCGATCAGGTTCTGGAACAACTGCATCAGTTGCACCTCGTCGCCCATGGCTTCGGGCAGCGCGCCGATGGTGATCCGCGCCCCCGATTCCTCGATGCTCTCGCGCAGATTGCCCAAGGCCAGCCGGCAGGCCTGGGCGGTATCGACGGGGGCGAAGGGCGATCCCTTGCCGGTGATGCGGCTATAGGTCAGCAGATCGCCGATCAGCGCATGCATGCGGCTGGCGGCGCCGACGATCAGTTCGATGAACTCGTCGGCGTCGCGGTCGAGCCGGCCGGCGTAGCGCCGTTGCAGCAGTTGCGAGAACGAGGCGATGGTGCGCAGCGGTTCGCGCAGATCGTGCGACGCCACATAGGCGAAGCGTTCCAGCTCGGTGTTGGTCTCGGTCAGATGCGCGATCAGGCGGTGCATCTCCTCCTCGCGCGCCCGCTTGTCGGTGACGTCCTCCTTGATGCCGACGAACTGCACCACCTCGCCATTGGCGTCGCGCACCGGGGCGATGACGGCGCGTTCCCAGTACAGGCTGCCGTCCTTGCGCCGGTTGTGGAACTCGCCGGCCCAGGTGTCGCCGCCCAGGATGGTGCGCCACAGATGGCTGTATTCCTGGGCCGACTTGTCGCCGCCTTGCAGGATGCGCGGGTTGCGGCCGCGCACTTCGGCGCGGGCATAGCCGGTGTTGGCCTCGAAGGCGCGGTTGACGAAGCGGATGTCGCCGTCGCGGTTGGTCACCACCACCGCGACCGGGCTTTGCTCCACCGCCTGCAACAGGGCGCGGCGCTCTTCTTCGGCGGCGACGCGCTCGGTGATGTCCTCGACGATGCCGATGCCGCCGGTGACCACGCCGCCGGCGCCGCGCAACGGCGCGCAGGTCAGCGCGATCTGGATGTCCCGGCCGCTCAGGGTCGATCGGTACGGCCCCTCGTAGCGCCCGGTCTGGCCCTTCAGCGCGCTGCGCACGGCCGGCATCACCGATTGGTCGCGCAGACCGGCCATGTTCATGCCGGTCAGCCCCTCGGGCGTGGCCGACAGGATGCGGGCGAAGGTGGCGTTCACATAGGCGATGCGCAGGTCGGGACCATAGCGGAAGATGCCGACCGGCGAATCCTCCACCAGCGCGCGGAACCGCGCCTCGCTTTCCTGCAGGCCGCGGCTCAGCCGGGTCAGGCGCAGCGCCAGCGCGACCGCGGCCAGCGCGAGCGCCAGCACGCTCCCCAGGCTCCACCACAGCCAGGCGGGCACGCGGGTGGCCTCGGGCCGATACAGCAGGGAGGTGACGTCCATCCCCGGCGGCAGCGCCCCCGCCTTGGCCTCCACATCGGCGTCGGGGCCGCCCTGGCGCACGGGGACGGCCAGACCGGCATCGCGATGGGAACCCCTGTCCACCGCCGCAAAATAGGCGGCAGACTGGAACTGGTGGCGCGCCAGCACCGCCCTCTCCTCGGCGGCCGCGGGGCCGGGCGTCGACGCAAGCGCCGCCCAGGCCACCAGGGTGGCCACGGCGCGCAGCAGGCGGGGGGATCGGGCCGGCGGCGCACCGCCGGCCGTCGCCGTCATCAAACCAGTTTCGCGCAAGCCTCGGCCGCCTTGCGGCACGCCTTGGCGGTCTGGCCCAGGCGCAGGTCCTTGTCGGCGTGCTTCTCGCACGCTTCGGCGCAACGCGACGCGATTTCCCCGGCGACCTGAAGCACCAGGGTGTGCTGGCGCGAACTGCGCAGCATGAAGTCGCTGGCGGTTTCGGTGATGTCGGCGGTGTCCAGCAGCAACTGGACCAATTCCCACTCGGAGCCGACGCCCCCTTGCTGCATGCAGTGGATCGCCGCCTCCGTGCAGTGGCGGTGGGCACCGTCGCAGGCATCGATGCAAGCCTTGAACGCCATGTGTGGTTCCTCCCTCCGGTTGGTAGCAATAAAGGCTACGCCGCTGGTTGGGCGCGTCAACGGCCAAGGCGTGGTGTCGGCGCCGGTGGCAGTGGCGAATGGGCGGTTTGCCTTGTCAACCACCATGACCGTCTGGCCGGATTTCGGCCGCCGAATGTCGCCGTCGAATGGTTTGCAATCCGTTCACATCAATGTGCAATCCCGTTGTTTTCCACGGCGATTCCCGTTCAGAGACATTTGCTATACGAACGGACTAGCAAAAATAGATTTTGGAACGGACGCGGTGACTGTCGTCAGGTCCTTCGGAATTCGCGCCAAGCTGATCGTGATCTTCGTCGTCATCAAGGTCATTCCCTTGGTGGCGCTGGCGCTGTTCGCTTGGAAGGGTCAGGTGTGGCTGGCCGATCAGGTGTCCGACAACGTGGTGCGCATGACCCAGACCATGCGCTCGACCGTGGACGAGGTGGCCGACAGCACCACCCGCGCCGCCACCAAGGCGCTGGACGATTCGGCCCGCGAAACCCTGGAGCGGCTGACCACCGACACCGCCCGCGCGGTGGCGGCGTTCCTGTACGACCGCGACGCCGACATCCGCTCGGCGGCGCTGCTGGAACCGTCGGACGATTCCTATCGCCGTTTCCTGGCTCAGCGCACCCGCCGGGTGGAGCGCCATCATCCGTGGGCGCTGTCGCCGGACGGCAGCCAATGGGTACCCGGTCCCGAGGCGGTGCCGCAATACGACCGCCCGGTCATGCAGTCCAGCAACGAGGAAAACGCCCGGAACTTCAACTACCGCCACCCCGACGGCGTCGGCGTGACCGAACAGCGGCCGCTGTTCCTGGAAATGACCTTCGTCGGCCTGGACGGGCGCGAGCGGGTCAAGGTTGTCAACTCGCCGCTGATGACGCCGGAATTGCGCGACGTGTCGCGGCGGGAAAACACCTTCGTCAAGGCCGAGGGCTATTTCGACGCGCTCAAGGCGCTCAAGCCCGGCGAAATCCATGTGTCGGACGTGATCGGCGCCTATGTGGGGTCGCAGGTGATCGGCCCCTACACCCCCGCCGCCGCCCAGAAGCGCGGCATCGCCTTCGAGCCGGAAAAGGCGGCCTATGCCGGCACCGAGAACCCGGTGGGCAAGCGGTTCCGCGGCATCGTGCGCTGGGCCACCCCGGTGGAGCGCGGCGGCCAGGTGGTCGGCTGGGTCACGCTGGCGCTGGACCATGACCACATCATGGAGATGACCGATCATATCCTGCCCGCCGGCGACCGCTATTCCCCCATCGCCGACGCCCGCGCCGGCAATTACGCCTTCATCTGGGATTACAAGGGCCGCTCGATCGCCCATCCGCGCCACTATTTCCTGACCGGTTTCGATCCCGAAACCGGCCTGCCGGCGACGCCCTGGCTGGACGAGGAGCTGTACGCCCAGTGGCAGCAAAGCGGCAAGCCCATCCACGAATTCCTGGCCGGGGTCGAGCCGTTCCACCAGCAATCGCTCAAGAAGAAGGGGTCGGCGGCGCAGGTCAAGGCCGGCAGTCTGGGCATGGATTGCCGTTATCTCAACCACGCGCCGCAATGCACGGGCTGGATGGACCTGACCCGCGACGGCGGCTCCGGCTCCTTCGAGATTTTCTGGAGCGGGCTGTGGAAGCTGACCACGGCGGCGGCCATTCCCTATTACACCGGTCCCTACGGCAACAGCCCGCGCGGCTTCGGCTTCGTCACCATCGGCGCCAACGTGGACGATTTCCACCGCGCCGCCACCGAGGCGCGGCAATACGCCGACCAGGTGGTGATGCAGCGCGACATGGAATTGCAGGGCCACCTGGACGGCGTCATGGCCATGATCGTCGAGCAGGTGGAGCGCATGGCCCGCGACCTGACCGTGTCCACCGTGCTGATGATCGTGCTGGTCATCCTGATCGCGGTGTGGATGGCGTCGTTCCTGACCCGGCGTATCACCGCCGTGATCACCGGCATCCGCCGTTTCGAGGATGGCGACCTGGACCACCGGCTGCCGGTGCACGGCAACGACGAGATGGGCCGGCTGGCCGCCTCGTTCAACGACATGGCCGACCGGGTGCGCGAATCCTTCGGCCGCCTGACCGAGGCCCGCCACAAGGCCGAGGAAGCCAGCCGCATGAAAAGCGAGTTCCTGGCCAGCATGAGCCACGAATTGCGCACGCCGCTGAACGGCATCATCGGTTTTGCGGAATTGCTGCGCGACGAGGCCGAGAGCGAGGAAGCGCGCGAGAACGCCGAGATCATCGAGCGGTCCAGCCGCCATCTGCTGGAATTGGTCAATTCCATCCTGGACATCGCCAAGATCGAGGCGGGCGAGATGGTGCTGAGCCGCCAGCCGGTGCCGCTGCGCATGCTGGCCTCCGAGGTGGCGGCGGTGCATCAGGGCGCCGCGGCCGCCAAGGGGCTGGGGTTCGCGGTGGAGATGGCCGAGGACCTACCCGAGACGGTGACGGCCGATCCCACCCGGTTGCGCCAGATCCTGCACAACCTGCTCAACAACGCCGTCAAGTTCACGGACGCCGGCGAGGTCCGCCTTGCCATCGCGCGGCAGCCGGCGGGGCTGGCCTTCCATATCCACGATACCGGGCCGGGCATCTCCGAGGACATGCAGGACAAGGTGTTCGAGAAGTTCCGCCAGGTGGACGCCTTCCTGACCCGCAGCCACGGCGGCACCGGACTGGGCCTGACATTGGCCCGCCATCTGGTCGAGCTGATGGGCGGCCACATGACCCTGGCCTCGGTGGTGGGCCAGGGCAGCACGTTCAGTTTCACCCTGCCGCTGGCGGCAGAGTGAGGAGGGGGAGGGGAGAGGGATGAAATCCGCGCTGGTGGTGGATGACAACGAGATCAACCGCATCCTGGTCAGTCGCTTCCTGACCAAGATGGGCTGGCAGGTGGCCAACGCCGAGGACGGCGACAAGGCCCTGGAATGGATGGCGGGCAATGCCGCCGACCTGATCTTGCTCGACATCTCCATGCCGACCATCTGCGGCCAGGACGTCTGCCGCCGCGCCCGCGCCGAGGGCCTGGACAAGGGGGCGCGGCTGGTCGCCTACACCGCCCACGCCATGCCCGAGGAGCGCGAGGAGTTCCTGGCCTGCGGCTTCGACGCCATCCTGGTCAAGCCGGTGTCGCGCCAGACGGTGGCCGACCTGCTGGCCCATCTGGGGCTGGCGGAGCAGGTGGCGCCATGATCCGCCGATTCGTGACCGCGCTGGCGCTGGTGCTGGCGGTGTTCGCCAGCGTCCCGGCCCCGGCCGCCGACAAGCCCGGCGACGAGCAGGTGAGCGCGCTGGCGCGCGAGGCGGTCAAGCTGCTGCTCGGCCGGGACCTGGACCAGGCGCGCCGCGCCTTTCATCCCGAGGGGCGGTTCCGCTTCGGCGAGGTCTACGTCAACGTCATCGACGGCAACGGCACCTGGCTGGTCTATCCGCCCAATCCGCGGCACGAGGGCAAGTCGGTGCTGAACGTGCGCGACGCCGACGGCAAGATGCTGGTTCAGGAAATCATCCGCGTGGCCCGCGAACGGGGCGAGGGCTGGGTGGAATACCGCTGGCTCAACCCGGTCAGCAACCGCATCGAACCCAAGGTGTCCTTCGTCAAGCAGGTGCCGGACAAGGACATGATCGTGTACGTGGGCATCTATCGGTAGGAGAAACGCGTGGGCGACGGCAACGATCTGGGCGCATGGGTCGCCGGCAAAAGGTTTCTGGTGGTCGAGGACGTGGACACCTCGCGCATGCTGGTCTCGGGCCTGCTGCGCGGGCTGGGCGCCACCCAGGTGGTCACCGCCGTCAACGGCGAGGACGCGCTCGACAAGATCGACAAGAAGGGCGTGCCCGACATCATCCTGTGCGACTGGGTGATGCCCGGCATGGACGGGCTGGCCCTGCTTGGCGTGGTCAAGCAGCGGCATGCCGGGGTGCGCTTCGTCATGCTGACGGCGGTCACCGACCCCGACCACGTGCGCCAGGCCGCCCATCTCAAGGTGGACGGCTATGTGGCCAAGCCGTTCTCGCGCCAGACCCTGCTCGACACCCTGACCAAGCTGCGCGCGGCCGAGACGCGCTAGCCAGGGCGTGTCGCCCCGAGCAAAGGACAAACCCCGCAACGGGCGGCCGTCGCGGGGTTTGCTGTCGATGGCGCCGTCGGGCCGATCAGGCCGTGAAGCGGGCCTGGAACTCGCGGATCTCGCGCTTGCTCATGCCATAGGCCTCGGCATCGGCGATGGTGGCCTTGCCGGCCAGCATGTCGCGCACCAGGCCGATCTCCATGCGCGACAGGCGCGTGGCCTCGAGCTGGTAGTCGCGGAACGCCTCGGTGGTCACCGGCACCCAATCGGCCATGATCTCCAGGATCTTCTCGGCGAAGATGCGGATTTCGTACTGGGCGTGCACGTCGGCGCGCAGGCGCAGGAAGTGCATCAGGTTGTGCAGGTTGGTCTGCCAATACATCTGGGTATAGGCCGACACCGGCAGGCCGATGCGGGCCAGTTCGCGGGCGATGCCGACGCCGTCCTCGTCCAGCGGCTTGCCCTCCTCGTCGGCGTTGAGCAGCTTGTGATAGGTGTCGAAGCTGCGCGCCGCGTCCTCCTTGAGCAGGCGCAGCACCTCGGCCGCCTGGTCGGGGGTCAGCGTGTCGCCGCGGCCCTGCTTGTTGTCCTTTGACTGCACCGCCAATTGGGCGGGGTCGGGCAGGTAGAACTCGTCGGGCATGATGGAATAGCGCGCCGAATACTCGTTCAAGCTTGCGGTGCGGTGGCGCACCCACTGGCGCATGACGAAGATGGGCAGCTTGACGTGCAGCTTGATGACGCAGCCCTCGAACGGGCTGGTATGCAGGTGCCGCATCAGATAGCGCAGCAGGGCGCGGTCGTCGGCGAGGCTCTTGGTGCCCTTGCCATAGCTCATGCGCGCCATCTGCAGCACCGAGACGTCGTCGCCCATGTAGTCCTTCACCGCGACGAAGCCGTGGTCCAGCACCGGGTGATAGACGTTGACGTGCTTTTCCATGCCCTCGGCGACGGGGCGGAAGGTGGCGGCCTGCTCCCTCACGGGGGCGTCGGCGGGCACGGGATCGGGACGTTCGGGATCGGCGGACATGGGATCACCTGATGCGGACGGAAGAGTCGCCGCCTTATACCACTCAGTGGGCGGTCCCGCCATACAGGGTCGCGGCGCGGTCCTCGAAGCGGCGGATCGCCTTGCGCGCGGCTTCGGGCGCCGCCAGCCGGGCCAGGCCGTGCAAAAGCGGGCTGCGCATGGCCAGGTCGTAGCGCGCCACCACCCGGCAGCCGCCGCCGGCCAGCGGCTCGAACCGCCATTCCAGATGGAAGTGGCGGAACGGCGCCTGCTCGGCGCTGATCTCCAGCCGTTCGGGCGGCGTGGCGACCGCGCGGGTGCGAAAGCCGGCATCCACCGGGCCGGCGCCGAAATGGTTGTCCACCAGCCACACGCCGCCGTCGCGCGACAGAACGCGCGCGCTGCGGCACCACGGAATGAACTCGGGATAGCGTTCGATGTCGGCGGCCAGCGCGAACATCTGGTCGGGCGAATAGGCGGGGAAATCGATTGCCACCCGCCCGGCGATGGCCGCCATCAGCGGGTCAGGTTGCGGATGTTGCGGACAAAGATGTTGAGCAGGCCGCGGATGAAGGGGTCGGCCTTGGCCAGCTTTTCGCGAAAGGAGTCGCGGCCGATGATCACCACGGACACGTCGGTCAGCGCCTTGGCGGTGGCCATGCGCGGCTGGTCGTCCACCAGCGCCATTTCGCCGAACAGCTCGCCCCGGCCCAGCGTCGCCAGCAGCAGGCCGTTCTTGATGATCTCGATCTGGCCGTCCTGGATCAGATAGGCGCGATCGCCGAGATCGCCTTCCTTGAAGACGTTCTGCCCGGCGTAGAAAACCTTGCGTTCGAGAACCCGTCCCTTCTCCAGCGCCATGGTCTTTCTCCCTCCTGGCGAACGACTTTAAGCACAGAGGGTCCGGAAGTCACTCCCTCCATGCATCTTGAGCGGATGTTTATGTGCCCGCCATCGACAGCGCCGGTTGGGAGCGGCTAAACTCAGGGTTTTCCAGTAACAGGACGGCCATGACCACCGCACCCGCTTCCGCCGCCATTCGCGAACGCCTGCTGGTGCGGCTGCGGGCGCTGATGGCGCGCACGGTCGCCAACGGCTGCACCGCCGAGGAGGAACTGGCCGCCGCCCGCATGGTGGGCAAGGTCGCCGCCCAATTGGACGGAGCCGCGCCGCCGGCAGCCGAGCCACCCCCGGCGCCATGGGCGCAGGCGGAACGGGCCTCGCCCGAATACCAGGCGCTTTTGGAAAAGACCACGGCCGAGACGCTGCTGAAGGCGGCGGTGCGGGAGCTGGCGCTGAACCACATCAACACGGTGTCGCCGCCGCGCCGCCGGGTGGTGGGCGAGCCGACCGAGCGGGTCGGCATCCACGAATTGCTGACGCCGGTGCTGGGCATGATGGTGGGCGTTGCCGGCACCCGCATGGGCAGCCGGATCCTGCGCGGCATCATCGACGAGCTGGTCTATGACGGGGAGTTGCCGCCCCATCTGGACCTGCCGCTGGCGCGCTGAGCCGATGCGCCGCCTTGTCCCGCTCGCCGCCGTGCTGGCCCTGGCCGCCTGTGGCGGCCGTGCGCCGGCGGTGGCGCCGCCGCCCGCGCTGGGCGCCGCCCCCGCCTGTTCGCTGAATACGCCGCCGCCCGGCTATCGTGGCCCGGTGTCGCCGTTCGCCGGACCCTGCCCGGCCGTCGCCCCGGCCGCGCCGGAAGCGTCCGGGGTGTGGGACTATTCCCAGGGCGCGCCGCCGCGCGCCGTGCGCGGGCAATAAAAAACGGCCGCCGGTTGCCCGGCGGCCGCAAGGTTTTCCCTTTGTTGAGGCACGGGGAATTTACAGGCCGTATTTTTCCGCCAGGACCGGGTCCTTGGCGGCCACGCGCTTGGCGAGGTCGACGATCACCTTGGCCTGCTTCCAGGTGGCGTCATCTTGCATCTTGCCGTCGATCATCACGGCGCCGGTGCCGTCGGGCATGGCCTCCAGGATTTTCTTGGCGAAGAGAACTTCATTCACGTCGGGGCTGAACACCGCCTTGGCGATGTCGATCTGGCTGGGGTGCAGCGACCATGCACCGGCGCAGCCCAGCAGGAAGGCGTTGCGGAACTGCGCCTCGCATGCCGCCGAATCCGAGAAATCGCCGAACGGGCCATAGAACGCCTTGATGCCGGCGGACTGGCAGGCATCCACCATCTTGGCGACGGTGTAATGCCACAGATCCTGCTGGAACAGGGTACGCGGCGCCTCGCCCTTGGCATCTTCCAGCACGCCGTAGAACGGGTGGCCGCCGCCGACGCGGGTGGTCTTCATGCCGCGCGAGGCGGCCAGATCGGCCGGACCCAGGCTCATGCCGTGCATGCGCGGGGACGCCTGCGCGATGGCGGCGACGTTTTCGACGCCCAGCGCGGTTTCCAAGATGGCGTGGATCATGATCGGGCGCGCCACGCCGTGCTTGGCCTCGAGCTGGGCCAGCAACTGGTCCAGGTAATGGATGTCCCACGGCCCTTCGACCTTGGGCAGCATGATGACGTCCACCTTGTTGCCGGCGGCAGCGACGATCTCGGTGACGTCGTCCAGGAACCACGGGCTGTTCAGGCAGTTGACGCGGGTCCACAAGCTGCAGCCGCCCAGGTCGGCGTTCTTGGCGACCTCGATGAAGCCGGCGCGCGCCGCTTCCTTGGCGTCGGCCGGAATGGCGTCCTCCAGGTTGCCCAGCAGGACGTCCACGTTCTTGGCCATCTCGGGCACCTTGGCCCGCATCTTTTCCACATGCGGCGGGAAGAAGTGGATCATGCGCTCCAGCGTCACCGGCACCTCGCGATAGGGGGCGGGGGCACCGATGGCCAGCGGCTCGAAGAACTTCTTGGGCGGCTTGATGGTCATGGGAAACGCAATCCTCTTACCTGAAAAATCGCTTGTCGGTAATAATATTCCATTTTGTGCAATGCACAAGGTGGAAAATTGTCGTGCGGCGCATGGGTACTCCGTTGTGCACCGCACAACAAATCCTTGCTGCGACGCACAATCAGCGGGGTCAGCGCCACTCGGCATCGCGGCGCAGGCCGCGGGCGATTTCCACGTAATCCGGCTCGGTCTCGGGGCACAGATGGCCGTGGCGCAGCAGGAAATCCATCAGCACCAGATTGACGTTGAACTTGAAGTCGTCGGTGTCGCGCACGCGGGCGGCCGCCTCGGCCACCTCCATGGGGCGGAAATCCTCGATCTCGCCATCGGTGTTGCGCGGGGTGAAATCGGCCGGCACCACAAGGTCGAAACAGAACATGGTGTCCGGCTTCAGCCCCCATTGGTCCTCGTGGCAATAGGACACCACGCCGACGGGCCGGGCGGTGCGGGCCAGGGTTTCCGGGATGTCGGCCTCCTCGGCGGCTTCCTTGACCAGATTGTCCATCAGGCCCAGCCCGGCCGGCTGGCCGCCGGCGATCATGTTGTCCAGCTTGCCCGGCGCCACCGGCTTGTCGGCGGCGCGCCGGGCGATCCACAGCCGGGTGGCATCGGTGCCGGCGATGATGCCGTTGACATGGATGCCATAGGCGCGCACCCCCAGCAGGCTGACCACGGCACGGTCGATCTCCATCAAGGGCGGCTGGCTCCAGGCGGCCGCCACCCGATAGCGCTCGCCCTTGAGGCGGGGGATGCCGTGGCGCTCGGCCAGGGCGGCGCAGGCGTCCTCGACCGCGCGGGTGCGCTCCTCGGGGGTGGTCAGGCGCTCGCTCAGCCACACGCCTTCCTCGCCCACCTCGAACACGTCGCCATGCTCGGCCAGCAGCGCCGCCACGTCGTGGCGCACCCAGCCAAGCCGGCGCCCCGCCACGGCGAACGGGCGATAGCCGCCCAGGTCGTGGGCGTTGCAGGCACGGATGTGGTCGAGAAAAGCCATGGCACTCTCCCTGCGGAATGGCCCAAGGGGAGCATTCCGCCGGCCGGTCGTCAATGGCGGCCGCAATCATCGGTCCGCACATAACCGCTAATTGGTACGACCACCACGATTGCATGCCCATATTGCGCAAGGAAATTACGTGCGCGCATGGACGTAGGCGCGGCGGATGGCTATACTCGCCGCCTCCCGGACGAGGAAACGGGGAACTGGAGGAGAGGACATGACCGATTTTGCCAAGAAGACCCTTGCCGATTGGGAAGCCCTGGCTTCCAAGGACCTCAAGGGCAAGTCGCCGGACACCCTGAATTGGGAGACGCCGGAAGGTATTCTGGTCAAGCCGCTCTACACCGCCGCCGACCTCGAAGGGATCGAATCGCTCGACACCCTGCCGGGCTTCCCGCCGTTCCTGCGCGGCCCGCGCGCCACCATGTACGCGGCCAAGCCGTGGACCGTGCGCCAGTATGCGGGCTTCTCCACCGCCGAGGAATCCAACGCCTTCTATCGCCGCAACCTGGCCGCCGGCCAGCAGGGCATCTCGGTCGCCTTCGACCTGGCCACCCATCGCGGCTATGACTCGGATCATCCGCGCGTGGTCGGCGACGTGGGCAAGGCCGGCGTGGCCATCGATTCCGTCGAGGACATGAAGATCCTGTTCGACGGCATCCCGCTCGACAAGATGTCCGTCTCCATGACCATGAACGGCGCCGTCCTGCCCGTGCTGGCCGGCTACATCGTCGCCGCCGAGGAGCAGGGCGTGAGCCAGGACCAGTTGTCCGGCACCATCCAGAACGACATCCTCAAGGAGTTCATGGTCCGCAACACCTACATCTATCCGCCGGCGCCCAGCATGCGGATCATCGCGGACATCATCGAGTACACCTCGAAGAATATGCCGAAGTTCAACTCCATCTCCATCTCCGGCTACCACATGCAGGAAGCCGGCGCCACCGCGGTGCAGGAGCTGGCCTTCACCCTGGCCGACGGCCTGGAATACGTGCGCGCGGCGCTCGGCCGCGGCCTCAAGATCGACGACTTCGCCGGCCGCCTGTCGTTCTTCTGGGCCATCGGCATGAACTTCTTCATGGAGATCGCCAAGATGCGCGCCGGCCGCCTGTTGTGGGCGCGCATCATCAAGCAGTTCGACCCGCAGAAGCCGTCGTCGATGGCGCTGCGCACCCACTGCCAGACCTCGGGCGTGTCGCTGACGGAAAAGGACGCCTACAACAACGTCATCCGTACCACCATCGAGGCCATGGCGGCCGTGCTGGGCGGCACCCAAAGCCTGCACACCAACGCGCTGGACGAGGCCATCGCGCTGCCGACCCCGTTCTCGGCCCGCATCGCCCGCAACACCCAGCTCATCATCCAGGAAGAGACCGGCATTCCGCACGTGGTCGATCCGCTGGCCGGGTCCTACTATGTCGAGAGCCTGACCAACGCCATCGCCGAGGAAGCCTGGAAGCTGATCCAGGAAGTGGAGGCGCTGGGCGGCATGACCAAGGCCGTCGAATCCGGCATGCCCAAGATGAAGATCGAGGAGGCCGCCGCCCGCCGCCAGGCCCGCATCGACCGCGGCGAGGAAGTGGTGGTCGGCGTCAACAAGTACCAGCCGGCCGAGGAAGCCCCGATCGAGATCCTCGAGGTGGACAACACCAAGGTGCGCGAGGCGCAGATCGCGCGCCTCAAGCAGATCAAGGCGACCCGCGACCAGGCCAAGGTGGACGCCGCCCTGGCCGCGCTGACCAAGGCCGCCGAATCGGGCGAAGGCAACCTGCTGGAGCTGGCGGTGGTCGCCACCCGCGCGCGTGCCACCGTGGGCGAGATCTCGGACGCGCTGGAGAAGCCGTTCACCCGCCACCGCGCGGTCAACCGCACCATTTCGGGCGTGTACGGCGGCGTCTACCAGGGTGACGAGAACTTCGCCAAGCTCAAGGCCGACATCGACGCCTTCGCCAAGGAGGAGGGCCGCCGTCCGCGCATGCTGGTGGTCAAGATGGGCCAGGACGGCCACGATCGCGGCGCCAAGGTGATCGCCACCGCCTTTGCCGATATCGGCTTCGACGTGGACGTCGGCCCGCTGTTCCAGACCCCGGAAGAAGCCGCCCGCCAGGCGGTCGAGAACGACGTGCACATCGTCGCCGCCTCGTCGCTGGCCGCCGGCCACAAGACCCTGGTTCCGGCCCTGATCGAGGACCTGAAGAAGCAGGGCGCGGGCGATATCCTGGTGGTCACCGGCGGCGTCATCCCGCAGCAGGATTACGACTACCTGTACAAGGCGGGCGTCGCCGCGGTCTACGGCCCGGGCACCAACATCCCCAAGGCCGCCGCCGAAATCCTGGAATTGCTGAAGAAGCGCAAGGCCGCGTAAGCGCGCCGCATCCCATGCGCGACGGCCGGGCGAAAGCCCGGCCGTTTGCGTTTGACTGCTTCAAGGGTGACACGGATGGGGCGTGTTCCGTGTCCATCCGCGTTCATCCGTGTCACTTACAAATTCCGCGTCGCCCGCTTGACGATGTAGGCGGTGGCCTTGGCGCCGCCGTTCCAGCGGGCGCACACGGCGCGCACCCAATCGGGGTGGTCCTTGCCGGCGTCGTTCAGCCAGTTGGCCACCGAATCCTGGACATAGCGTTCGGGATCGGCTGAGAGCGGTTCCAGCACCATCAGGCCGGGGGTGGGGTCGGCGCGCAGCGCGCCCACATGGGCGCACCACACGCCGCGCGGGCGCGTCGCCTCGCTGGCGAAGCGGCGCAGGAAGGGTGAGGTTTCCGCCGTCCACGGCGCCAGCAGGGCCAGCGCGCGAGCGGGATCGGCGGCGATGGCGGCGCGCACGCCCATCCAGGCCCATTCGCGCACGCCGAAATGGGCATCGTCGGCCAGCGGCCGGATCATCACCAGCCGTTCTTCCAGGGTCAGGTGGGGCAACAGGCCGACCGCATAGGCGGCCCAGCCGCGCACGGTGTCGGACGGGTGCGCGGCCAGGTCCACCACCGCCGCGCCGCCGCGCGCTTCCAGCACCAGCCGCGCCGCCAGCGCCATGCGGCGGGTAATGCCGTCGCGGACCGCGTCGTGCAGGGGGGGCCGGATCGACGTCGGGGCAGGCGGCCGCCATCAGGGCGGCGAAATCCACCGCCAGGCATTCGGGCAAGGTCAGCGTCTCGGCGGTGCCGGCGTTCAATTCCGCCAGCACCGCCGGGTCGATGTCGGCGCGTGACCGCGCCCCCTTGCGGTTCGCGGGCAAGGCCCCGCTCGCTTACGCCTCGCGCGCCAGGGCGCGCCAGGCGATATCGCGGCGGCAGAAGCCTTCGGGCCACCGGATGCGGTCCACCGCCTGATAGGCGCGCTCGCGCGCCTCGCGCACCGAGGAGCCATGGGCGGTCACGCCCAGCACGCGGCCGCCGGTGGCGATCACCTCGCCCTCGGCATTGCGCGCGGTGCCGGCATGCAGCACGGTGACGCCGTCCACCGCATTGGCCTCGTCCAGGCCGCGGATGACGGTGTTCTTCTTGTAGGCGCCGGGATAGCCCTCGGCCGCCATCACCACCACCAGCGCGCAATCGTCGCGCCAGTCCAGCGACACCTCGCTCAGGCGGCCCTCGGCGCCGGCCAGCAGCACCGGCAGCAGGTCCGATTCCAGGCGCGCCATCAGCACCTGGCATTCCGGGTCGCCGAAACGCACGTTGTATTCCAGCAGCTTGGGACCCTGGCTGGTGATCATCAGGCCGGCGAACAGCACGCCGGTGAACGGCTTGCCGTCCTCGGCCATGGTGCGCACCGCCGGCAGGATGCAGCGTTCCATCACCTCGGCCTGCAGCTCGGGGGTCAGGACGGGGGCGGGGCTATAGGCGCCCATGCCGCCGGTGTTGGGGCCGGTATCGCCGTCGCCCACCCGCTTGTGGTCCTGGGCGCCCACCAGCGGGATGGCGGTGTGGCCGTCGCACAGCGCGAAAAAGCTGATTTCCTCGCCGTCCAGGAATTCCTCGATCACCAGTTCGGAGCCGGCATCGCCGAACACCTTGTCGCCCATCATGTCGTCCACGGCCTTCAACGCTTCGTCCAGCGTCATGGCGACGACCACGCCCTTGCCCGCGGCCAGACCGTCCGTCTTGACCACGATGGGGGCGCCCTTCTCGCGGATGAAGGCCTTGGCGCTGTCCATGTCGGTGAAGCGGCCGTACCACGCGGTGGGAATGCCCGACTTCCACACCACGTCCTTCATGAAGCCCTTGGAGCCTTCCAGCGCGGCGGCGGCCGCCGACGGGCCGAACACCTTGATGCCGGCTTCCTTCAGGCGGTCGGCCAGGCCCAGCACCAGCGGCGCCTCGGGGCCGACCACCACCAGATCGACGGCGTTGTCCTGGGCGAAGGCCACCAGCCTGGCCACGTCCTCGGCGCCGATGGCCACGCATTCGGCCACATCCGCGATGCCGGCATTGCCCGGCGCACACCACAGCCTGGACAGCAGCGGCGATTGCTTCAGCTTCCAGCACAGCGCATGTTCGCGGCCGCCGCCGCCCACCACCAGCACCTTCATGGCATACTCCGACTACGAGAAAACCTGTTGGTGCGGGTTTTAACACGGCGGCGGGCGTTTTCAATGCGCGGTCAGAAGGCCGGGGGCGGCGTTCCCGTCCATCCCTGCACCCAGTGGCGGAAGCAGGCGGGGCAGACGGTGTGGCTGATGCGCACCTGCGAGGTGCCGCCGCAGGCGTAATACTGCTCGGCCTGCATCCAGCCGTCCTCGCCGTCGCTCGGTCCGGGATTGACGCGCTCGCACATGCTGCACATGGCCAGCATGGGAACGGTCTCGGGATAATGGTGGCTGGCGAATTCGAACAGGCTGATGGGCGGCCGCGTCCGCTCGGACAGGGTGATGGACTGGAACAGATAGGCCACCACCGTGCGCCGATGGCGGATCGGCGAAAGGCTGAGGCGCATGTCGCGCACCAGGCCGGGGCTGTCGCAGCGGCACGGCATGACGATCTGCGGCTCGCCCCGGCGCAGCCGCTCGAACAATTGTTCATAGGCATGGCGCACGTCGTCGCCGGCCATGAAGTCGAACAGGCTGCGGCCGACCACCGATAGGGGATCGGCCAGGTCCAGGGCGCCGGACTCTGCGGCGAACAGCCGCCATCCCCGCCGCCCCACGCTGGCGATGATGCCACCGGTGTCCACCACATAGGCGACGCCGGGCAAGGCATCGAGAATGTTCTGCGCTGCGAATTTCATGGCGATGCATATGTGGCCGCCCGCGCGACGGCCCCCCATGGTGCATTGCGATTACCCCCTCGTGTTTGCCACGACGAAGGGGGTTGCTCCACGAAGGGATCGCACTACCATGGTGGTCATGAACGACCTTCCCGAGCGCCCCGCCAGCAACGTTCCCGAATTCACCGTGTCCGAACTGTCCGGCAGCCTGAAGCGGACGGTGGAGGAAACCTTCGCCCATGTGCGGGTGCGCGGCGAGATCTCGGGCTTCAAACGCCATTCCTCGGGCCATCTGTATTTCTGCCTCAAGGATACGGACGCCGTGCTGGACGCGGTATGCTGGCGCGGCCAGGCCGGGCGGCTGGCCATGAACCCCGAGGACGGCATGGAGGTGGTGGCGACCGGGCGCCTGACCACCTATCCCGGCCGCTCCAAGTACCAGATGGTGGTCGAGCGCATGGAGCTGGCGGGGCAGGGCGCCCTGCTCAAGCTGCTCGAGGACCGCAAGCGCAAGCTGGCCGCCGAGGGTTTGTTCGACCCCGCGCGCAAGCGCCCCATCCCCTTTCTGCCCGACGTGATCGGCGTCGTCACCTCGCCCACCGGCGCGGTGATCCGCGACATCCTGCACCGCTTGAGCGACCGTTTCCCGCGCCGGGTGCTGCTGTGGCCGGTGGCGGTGCAGGGCGACGGCGCGGCCGCACAGGTGGCCGCCGCCATCGACGGCTTCAACCAATTGCCCAAGAGCGGGCCGGTGCCGCGCCCCGACGTGCTGATCGTGGCGCGCGGCGGCGGCTCCATCGAGGATTTGTGGGCCTTCAACGAGGAGGTGGTGGTGCGCGCCGCCGCCGCCTCGCGCATTCCGCTGATCAGCGCGGTGGGGCACGAGACCGACACCACGCTGATCGACTTCGCCTCGGACCTGCGCGCCCCCCCCCCCACCGCCGCCGCCGAAAAGGCGGTGCCGGTGCGCGCCGAATTGATCGCCCAGGGGGCCGATTGCGGCGGCCGGCTGGTGGGCGCCATGGCGCGCGGGCTGGAGGAGCGCCGCGTGCGGGTCGACCATCTGTCGCGCGCCCTGCCCAATCCGCGCCGGGTGATCGAGGATTGCACCCTGCGCCTGGACGACCGCGTCGAGCGGCTGCGCCTGGCCGTGCCCAATCTGCTGCACCGGCGCGAGACCGAGGTGGAGCGCGCCTTCGCCCGCCTGAAGCGGCCGACCGAGATGCTGGCGCAGAAGGAACACGCGCTCAAGCAGGCGGCGCTCGGGCTGGACCATGCGC
>JAFAAW010000096.1 GCA_023426365.1 Pseudomonadota bacterium
GGGCAGAACCGCGCCCAGGCCGGCAAGGGAGCGGGCGGCAAGGCCGGCCAGCGCCGCGACGGCCAGGGCCAGCACGGCCACGGCCAGCGGGGCCAGGGGGCGCGCGGCTAGACCGCGGTGCCCAAAATGTGCATCACGGTCTACCGCTTGTAGAATTTATCCTCGCCGGGCGCCGCCTCCGGCGGCTTGGCCGCGCCCGCATTGGGCGCCAGAGCAACGCGCCTCATAGTTAAGGTGCGTTGCTATAGTCAGTGAGATAAAGGCGGATGAAGCGCCCCCTCCCAGGAAATGGGAGGGGGCGTTTCGTTTTGTCGCATGTCAGGGGGAGCCGTCGGTGGTCTCGCGCCGTCTGGTTCCCGTCATGGCCGGCCCGGCCCCACTTCCGTCCGCTTTGGTTTTGCGGCACACCGGCGGCGTGCCAAGACGGTGGGGCGGGGGCGATGAAACACGAAAGGCTGGATTACCGCCCGGCCCAGTCGGGGTCGATGACCTGGCGGGCCTTGCGGTCCTCGGCCAGCTTCTTCACATGGGCCAGATTGCGGGCCGCCACCTGGGCCGGACCCTTGGCGCCGTGGGCGGTGAACACCTCCAGCGCTTCTTCAAGCACGTCCATGGCCTGCAACAGGTGGTTCACGCCGCCGCCGTGGCGGTCCAGCAGGAACAGCGCCGAACCCAGCGTGTTGCGGGTCGCCGCCCAGGCCAGCGGCGTGCGCTCGCGCGTGCGCACCTCAAGCACGCTCTGGCAGGCATCGACCGCGCGCTTCAGCACCTCGGGGTTCTTCAACTGGTCGCCATAGACCTCGAGCACCTGGGCGATCAGGTGCATGATCTCGGCCCAGCGCTGCGGCGACTCGGCGCGGGTATGCACCTGCAAGGCGGCCTGAAGCGCCTGCAACGCCTCGCGCAGCAATTCGGTGTCGCCGGTCAGCAGGTCCAGGCGGTACAGCGCCGCCCCCAACCGGGTCTGCAACGCGGCCCATTCCTGGGGCATGGCCGCCTTGCTGATGCTTTCCGCCGCCGCGCGCCATTCCTTGACCGCCTCTTCCAGATGTTCGGCGGCGCGGTCCTTGAGGCGTTCGGCGCGCGCGGTCAGCGCGGCGGCCAGGTATTTGTGCATCAGACCTGCCTCCCAGGGCGGATCGATGCGCGGGTTCAGCCGCTTTTCGGCGGCGCGATAGGCGTTGATCGCGCGCTGGAACCATTCGCCCGCCTGGGACGGCGGCACCACCAGCGCGCAGGCGGCCGAGACGTGGCCATGCACCAGTTGGGCGGTGCGCTGCTGGTGCATGGTCCACGCCACCGGCGGCTTGGCTGCGATAACCTCGAGTTGCGGCGCGGCCAGGGGCAGCAGACGGCGCAGGCCGGCACGCTGCATCTGGTTGGAGGGTTCGGCCGCCGCCAGGATGGCGCCGTACAGCAGATGGACCTGTGGCTCCTCCAGCTTGGCCGGCAATTCCAGCCGGCAGGCGGGGCCGAACAGGGTGGGCCGCTCCTCGTCGGGCATGGAGGCGGCGGACAGGCGCAGACGATAGCCGTCCTTGGTGATGTCGCCCCACACCAGCAGATCGGCGTTCTCGCCGGCCACCGCGTGGCGGGTGTTGGTGACCACCGCCGCCATCTGCGCCGGATCGTCTAGAACGTCCAGTTGGAACGGCCTGGGCAGCGGCTTGAGCCGGATGGCGTTCTTGCTTTCCAGCAGCTTGAACAGCGCCTGCGAGGCCGCGCCATCGATCGAATCGCCGTTCATGGCCGCCACCAGAACGGTCAGCAGCGGCGCCTCGCTGGGCGCGGCGGGGGGCGGCGGGGGCTGCTTGGCCTCGGGCTGGGCCTTGGGCTGCAACATCTTGGCGATGGCGTCCAGCAGGCGGGCAAGGCCGCCCGGCGCCGCCGGCTGGGCGGCCCCGGCCTGCGCCGGCACCAGCGCGCCGGCCGCCGGCTCCTCGGCGGGCGTCCCGGCGACGCCCTCCCGGCGGCGGGACGGCAGGTTCAGGGTCGGCCTTTCCAGCGGGCGCCGTAACCGTTCGCGAGGGTCTTCCGGGTTGCTCATGGCGTTGCCAGGGGATGGGGCTGTCCCTTTCTAGACCACCCGAACCGCCGCAACAAGCTCAGCCGCCGATCAGCGCCAGCCATTCTTCCTCGCTCAGCACGGTGATGCCCAGTTTCTGGGCCTCGGCCAGTTTCGACCCGGCGCCCGGCCCGGCCACCACGTAATCGGTCTTCTTCGACACGCTGCCCACCACCTTGGCGCCCAGCGCCTCGGCGCGGGCCTTGGCCTCGGCGCGGGTCATGGCGGTCAGTTCGCCGGTGAACACCACCGCCTTGCCGGTCACCGGCGACTGGGTGGACACCGGCTGGGCGGCGTCCTGCACCGCCACCTGGGCCGCCAGATCGTCCAGGGCGGCCAGATTGTGGGCCTCGTCAAAGAAGGTCAGGATGTCGGTGGCGACGCTGGGGCCGATGTCCTCGATGCTGATCAGGTCGTGATAGGCCTCGTTCTCGCGCGGGACGGCGTCCAGCATCGCCTGACGCCACGCCCCCAGGCTGCCGTAATGGCGGGCCAGCCGCTTGGCGGTGGCCTCGCCCACCTGGCGGATGCCCAGGCCGAAGATGAAGCGTTCCAGCGCGATGGTCCGCCGCGCCGCGATGGCCGCGAACAGCTTGGTCACCTTCTTTTCGCCCCAGCCCTTGAAGTTCTGCAGCCGTTGCAGGCCGGTGCGGTTCTTTTCCTCCAGCCGGAAGATGTCGGCGGGCTTGCTGATCCAGCCGCCATCCACCAGGAACTCGATGTTCTCGTCGCCCAACCCCTCGATGTCGAAGGCGTTGCGGCTGACGAAATGGCGCAGGCGCTCCTTGACCTGCGCCCCGCAGGTCAAGCCGCCCGTGCAGCGGCGGATGGCCTCGTCGGCGCCGCGCACCGCATGGCTGCCGCAGACCGGGCAGGTGTCGGGAAAGGCGAAGGGCTGCGCGCCCGCGGGCCGCTTGTCCGGCACCGGGCCGACCACCTGCGGGATGACGTCGCCGGCGCGCTGGACGATCACGGTGTCGCCCTCGCGCACGTCCTTGCGGGCGATCTCGTCCTCGTTGTGAAGTGTCGCGCGCGACACCACCACGCCGCCCACATTGACCGGCGTCAGATGCGCCACCGGGGTCAGCGCGCCGGTGCGGCCCACCTGGATCTCGATGCGCTCCAGCACCGTGGTGGCCTG
>JAFAAW010000020.1 GCA_023426365.1 Pseudomonadota bacterium
CGGTGGCGGCCACGGCGGCCGTGCTTGGCATCGTGCTGGCGCTGGCGGGGCTGGGCCTGGCCGCGCCGGTGGCGGTGCTGGCCGGTCTGGCGGCGGCCTGGGCGGTGGTGGCGGTGGCGCGCCGCATGCTGGGCGGCTTCACCGGCGACGTGCTGGGCGCCGTGCAGCAAATGGCGGAAATCGCGGTGCTGTTGGCCGCGGCAGGAGCATGGAGGTGAGCATGAATGCCCGCGACACCCGCTGGTGGCTGGTGCGCCACGCGCCCGTGCCCTGTCCGCACGGCCGCATCACCGGTCAACTGGACGTGGCCTGCGACACCTCGGACGACGAGGATTTCCAGCAATTGGCCCGCCGCATCCCCGCCAATGCGGTGCTGGTGGAAAGCGGGCTGGTCCGTTGCCGCCAGACCGCCGGGGCGCTGGAGGCGGCGGGTCTGCTGCTGCCGCCGCCGGTGGTGGAACCCGACCTGATGGAACAGAATTTCGGCCGTTGGCAGGGCAAGAGCTGGCTGGAACTGGAAGTCGCCAAGGACCCCGATCTGGCCGGCTTCTGGTGCGATCCCGCCGAGACCACCCCGCCCGAGGGCGAGAGCTTCGCCCTGGTCTGCGCCCGTGTGCGCCGGGCGCTGTGCCGGCTGTCCGACCAGTTCCCCGGCCGCGATGTGGTGGCGGTGGTCCATGCCGGCACCATCCGCGCGGCGCTGGCCATGGCCTTGGGGCTGGAACCCGCGCAGGCGCTGCGCTTTTCCATCCAGCCGCTGTCGCTGACCCGGATCGAGGGCACCCAGGACGGCTGGCGGGTGGATTGCGTCAACGTGACCGCGATCTGAGCCGGCGGCCAGTTGGCCGATCGGTCGATCCGCCGGTCAGCCCTTTTCCGGCACCAGCCAGTCCAGGCGGGAAAATCCCGTGCCGGGGGTCAGCACGCCGGCCAGCCACGGCAACAGGGTGGCCAAGGCCTCGTCCAGCCTCCACGGCGGATTGACCAACACCAGCCCGGCGCCGTTCAGGCGGTCGGCGGCGTCGCCGCCGTGGACCATCACCTCGGCCACCAGGGTCTTGGGCAGCCCCAGCATGGCAAGGTCGGCGTGAAAGCGGGCCACCGGCTCGCGCGCCTTGATGGGATACCACAGCGCGAACAGCCCGGTGGGCCAGCGCTTCATGGCATTGGCCAGCCCCTTGCGCATGGCGGCGAACTCGTCGCGGTTCTCGAACGGCGGGTCGATCAGCACCAGCCCGCGCCGCTCGGGCGGCGGCAGCATGGCCTTGAGCGCCAGATAGCCGTCCATATGATGGACGCCCACGCGGGCGTCGGCACGGAACCGCCGCCGCAGGATTTCGGCATCATCGGGGTGCAGTTCGCAAAGCGCCAGCCGGTCGATGGGCCGCGCTAGCGCCGCCACCACCGCCGGCGAGCCGGGATAGTGCAGCACGCCGCCGCCGGGATTGATCGCCTCGATGGCGCGCAGATAGGGCGCCAGTTCGGCCGGCGGGCTGTCGGCGGCCAGGATGCGGGCGATGCCGTCGCGCCATTCGCCGGTCTTGTCCGCCTGGACGGAGGCGAGGTCATAGGCGCCGATGCCGGCATGGGTGTCCAGGTAGCGAAAGGCGGTGTCCTTGCGCTTGAGATGCTCGACCACCAGGGCCAGCACCGCATGCTTCTGGACGTCGGCGAAGTTTCCGGCGTGATAGGCGTGACGGTAATTCATGGCGCAGGGTTTTGCGGCAAATCGCCATCGGGCGCAAGCCCGATAGGGATCGGGGCGCCCATACTCGCGGTTAAAGCAGGCGGCGTTAAATTATCGCCTGCACTCATTTCATTGGGGAATGTTAAATATTGGTAGGAGGTGCCGCGGCAATATTGCCCTGCGGTTAAGCATCGGTTAAGCCTAACGGGATACAGCTTGTATCTGGAGGGGTGCGCGTGGCGGGAGGGCCGCAAGTGCTCCGGGTTTCAGCCAGTCCGGGGGGGATATGGCAAGGTCCGACATTCATTTGACCGGCGTGGAGCGCACCTTCGGCACTGACGAGATCATCGTCAGCAAGACGGATCCCAAGGGCCGCATCATATACGCCAACGAGGTGTTCCTGCACCTTGCGGGTTATACCGAGCGCGAGATCCTCGGCCAGCCGCACAGCCTCATCCGCCACCCGGCCATGCCGCGCTGCGTGTTCAAGCTGTTGTGGGACACCATCCAGTCCGGCAAGGAATGCTTCGCCTACGTGCTGAACCGCTCGAAGAACGGCGACCATTACTGGGTGCTGGCCCACGTCACCCCCACGTTCGATGCGAATGGCACCATCGTCAGCTATCATTCCAACCGGCGCAGCCCGCGCCGCGAGGCGGTGGCCAAGGCTGAGGCGCTTTATGGCGAATTGCTGGCGGTCGAGGCGCGCGCCGACGACCGCAAGGCGGGCATGGACGCAGGCTTCCAGGCCCTGGTGAACAAGTTGCAGGCGCTGGGGGTGCCTTACGATGAATTCGTCTTCGCTCTCTAAGGCGCTGGCGTCGTCCTGCGTGGCGGCGGCCGCCGGCCTGCTGCTGCTGGGGATGGAGCTGTTCTCGGGCGAGCCGGTGCAGGCGGCGGTGGCCGCCGTGGTGCTGGTGTCCGGGCTGTCCGGGCTGTTCTTCGTGGTCAGGACGCGCGCCAACGCGCACCGCGCCCGTACCGTGCTGACCCAGGCGGCCAGCGGCCGGCTGGACGTGCGCGTGGTCGGCATCACCGAGGGCGGCGTGCTGGGCGACCTGGACCGCGCCATCAACCGCCTGCTCGACCTGACCGAAGCCTTCACCAAGGAGGCCGACGCCGCCATGGCCAAGACCGCCGAGGGGCGGTACTTCCGCCACATCCTGCTGGAAGGTCTGGTGGGCGAGTTCTCGGACCACGCGCGTCTGATCAACGACGCCCTGGTCGGGATGGAGCGAAAGAGCAAGGAATTCGTCACCGAGGCCACCGGCGTCGGCAACACCATCAAGCACATGAGCCAGGCGGTCGCCAGCACGGCCACCGAACTGGAAGCCACCGCCCAGCAGATGAGCGACATCGCCAGCCAGACCAGCCATCAATCGGCCACCGTGGCCCAGGCGGCGGGCGATGCCTCGTCCCATGTGGAAGGGGTGGCGGCGGCGGCCGAACAGGTGGCCGGCGGCATCCGCGAAGTGGCGGCGCGCATCCAGCAATCGGCCGACATGGCCCAGCAAACCGTGCGCGTGGCCGGCGAAACCGATCAGGCCATCCATGGCCTGCTGGAAGCGGCGCAGAAGATCGGCGAGGTGGTCAACATGATCACCGAGATCGCCAGCCAGACCAACCTGCTGGCGCTCAACGCCACTATCGAGGCGGCGCGCGCGGGCGAAGCCGGCAAGGGCTTTGCGGTGGTGGCGGGCGAGGTGAAAAGCCTTGCCAACCAGACCGCCAAGGCGACCGACGAGATCGGCAGCCAGATCGCGGCGGTGCAGG
>JAFAAW010000143.1 GCA_023426365.1 Pseudomonadota bacterium
GGCGGCGGCGGCGGCCGGTCGTGGGGCAAGCGGCTGGTGCTGTGGGGCCTGACGCTGGCCATCTGGGTCGGCATCGGCATTGCCGGGGTGATCGCCTATTACGCCGTCGATCTGCCCGACGTGGACAAGATGACCGCCACCACCCGGCGGCCCAGCGTGGTGTTCGTCTCGGCCGAGGGCGAGACGTTCGCCGCCTATGGCGACATCTACGGCCAGCCGCTGGACCTCAAGGACATGGCGCCGGCCATCGCCCAGGCGGTTCTGGCGACCGAGGACCGCCGCTTCTTCGGCCATTTCGGCGTGGACGTGTGGGGCCTGGCGCGCGCCGCCGTGACCAACCTGCGCGCCGGGCACGTGGTGCAGGGCGGATCGACCATCACCCAGCAATTGGCCAAGAACCTGTTTCTCAAGCCCGACCGCACCATCAAGCGCAAGGTGCAGGAATTGCTGATGGCGCTGTGGCTGGAACAGCGCTTCACCAAGGACCAGTTGCTGACCCTTTACCTCAACCGGGTTTATCTCGGTTCGGGAACGTTCGGCGTGGACGCGGCGGCCAAGCGGTATTTCGAGGTTTCGGCCCGCAATGTCAGCCTGTACCAGGCCGCCGTCATCGCCGGCCTGCTCAAGGCGCCCAGCCGCTATAGCCCGCTCAACGACCCCGAGGCCAGCCACAAGCGCACCGTCGAGGTGCTGCAGAACATGGTGGAGGCCGGCTATATCGATCAGGCCACCGCCGATTACGCGGCGCTGACCGGCGCCGCCCAGATGGTGCGCCGGCCCACGCCGGCCGGGCGCTATTTCGCCGACTGGATCATGCAGCACCTGGACGAGCTGGGCGAGGTGCAGGGCAGGGACATCGTGGTGCGCACCACGCTGGACATGGGCCTGCAACGCAAGGCCGAGGCCGAGCTGAAGGCGCTGATCGACGCCAACGGCGCCAAGTCCAAGGTCAGCCAGGGCGCGGTGGTGGTGCTCAGCCCCGACGGCGCCGTGCGCGCCCTGGTGGGCGGCAAGGAATACGACGACAGCCAGTTCAACCGCGCGACGCAAGGCCTGCGCCAGCCCGGATCGGCGTTCAAGCCCTTCGTCTTCCTGGCGGCCATGGAAAAGGGCTTCACCCCCGACGACGTGTTCGAAGATGCGCCCATCCGCCTGGGCAACTGGTCGCCGGGCAATTACAACGGCCGTTTCGAGGGGCCGGTGACGCTGCACCGCGCCTTCGCCAATTCCACCAACACCATCGCCGTGCGGCTGATCGAGCAGGTGGGGCCGGCCCGGGTGATCGCCCAGGCGCACAAGATGGGCATCACCTCGGAACTGCGCAACGACGCCTCGCTGGCGCTGGGCACGTCGGAAACCAGCCTGCTGGAACTGACCACCGCCTATGCCCCCTTCGCCAATGGCGGCGAGGGCGTGGCCGCCTATGGGGTGGAAAGCGTCACCGACCCCGACGGCAAGGTGCTGTGGCGTCGCCAGGGCGGCGGCTTCGGCCCGGTCATGTCCGACCGCGCGCTGGCCCACATGCATCAGATGATGCAGGCGGTGATCAGCGAGGGCACCGGCAAGGCCGCCCGCCTGGACCGCCCGGTGGCCGGCAAGTCGGGCACCACCCAGGATTACCGCGACGCCTGGTTCATCGGCTATACCGCCGATTACGTGGGCGGCGTGTGGCTGGGCAACGACGACCAGCGCAACGAGATGAAGAAAGTCACCGGCGGTGGCCTGCCGGCGCAATTGTGGAAGAACGTCATGCTGTCCGCCCACAGGGGATTGCCGCCGCGCCCGCTGCCCACGCCCGACCTCAGTCCGCCGCCCAGCTTCGTCGAGGACGGCCCGGGCGCCATCGCCGCCGGGGCGGGCGAGGCGGTGCGCGAGGTGGGCAACGCGCTGGACAGCCTGTTTAATTCCATCTTCGGCCGCTAGGATGCTGGCCTTCCTGCGCCGGTTGACCGGCGACCGCCGCAGCGCCGACGCCAACCGGCACCTGGGGCTGTCGCTGACCTTCGTCGCCGGGGCCACCAATGCCGGCGGCTTCCTGGCGGTGGACCGCTACACCTCGCACATGACCGGCGTGGTGTCGTCCATCGCCGACCACCTGGCGATCAACAACATGGCGGTGGTGCTGACCGGCCTGGGATCGGTGGCGGCCTTCGTGGCCGGCGCCGCCTATTCCGCCATCCTGATCAATTGGGGGCGCCACCACCGCACCCATTCCCGCTATGCCTATCCGCTGCTGTGGGAGGCGGGGCTGCTGCTGGTGTTCGGCCTGATGGGCGGCACGCTGGAACTGAGCAGCGGCTTCATCCCCGTCACCGTCATGCTGCTGTGCTTCCTGATGGGGCTGCAGAACGCCATCATCACCAAGATCTCCAACGCCGAGATCCGCACCACCCACATGACCGGCATCATCACCGATATCGGCATCGAGCTGGGCAAGGCGGTGTACCTGAATTCCCAGCCCGAATCCGACCATTACCAGCCGGTACGGGCCAATTGGCGCCGCCTGCGGCTGTTGACGGCCTTGCTGGCGTCGTTCTTCATCGGCGGGGTCGCCGGGGCGCTGGGCTTCAAATATGTGGGCTATGCCTCGACCCTGCCGCTGGCGGCGCTGCTGGTGCTGCTGGCCATCGTGCCGCTGGTGGACGACGTGCGCACCCGCACCCGCGTGCTGATGCGCCAGCGCCTGCGGCGGCGGCACTAGGCTCGAGCGGCGCGCCTTGAACATGGGGCGTGGCGCTCCTGCGAGCCTTGGGCGAGCGGCCAACAAGTCAAATCAAAGGTTGGCCGGGATCACTCCGCTGCGCCCGCCTGAAAGCGGTGCAGCCCGGCGCCGTGCTGCTTGAGCCACTGGCGCGGCGCCCGCACGTCGCCCGCCAGTTCGCCCACCACCGCCCAGAAGGCGGGGGAATGGTTCATGTGCACCAGATGGGCGACCTCGTGTGCGATCACGTAGTCCAGCACCCGTTCGGGCGCCAGCACCAGCCGCCAGGAAAAGGCCAGATCGCCCGCCGACGAGCAACTGCCCCAGCGCGAGCGGGTGTCCTTGACGGTGATGCGGCCGGGCTTGCGCTCCACCTGCGCCGCCAAATCGAAGGCGCGCGGCACGATCAGGCGCTTGGCCTCGGCCTTCAGGAAATCGCCGACGCGGCGGCCCACATGCTCGGCCAGGCCCGAGACCAGGATGGTGCCGTCCTCGACCCACACGCCGCGCCGGGTGCCGGGGGCGTGGCGCACCGGATGCGGCACGCCCAGCAGCGGCACGGTGGCGCCGTCGCCCAGGCCGACCTTGCCCGGCAGGCGGGCCAGCCGTTCGGCCAGCCACACCCGATGGGCCAGCAGGAAGCGCTCGCCCTCGGCCAATTGGGCCTTGGCCGGCAGCATCAGCACCGCCCCGCGCGCGGGATCGACCCGCAGCGAGATGCGCCGCGCCAGGGCCGAGCGCTTGACCGTTACGCTGACGGTACGGCCGCCGAGATCAAGGGGGATGGTGTCGGACATCGGGGGTGGATTTCACCACGAAGGCGCGAAGGAAGGGAAGGAGCATTGCTCCCCCCTTGCGCCGCCGGGATCAGGCGCTCACTCGGGCCAATCGACGATGTGGTGGTCCAACGGCCCGGCGCGGTTCTCGGCGATGACGCGGCCGCGCACGGAAACGCCCGCCTCGTGCACCGTGTTGGGGTCGCCCGACACCAGCGGGTGCCACCATTCCAGCGGCTTGCCCTCGGACAGCAGGCGATAGGCGCAGGTGCTGGGCAGCCAATGCAGGGCGCCGACCGCCCCGGCGGTCAACTGGACGCAATCGGGCACATGCCGCTTGCGGTTCTCATAATCCTTGCACTGGCAGGTGCCCAGATTGAGCAGGCGGCACGCCACGTTGGTATAGGCGATCTCGCCGGTATCCTCGTCCTCCAGCTTGTGCAGGCAGCACTTGCCGCAGCCGTCACACAGGCTTTCCCACTCCTGCGTGCTCATGGAGCTCATGGGCTTGGTCCGCCAGAACGGTAAGCTTGTCGTGGGTGCGGATGAACTCTCGGACATGGGGGTAGATTTCCTCGCGCCAGCGGCGGCCGTTGAACACGCCATAATGGCCGACCTTGGGCGCCAGGTGGTGCTTGCGCATGCTGTCCGGCAGGCTGGAGCACATGCGGTGCGCGGCCTCGGTCTGACCGACGCCGGTAATATCATCCTTTTCGCCCTCGATGGTCATCAAAGCGGTATGACGGATCAGCGCGGGATCGACCTTGCGGCCGCGGCTGGTCATGCGGCCCTCGGGCAGGTGGTGTTCGATGAACACGGTTTTCAGGGTCTGCAGGTAGTACTCGGCGGGCAGGTCCATGACGGCCAGGTATTCGTCATAGAATTCGCGGTGCTTTTCCGCCGAATCGCCGTCGCCGCGCACCATGTTGTGGAACAGCTTGAGATGCTCGCCCACGTGGCGCTCCGGGTTCAGGCTCATGAAGCCCTGCAATTGCAGGAAGCCCGGATAGACGCGCCGGCCGCGCCCTTCGTGGATGAAGGGAACGCTGTGGATGACGTGGCTTTCGAACCACGACAGCGGCTTTTGCGTCGCCACCTCGTTGACCTTGGTGGGGTTGATGCGGGTGTCCATCGGCCCGCCCATCAGCACCATGGAGCTGGGCTGGCGCGGATCCTGGTTGGCGGCCATCAGCGACACCGCCGCCATCACCGGGATCGAGGGCTGGCACACCGCCAGCACATGGGTGTCGGCGCCCAGGAAGTGCAGCAGCTCGACGATGTAGTCGATGTAGTCGTCCAGGGTGAAGGGGCCTTCCGACAGCGGCACGTCGCGCGCGTCGATCCAGTCGGTGATGTAGATGTCGTGGTCGGGCAGCATGGTTTCCACCGTGCCGCGCAGCAAGGTGGCGTAATGGCCCGACATGGGCGCCACCACCAGCACGCGGGGGTCGCGGCGGTCGGTCTGGCGCTGGAAGTGCAGCAGGTCGCAGAACGGCTTTTGATAGACCACCACCTCGCGCACCGCCACCTCCTGGCCGTCGATGGTGGTGCTGGGCAGGTTGAATTGCGGCTTGGCATAGCGCCGGGTGGTGCGCTCCAGCAGCTCGGCGCCGGCGGCGATGGCGCGGCCCATGGTGGTGTAGGACACCGGCACCCACGGATTGCTGAACGTGGTGCGCAGGGCCTCGGCCCACATGCGGGTCGGGCCGAGAACGGCGTGCTGGAACTCGTGAAGATGATAGAGCATCGAACCGGCCCCCTTCCCAGGGTATGAAATCTGGATAGTTTTATTACCCAAAAGTGACAGGGCTTGGCAATAAAATTATTATCAAAAGGGGTATGGCCAAAGCACTATCAGGGCCGCCCCGCTTTGCTGCGGTGCGGCATGAGCTAGGATAGAGGCAAGGTGTTAAGCGGCCCTGAACAATGCTGCGCCGCAGCATCATCGGGGGGGGCCCGGTATGCCCGGTCAGGCGCGGTCGATCAGGTGCACGAAAGAGGCGAAAACGGAGCCGTCCCACAACCCAGCCTGCCCGAGATCGCCGCCGGCGGCGTCGGCCAGCCCGAACAGGGGCGCGCCGTCCTCGGCCAGGATGGAGGCATAGTGGAATTCGTGGCCGCGAAAGGCCGTGCCCGCCGGCCCCAGCGGGGTGTCGGCCAGCAGGCGCGCCTGGCGATAGCCCAGATGCAGGCGGCGGCTGGCGAAACTGGTCTCGAGCGGCAGCAGCCCGGCCATGGCATGGCGCACGCCGTCGCCATCGGTCAGGCCGCGCCCCAGCACCATGTAGCCGCCGCATTCGCCGAAGACCGGCGCGCCACGCCGGGCGGCGGCGCGCACGCCCTCCAGGAAGCGGGCGTTGCCCGCCAAACGGCCGGCATGCAGTTCGGGATAACCGCCGGGCAGGTAAACCGCGTTGCCATCGGGCGCCTGGTCGGCCAGCGGCGAAAAGAACGTCAGTTCCGCCCCCGCCCGCCGCCAGCCGTCCAGCAGCGCCGGATAGGCGAAGGCGAAGGCCGGATCGCGCGCCACCGCGATGCGCGCGGCCAGCGGCGGCAGCAACCTGGGCGCCGCCTCGGCATCGGCCGCGGCCAGCGCCGCCGGCCGGGCCAGCGCCAGCAGGCGGTCCACCGCCACATGCTCGCCCACCGCCTGGGCGGCGGCGGCCAGGAAGGCGGACAGGTCGGGATGCTCGCACGCCTGCACCAGGCCCAGATGGCGGCTGGGCACCGCCAGCGCCTCGAGGCGCGGCAGAAAGCCCAGGATGTCCACCTCGGGGCAGGCGCGGGCGCAGGCTTCGCGGATCATCCGCTTGTGCTTGTCGCCGGCGACCCGGTTGAAGATGACGCCGGCGATGCGCACGTCGTCGCGATAGGTGGCGAAGCCCTTGAGCACGGCGGCCGCCGAGCCGGTCATGCCGCGCCCGTCGATCAGCAGCACCACCGGCCAGCCGGTGGCCGCCGCCACGTCGGCGCTGGCGCCGGCACTGGCGCCGCCGGCCACCGCCGCACCGTCGAACAGGCCCATCACGCCCTCGCACACCACCCAGTCGGCGTCGCGCGACACCGCGCCCACCAGCCCGGCCAGGCTGGCCGGGCGCATGGCCCAGGCGTCCAGGTTCAGGCAGGGCCGCCCGGTGGCGGCGGCGTGAAAGGCGGGGTCGATATAATCGGGGCCGACCTTGGCCGACACCACGCGCAGCCCGCGCCCCGCCAGATGGGCCAGCAGGCCCAGGGTCAGCAGGGTTTTGCCGCTGCCCGACGAGGGCGCGGCGATGACCAGCCCGGGCGCCACTATTTCAGGTGCTTCCTGAGCGCGGCAGCCAGATCCTCCGGCCCGGTGCCGTGCGGGAAATGGGCGACGAAGCGGCCGTCGGGACCGACCAGATACAGGATCGAGGAATGGTCCACCGTGTAGGTCTGGTCGTCGGTCTCGCCGGCCGGCGACTTGGCGCGCGCGGCATAGACCTTGTACGCCTTCATGACGGCGGCCACCTGCTCGGGGCTGCCGGTCAGGCCGACCATGCGGGGATGGAAGGCGGCGGCGTAATCCTTCATCACCGCCGCGGTGTCGCGGGCGGGATCGACGGTGATCAGCACCGGCACCACCTTGTCGGCCTGGGCCGGCTCCAGCTTGTCGAGCGCGCCGGCCACCACCGTCAGCGAGGTGGGGCAAACGTCGGGGCAGAAGGTATAGCCGAAATAGATCAGCATCCATTTGCCCAGGAAATCACGCTCGGTCACCGTGCGGCCGTCGCCGTCCACCAGGGTGAAGGGACCGCCGATGGCGGCCTGTCCGCCGTGTTCGCCGCCCGACCACACCATCAGGCGCGAGCCGACGGCCAGGGCGACGACCACGACGATGGCCAGGATGGCGAACAGGGACGTGCGGTTCTTTTTCACGGGCGATGTCCTCTCACGTCAGGCGGCCAGTTGCCAGGCCATGAAACCCAGGATGCCGGCATTGGCCGCCAGCAGCAGCGGCGACCAGCGCAGCATGGGGCCGCGCCAGCGGGTGATGGCGAAATGGCCGACGGCGCCCACCGCCATCAGCGCCGGCACGGTGCCGGCGGCAAAGGCGAGCATGGCCAGCCCGCCGGCCACGGCGTCGCCGGTCGCCGCCGCCGCCGCCAGCGCGGCATAGAGCAGGCCGCAGGGAATGAAGCCCAGCGCCACCCCCAGCAGCCAGCCGCGCAGCCCGGTGGGCGAGGCGAACAGCGGCCGCGCCCAGCGGCCGAGGCTGCGGCTCCACCAGGACTCGCCGGCCGACCCGCCGCCCAGCAGCGCCTTGAGGCGCGGCACCGCCATGCCCAGCAGGAACAGCGCCGCCAAGGCCAGAAGCGCCGCGGCCAGGAAGCGGAAGCCCGCCCAGCCGGCCAGCGCCCCGGCCGCCCAGCCGCCCACCGCGCCCAGCGCGGCATAGGTGGTGGCGCGGCCCAGGTGATAGGGCAGGAGTGCTGCGCCGGTCAGCCGGCGCCATTCGGTCATGCGCTCGACCGGCAGCTTTTCCATGCGCGCCGCCACCTGGCTGAGCACGAACGGACCGCACATGCCCGCGCAGTGGCTGGCCGAGCCGATCAGCCCGGTCAGGAACAGGCTGGACAGCAGCCCGCCATTGTCCTCGACCGCGATGCGGCAGACGGCAAGACCGGCGGAAAGCGAGGCGAGCAAGGGTTCCATAAGAATGCCAGAATATAGGGTTTCAGCCGGGGGTCCACCACGACAATTGTCGGCGCAACGCCACCACGCCGCCCACCACCAGCATGGCCGGCGGCTCCATGGGCTGGGCGGCCAGATCGGCGACGATGGCGCCCAGCGTGCTTTCCAGCACCTTCTGGCGCGGCGTCGCCGCCTTCGACACGATGGCCACCGGTTCGTCCGCGCTGCGGCCGGCGGCCACCAGGCGCGCCACCACCACGTCAAGCTGGCGCAGCGCCATGTAGAACACCAGCACGCCGGCGCCGCGCGCCAGGCCGTCCCAGTCGAAGCCGTCGGGCACCTCGCCGTCCTGGCCGTGGCCGGTGACGAAGGCGATCGAGGAATTGCAATCGCGCGCCGTGGCGGGAATGCCGGCATAGGCCAGCCCGCCCACGCCCGCCGTCACGCCGGGCACCACGCGGAACGGCACCCCGGCCTCGGCCAGGGCCAGCGCCTCCTCGGCGCCACGGCCGAACACGAAGGGGTCGCCGCCCTTGAGGCGCAGCACCCGCTTGCCCGCCCGCGCCAGTTCCAGCAGGCGCGCGGTGATTTCGGTCTGGCGCGGGCTGGCCTGGCCGCCGCGCTTGCCCATGCTTTCCACCGCCGCGCCGGGGCGCGCCATGGCGACGATGCGCGGGTCCACCAGGGCGTCATGCACCACGTGATCGGCATGGGCCAAAGCGTGACCGGCCAACAGGGTCAGCAGGCCGGGATCGCCGGGACCGGCCCCCACCAGCCAGACGCTGCCGGGGGCGAATTGGGGAAAGGTGTCGTCCATGGCGCGGACTATAGGCGATTTGCCGGCGCCAATCACCAGCCCGCGCGCTGGCTCGGGCGCGATTTTTCGCCCCGCCGCCCGCCTCAGGACGCGGTCTTGCCCAGCGGCTCCAGATGGGGGGTGGGGGATTCGACGCCCGCCATCTTCTGGCTGGCGGCGATGGCCTCGCGCTTGCGACGCAGCGCCTCGGCCTTTTGCGCCTGCATCTGCAGCACATAGGGCTTCATGCGCAGATCCGATTGGATGATGTGGTCCACCAGCCATTCCTTGAGGAAATTGGCGAGGTCGCGGACCATGCGGTCACGCAGCGGGCCGTTGGCGGCCTTGGTGTATTCGCCGACGATCTCGGACAGCTTCTTCAGCACGTCGCGGTGCGAGCGGCGGTGGCTTTCGTAATAGGGATAGCGGATGGCGAGCTGCAGTTCCTCTTCCCGGGCGAAGTGCTCGCCGGTGTATTCCACAAGCCCCAGCAGGACGCGCGCCACCTTCTTGTGGTCGATCTTGCCGGAAATGGCGATTTCAAAGGCGTTGATCAGATCGACCAGATGCTTGTGATCCGAATCGACCATTTCCTCGCCAACGCACATGGCTTCTCGCCAAGCTATGGACATCCTGCTTCCCCCAGCGGAAACTGACCATATGGATAGGGACTTTACCCGAGAATGATTGCAATTTCCATATGCCCTTGCGGGGATGGCGCCCGTCAAACGTGTATATTTCCTGCCGGAAATCGCGCGCCATGATGGCCGGTTCGCACATGGTGGTGGGCGCCGCGCTGTGGGCGGTGACCGCCAAGCTGGGCGGCGGCAATCCCGCCGAGCCTGGGGCGCTGGGCGCGGCGGTGCTGGGATCGCTGCTGCCCGACATCGACCATCCGCAAAGCTGGGCCGGGCGCAAGATGCGGGCGATTTCCGTGCCGCTGTCGCTGCTGGTGGGCCATCGCGGCATCACCCATTCGGCCGTCGCCGTGGTGGCGGGGCTGGCGCTGCTGCTGGTGATGGGCATGGGCTGGATGGCGGCGCCCGTGGTGGTGGGCTATCTGTCGCACCTGCTGGCCGACAGCCTGACGCCGTCGGGCGTGCCGCTGCTGTGGCCCAGCCGGCGGCGCTTCACCCTGAACCTGTGCCAGACCGGCTCGGTGACGGAAATCGGCCTGGTGGCCGTCATCGCCGGCCTGGGCGGATGGGCGGCAGGGGTGGATCTCACCGACCTGCCGCGTCCCCGCCTGTAGGCGCCACTCCGCCTTCGGCTATTCGATGCGGCAGGCCTCGTCGAAATCCAGGCGCGGATTGCGCGGATGCAGCGCGCCGGCATCGCCATAGCCGATATTGATCAGGAAATTGGCCGTCACCTTGGTGCCGGCGAAGAAGGCGGCATCCACCGTCGCCGCGTCGAACCCGCTCATGGGGCCGCAATCCAGGCCAAGCGCGCGCAGGACCAGGATCAGATAGGCGCCTTGCAGGCTGGAATTGCGAAACGCGGTCTCGCGGATCAGCGCGTCATTGCCCACATACCACGCCCGCGCATCCACATGCGGGAACACCTTGGGCAGCTTCTCATAGAATTCCAGGTCGCTGGCGACGATGGCGGTGACCGGGGCGGCCATGGTCTTGTCGGCGTTGCCGGGCGCCAGCGCCGGTTTCAGCCGGGCCTTGGCCTCGGCGCCGCGCACGAACACCACGCGGGCGGGCTGGCAATTGGCCGCCGTCGGCCCCATGCGGGCCAGGTCCCAGGCGCGGCGCAACACGTCGTCCGCCACCGGACGGTCGGTGAAGCGGTTATGGGTGCGGGCCGCGAGGAACAGGGTGTCGAGGGCGGTGTCCGCCAGCGGGGTGGTCATCGGGCGTCTCCTGTCGTAGAACTAAGGTCATTGCCGCTAAGGTTGCGTGCGCCGGACCACTGTATTGCGCCCGCGCGGAAGGGGTATAGGTCGGAATGAGAAACACTGTGTTTCTGGCTGCGGCGCTCGCCATCGCGGCGGGTCTGGCCGGCGCCCCGGCGCGGGCGGCGGACTCGGCCGTGGTGCTGACCTACAATCGCTTCGGCGAGCAACGGCTGCCGGCCACCAACACCCGCATCGACCAGTTGGATGCCCACATCGCCGAACTGACCGGCGGCAATTATGCGGTGCTGCCGTTGCCGCAGGTGGTCGAGGCGCTGCGCGCCGGCCGCCCGCTGCCCGACCGCGCGGTGGCGCTGACGCTGGACGATTCCGCCACCTCGGTGTGGGAGGTCGCGTGGCCGCGCCTGCGCGCCGCCCGGCTGCCCTTCACCCTGTTCGTGGTCACCGACGAGATCGACCGCGCCGGCGGCGACCGGCTGGGCTGGGACCAGTTGCGCGAAATGGCGGCATCGGGCCTGGCCACCATCGGCACCAAGGGCGCCAGCCACGGCCACCTGCCCCTCATGCCGGCGGCGGCGGTGGCCGAGGATCTGGCCCGCGCCCGCGCCCGGCTGGAGGCCGAGCTGGGCCGCGCCCCCGACCTGTTCGCCTGGCCCTATGGCGAGATGAGCCGCGAGGCCGCCCAAGCGGTGCGCGACGCCGGCTTCAAGGCGGCGTTCGGCCAGCATTCCGGCCCGGCCTGGAGCAAGTCGGACCCCTGGTTCCTGCCGCGCTTCCCCTTGAACGAAACCTATGGCGAGGCGGAGCGCTTCCGGCTGGCGGCGCGGTCGCTGCCGCTGCCGGCGGTGGACATCACCCCGGACGATCCCAAGCTGGCGGCCAATCCGCCCGCTTTCGGCTTCACCCTGTCCCCCGAGGTGCCGGGCGCCGAATTGCTGGCCTGCTACATCTCGCACGAGGGGCGCGCCATTATCGAACGCCTCGGCCCGCGCATCGAGGTGCGCATGGGCAAGCCGCTGCCCCAGGGGCGGTCGCGCGTCAATTGCACCGCGCCCACGCTGGAGGGGCGCTGGCGCTGGTTCGGCTGGCAGTTCCTGGTGGAGTAGCCGCGCCGCGCCGGGCGGCGCGGACCGTCAGCGGGACTGGACCGGCGCGATCTTCCACACCGTGCGGCCGGCGTCGTCGGCCACGTACAGGCTGCCGTCGGGACCGGCGGCAAGGCCGACCGGGCGGCCCCACACACGGCCCGGCCCGGCGGTGAAGCCGGTGGCGAACGCCTCGTAATGGCCCGCGGGCTTGCCGTTCTTGAAGGGTACGCGGGCGACGAAATAGCCGATGGGGGTCGAGCGGTTCCACGACCCGTGCAGGGCCACATAGGCGTCGCCATTCAGGAAGGCCAGTCCCAGGGGCGCCGAATGGGCGCGGAACAGCAATTCGGGCACCCGCGTGGCCGCCACCTTGTCCGGCGCCTTGTCGGCAAAGCCCGGCTGCGGATGCGGCCCCAGCCAGGCATAGGGCCAGCCGTAGAAGCCGCCTTCTATGACCCTGGTCATATAATCGGGCACCAGCTCGTCGCCCATGCCGTCGCGCTCGTTCACCACCGCCCACAGCTCGTCGCTGCCCGGGCGAAAGGCCAGCCCGACCGGATTGCGCAGGCCGGCGGCGAAGATGCGCTGGCCGCCGCCGTCGATGGCGAATTCCTGGACGGTGGCGCGCGGGCTGTCCTCCTCGGCCAGATTGGCGCGGCTGCCGATGCCCACGTAGAAGTGGCGGCCGTCGGGCGCGATGGCCAGCGAGCGGGTGGAATGGCCGCTGTCGTCGCCTAAGGCGCCGGTTTCGGTCACCGGCTCGCGCCGTTCCACGCTGTCCACCCCCGCCTGCCACGGCAGCCGCCATACCCGCCGGGTGTCGGCCACCCACACGCTGTCGCCGTGAAAGGCCAGCCCGAACGGTTCGGCAAGCCCCGCAACGAAGGTGGTGCGGCGGTCGGCGCGGCCGTCGCCGTCGTCGTCCACCAGCCGCGTCAGCTTGTCGGCGCGCTGTTCCGCCACCAGCAGCGAGCCGTCGGGCAGCACCAGCAGATTGCGCGGATGGTCCAGCCGGTCGGCGAACAGTGTGGCCCGCCAGCCCGGCGGCACCGCCAGCACCGCTTGCCGCGGCCGCGCCACCACGTCGGCCGGGTTGGCCCTGGACGGGGTGGCATAGGGCGCGGGCAGGGCGGCGGCATCCACCTGGAAACGGTCGCCGGGCCGGGGTTCGGCGGCCATGGCGGGCGAAGCGAGCAGCAGGGCGGCGACAACAAGGCGCTTCATGGCGACCCCTCGGGCGGACAACCGCGCCGATTAAACCATGGCGTCGCCACCAAAGCGAAGGGCGCCGCAGGTCGATCCCCTGTTGGTCCGGGACTGCCGGCAAAACGGCCCGGCCATGAAAAAAGGCCCTCCGCGGAGGGCCTTTGATCCTAGGCGCTGGTGTCCACCTGCTCGCCCGGCGGCAGCTTGGGGCCGCCCTTGGACACGCCGACCAGGGCGGGGCGCAGCAGGCGGTCGTGGATGACGTAGCCCTGCTGCATCACCATCACCACGGTGCCTTCCGGCTGGGTGGTGTCCTCCACCTCCATCATGGCCTGGTGCACGTTGGGGTCGAAGCGCACCCCTTGCGCCGGCACCAGGCGGATGCCGTAGCGCTCGAAGGTGTTGAGCAGCTCGCGCTCGGTCATCTCGACGCCCACCGTCAGGGTGTTGGCGATGTCGTTGCCCTCGCGCGCGGTGGGCGGCACCGCATCCAGCGCGCGGCGCAGGTTGTCGGCCACCGACAGCACGTCCTTGGCGAGGTTCGAGATGGCGTACTTGCCGCGGTCCTCGGCCTGCTGCTCCAGACGGCGGCGCACGTTCTCGGTCTCGGCCTTGGCGTACAGCACCTCGTTCTTCAGCTTGGCGATCTCGGCCTCCAGCTCGGCCATGCGGTCATCGCCCGCCGGTTCGGCGGGGGCGGCCGCGTCGGCGACCTGGGCCTCGGGCGTCTGCTCGTTCTGGGGATCCTGGCTCATAGCCTCACTTTCTTCTGCTTATGGTTAACCGATCAGGCGTCCGACCACCTTGGCGGTGTAGTCGACCATGGGAATGATGCGGGCGAAATTCAGCCGTTGCGGGCCGATCACGCCGATGGCGCCGATGATGCGTTCGCGCGAATCCCGATAGGGGGCGACGATCATCGAACACCCGGTGACGCCGAACAATTCGTTTTCGGCGCCGATAAAGATCTGCACACCCTCGGCGGTATTGGTCAGCTCCAGCAAACGCAGGAACTGCTCCGAGGTTTCCAGCGCGTCGAACAGGGTGCGGATGCGCTCCAAATCCTCGACGGCGGTGACGTCCTCCAACAGGTGGCTCTGGCCGCGCACGATCAGCGCGCTGCGGCTGGCGTCGCCCGACCAGGTGGCCAGCCCCGCCTCGACCACCCGCTTGGTCAGGGCGTCCAACTGGTGGCGCTGCTGCTCCAGCTCGCCGGTCACCTCCTCGCGCACCTCGTCCAGGGTGCGGCCGGACAAGCGGTGGTTCAGGAAATTGGTGGCTTCGACCAGCATGGACGGCTCGACCCCGCCGGGCAGGTCGAGGATGCGGTTCTCCACCATGCCGTCCTCGGTGACCAGCACCACCAGCGCGCGGCCGCGGCCCAGCCAGACGAATTCCACATGCTTGAGATTGCGCTGCATGCGCGGCGCCATCACCATGCCGGCGCAGCGCGACAGGCCCGACAACGTGCCGATCGCCTCGGACAGCACCTGTTCCACGCTCTTGCCCGCCGCCCGGCACTGGGCGTCGATGGCCGAGCGCTCGTCCTCTGGCAGCCCGCCCACCTCCAGCAGGCCGTTGACGAACATGCGCATGCCCTGCGCGGTTGGCAGCCGCCCGGCCGAGGTGTGCGGTGCGTAAAGCAGCCCGAGATCCTCGAGGTCGGCCATGACGTTGCGGATGGTGGCGGGCGACAGATGCACCGGCAGCCGGCGCGACAGCGTGCGCGACCCGATCGGTTCGCCCGTATGCACGTATTCCTCGACGATGTGCCGAAAAATCTCGCGCGAGCGTTCGTTCAGTTCGGTGATCACGGGGCTGCGACCGCGAAGCATTGCCTTTGGTTTTCCCATGGGTTCCACCGCGACGGAATCTAGTGAGCAGTGGTGGGGTCGTCAACTTTGGGGAAACCCGGGGGTCAAGGGTGGACGCACGGCGCGGGACGGGCTAGGGTTCGCGCCAAATTCGCCCATCGCAGCAAGAGACACCCGCCGTCATGAGACCTTCCGGCCGCGCCTTCGACCAGCTTCGCACCATTTCCCTGGAACCCGGCTTCGCCAAATACGCCGAGGGGTCGTGCCTGGCCCGCTTCGGCGACACCCACGTCCTGTGCACGGCGTCGGTCGAGGAAAAGGTGCCGTCCTTCCTGCGCAATTCCGGCAAGGGCTGGGTGACGGCCGAATACGGCATGCTGCCGCGCTCCACCCATTCGCGCACCGACCGCGAGGCCGCCAAGGGCAAGCAATCGGGCCGCACCCAGGAAATCCAGCGCCTGATCGGCCGCAGCTTGCGCGCCGTCACCGACCTGACCGCCATGGGCGAGATGCAGATCAAGGTCGATTGCGACGTGCTGCAGGCCGATGGCGGCACCCGCACCGCCTCGATCACCGGCGCCTATGTGGCGCTGCATCTGGCCTTCCAGAAGCTGGTGGACGCCGGCAAGCTGGCCCGCGTGCCGCTGATCGACCATCTGGCCGCCGTGTCCTGCGGCATCTATGAGGGCCAGCCGGTGTTGGACCTGGACTATGCCGAGGATTCCAACGCCCAGGCGGATTCCAACTTCGTGCTGACCGGTCTGGGCGGCATCGTCGAGGTGCAGGGCACCGCCGAGGAGCGCCCGTTCACCCGCGACCAGTTCCAGACCCTGCTGGCGCTGGCGGAAAAGGGCGTGGCCGAACTGGTCGCCGCGCAGAAGAAGGCCCTGGGACTGGCATGAGCAGGAGGTTCACCGAAGGCAGGCTGGTGATCGCCAGCCACAATGCCGGCAAGGTGCGCGAGATCGGCGAATTGCTGGCGCCGTTCGGCGTCGAGGTGGTCTCGGCCGGGGCCTTGGGCCTGGCCGAGCCGGAGGAGACCGGCACCACCTTCGTCGCCAATGCCGAACTGAAGGCCCATGCGGCGGCGCGCGCCGCCAACCTGCCGGCGCTGGCCGACGATTCGGGGCTGGCGGTGGAGTCCTTGGGCGGCGATCCCGGCATCTATTCCGCCCGCTGGGCCGGCCCGGGCAAGGACTTCGCCGCCGCCATGGCACTAGTCAACGACAAGCTGGGGGCCAATCCCGACCGGGGCGGCCGCTTCGTCTGCGCCCTGGCGCTGGCCTGGCCCGACGGCCATTGCGAAACCTTCGAGGGCGTGGTCGAGGGCGATCTGGTGTGGCCGCCGCGCGGCACGGCCGGTTTCGGCTATGACCCCATGTTCCAGCCCAAGGGCCGCGCCGAGACCTTCGGCGAAATGGACCCGGCCGCCAAGCACGAGATCAGCCACCGCGCGGACGCCTTCCGCAAGCTGGTGGCGGCGTGCTTCAAGGGTTGATCGTCACCACGAAGGCACGAGGGGGGATGATCACTCTTCCTTTTGCTTCGCGCTTTCGTGCCTTCGTGGTTAAACCCGTGCCATGAAAAATCCCGGCTTCGGCATCTACATCCATTGGCCGTTCTGCCTGTCGAAGTGCCCCTATTGCGACTTCAACAGCCACGTGGCCGACACCATCGACCAGGGGCGCTGGCGCGCCGCCCTGCTGCGCGAGCTGGAGCATTTCGCCGCGCTCAAGCCTATGACCGAGGTCACAAGCGTGTTCTTCGGCGGCGGCACCCCCAGCCTGATGGACCCGGGCACGGCGGGCGCGCTGATCGAGCGGGTGGCGGCGCTGTGGCCCGTGGCCCCGGGGCTGGAGATCACGCTGGAGGCCAACCCGTCCACCGTCGAGGCCGACCGCTTCCGCGATTTCCGCGCCGCCGGCATCAACCGCCTCTCGCTGGGGGTGCAGGCGCTGGACGACGCCGCCTTGCGGTTCCTGGGCCGCCGCCATGACGCCGGCGAGGCGCTGCGCGCGCTGGACATCGCCGGCACCCTGTTCCCGCGCTTTTCCTTCGACCTGATCTATGCGCGGCCCGGCCAGACCCCGGCGGCGTGGCGGGCCGAGCTGGACCGCGCGCTCGCGCTGGCCGGCGATCACCTGTCCATGTACCAGTTGACCATCGAGGAGGGCACCGCCTTTGCCCCCGCCCATGCGCGCGGCGAGTTCCAACTGCCGCCCGAGGACGAGCAGGCGGAGATGTTCGAGATCACCCGGGCGCTGACCGCCCAGGCCGGACTGCCCGCCTATGAGGTGTCGAACCACGCCCGGCCGGGCGGCGAATGCCGCCACAACCTGACCTATTGGCTGGGCGGCGATTACGTGGGCGTCGGCCCCGGCGCCCATGGCCGGCTGAACAACGCGGCGTTCCGCCAGCACCGCGCCCCCGACATCTGGCTCGGCCGCGTCGAGGCCAACGGCCACGCCACCCAGGAGAGCGAGGCGCTGGACCCGGCCACCCGCGCCGAGGAACTGGTGATGATGGGCCTGCGGCTGGTGGACGGCATCGATGCCGACACCTTTGCCGCCGTGGCCGGACAGCGCCTGTGGGACGTGCTGGACGCCCGCGGGCTGGCCCGCATGGAGGAGGGCGGCTTCGTCGAGCGCACCGCCCGCGGGCTGCGCGCCACCCCGGCCGGCCTGCTGGTGCTCAACGCCCTGACGGCGGAACTGCTGGGCTGAAAACGACCATGGCCGGGACAGGCCCGGCCATGGCACGGATGCCCAAGCCCCTTACTGCCCCGGCACCGCGAAGGTGCTGGGCGCCGGGCTGACCTCGCGCGCGCCGGCGGCGGTGATCTGGCGCACCGCCAGGCCGCGTTCGTTGGTGCCGTCGGGGGACAGCCGGAATACGCCGTCCACGCCGGCAAAGCCCTGGGGATTGGTCAGCGAGGCGGCGGAATAATCGCCCTCGGGCTGGCGCGCCAGGATGGCGGCCAAGGCGGCGGCGTCATAGGCGATCGAGGCGATGCCGCCCAGGCGGGCGGGCATGGGGCCGAACGCCCGGGCGTAGCGGGCTTCGAAATCCTGATGGGCCGCCGCCGGCGCCGCCGGGTACAGGCCGCCTTGCAGCGCCGGCTCGTTGGACAGGCGCGGATCGTCCCACAGCAAGGTGCCCAGGAACGCCACCTGATCCGGATTGGCGTCGTAATAGGTGGCCAGCGAGGCCAATTGGCGCAGGCGCGAGCCTTCGTCGGGGATCATCACCGCGTCGAACGGGACCGGGCCGGTTGCCTGGTTGCTTTCCTTGCCCTTGCCGCGGCCGCGCGCGTCGGCGTCGGTCAGGCGGCGCACCGCCCCGGCCAGGTCGTAGGATTGCGGATCGTAATATTCCACCTTGACCACCCGGCCGCCCTGGGCGGCCACGGCGGCGCGGAAGACGTCGGCCACCGCGCGGCCGTATTCGTCCGAGCGGGCGAGCAGGGCAAAGCGTTCCTTGCCCTGCGTGCGGGCATAGCCGACCACCCGCGACACCTGCGAGCCGGGCAGGAAGCCCAGCGTGTAGACGCCGTTGCCCAGCGCGTTGCGGTCGGTGGTGAAGGCCAGCAGCGGCACGCCATGGTCGCGGGCCAGCGGGGCGGCGGCCTTGACCTCGGGCGAGAACAGCGGCCCCAGCACGATGTCGGCGCCCTGCGCCACCGCCTGGGCGGCGGCGGCGGCGGCGCCTTCGGCGGTGCCGCGGGTGTCCAGCGGGATCAGGTTGAAGCGCTGGTCGGCCAGTTCGAACAGCGCCAGTTGCGCCGCGTTGGACATGGCCTGGCCCAAGGCCGCCTGCGGCCCCGACAGCGGCACCAAGAGGGCGGCGCGCACCTCGTCCTTTTCCACCAGACGGGCGCCGGGCAGGGACGGCGCCAGCGGCTGGCCGGGCAGGGCGGCGCTGCCGAACGGCCCGCCATCGACGCCGGGCAGCGGCAGCGGCTGGCCCGGCGGCACCGGCACCGGACGGCCGGCGGCATCGGGAGCGACCGGCGACTGAACCTGCGGCCGCGCCGCCTGGGGCGCCGCAGCCGACTTGGTTCCGCTCATCCACGGTGGTAAGTCTGCTTGCTGACATCCGCTTACCAACAAGGCAGCGATCAATGGCAAGGCCGCGACAAGGCGCACCGGAAGCCTCCAACGAACATCAGGACGACGGCGCCGAGGGTAGACCGCCCGGCCGGGGAAGTAAACCGGCGCCGGGCCTCTATCTGGTGGCCACCCCCATCGGCAACATGGGCGACATCACCTATCGCGCGGTCGAGGTGCTGCGCGCCGCCGATCTGGTGGCGTGCGAGGATACCCGGGTGTCGGGCAAGCTGATGACCCGGCTGGGCCTGGACCGGCCCATGATGCCCTATCACGAGCACAACGCCGAACGCGCCCGGCCGCAACTGGTGGCCCGGCTGAAGCAGGGCGCGGTGGTGGCGCTGATCTCGGATGCCGGCACGCCCCTGGTGTCCGATCCCGGCTATCGGCTGGTGCGCGCCTGCGTGGCCGAGGGCATCGCGGTCACCGCACTGCCCGGCGCCTCGGCGGTGACCACCGCGCTGCAATTGTCGGGCCTGCCCAACGACCGCTTCCTGTTCGCCGGCTTCCTGCCCAACAAGGCCCATGGCCGCCGCCAGAGCCTGCGCGAGCTGGCCGCCGTGCCGGCCACGCTGGTGTTCTTCGAATCCCCCAACCGGCTGGCGGAATCCCTGGCCGACATGGCCGCCGTGCTGGGCAACCGCCCGGCGGCGGTGGCGCGCGAGCTGACCAAGCTGCACGAGGAGGTGGCGCGCGACACCCTGTTCGCCCTGGCCAACCGCTATGGCGAGGCGCCGCCCAGGGGCGAGATCGTGGTGGTGGTCGGCCCGCCCGATGCCGATGCCGACCTGACGCCCGAGGATCTGGACGGCTGGCTGCGCGCCGCGGTCGAGGGCGGCGCCAGCATCAAGGACGCCGCCGCCCTGGTCGCCGCCGAGACCGGCCATCCGCGCCGCGAGCTGTATGCCCGCGCGCTCAGGCTGTTGCGCACCGGCGACGACGGGTGAGCAAGGCGGGCGAGCGCGGGCGGCGGGCCGAGACCCTGGCCGCGTGGTGGCTGCGGCTGAAGGGCTGGCGGGTGCTGGCGCGCGGCTTTTCCATCGGCCGTGGCCGCGGCGCCGGCGAGGTGGACCTGATCGTGCGGCGCGGCGGCGTGGTCGCCTTCGTCGAGGTCAAGGCCCGCGCCGACCTGGCCCTGGCCGCGCACGCCATCACCCCCGCCCAGCAGGCGCGCATCGCCCGCGCCGCGCGCGCCTTCGTCGCCGGCCGGCCCCGGCTGGCCGGCTGCGCCTTGCGCTTCGACGCCGTGCTGATCTGTCCGGGCCGCCTGCCCCGTCATGTGCCCGATGCCTGGCGTATGGATGCTTGAGCCGGGCGCCGCACCGCCGCTACAGTCTTTCGCGCCGCCGTCCCATCCATAATCGTCCGAGGTTCGCATCGTGAAGACGCTTCGCCCCGCCACCGCCGTTGTTGTCGTTCTGTCCGCCGTCCTGCTGTCGGGCTGTGCCGGCGCGGTCATCGGCGCCGGCGCCACCACCGCCACCGCCGCCGCCGAGGAACGCGGCCTTGAAGGGGCGGTGGACGACGCCAAGATCAGGGCCGAGATCAATCATCTCTGGTTCCAGCGCGACATCGAGATGTACCGGCAGGTGACGCTCACCATCAAGGAAGGCCGCGTGCTGCTGACCGGCACCGTGCCCAACGCGGACGCCCGCGTCGAGGCGGTGCGGCTGGCGTGGCAGCCGGCCGGCGTGCGCGAGGTGCTCAACGAGATCAAGGTCAGCGGCGAGGACAGCAACGGTGGTTCTGGCCTGTCGGACTTCGCCATCTCGCAGAAGATGAAGACCAAGCTTTTGTTCGACAAGGAGGTCCGCAACATCAACTACACCGTCGATGTGAACGAAAGCGTGATCTATCTGATGGGCATCGCCCAAAGCGAGGCCGAGCTGGAGCGGGTGATCGCCTATGCCCGCGACATCTCCGGCGTGCGCGGCGTGGTCAACCATGTGCGGCTGAAGAACGATCCGCGCCGCAACGGTCCGTGATCCATGGCGCGTCCGCGCGAAGCGCCGCTGGCCTGTCTGGCCCGCCTGGGCCGCCAGCCCCAGGTGGAACTGCGCGCGGGCGCCCTGGCCTTTGCCCGCCTGCATGGCGATAGCGGCGGCCTGGACCGCCTGGACCGTCTGGCCGCCGCGCTCGACCCCGGCGGCGGCGTCGGGCAACTGACCGAAACCTTGGGCCGCTGGCGGCTTGACGACGACGGCTGCGCGCAATTGCCGGCGGCCCTGGCCAACGGCGCCGGCTGCGCCACCACCCTGGGCCTGATGTGGCTGGAGGTCGCCCGGCTGCTGGGCTGGCCGGCCGAGATCCTGCCGTTCCCCGGCGCGGCCCCGGTGCGGCTGACCGACGGGCTGGGCGCGCGCGTGGTGGTCGATCCGGCCGGTGGCGGCAGGGTGCTGGAGGCCAGCGAGCTGCGCGCGCTGCTCAAGGCGGCGTCCGGCCCGGCGGCGGAAATGCGCCCCGTCCTCTTTTCCGGCCTGTCCAACCGTGCCATCCTGATCCGGCAGCAGGACGAACTGAAGATGAAGGCCCTGCTGGATGGCAGCATCGGTGCGGCGGTCGCGGTGGTGGAGGGCGTCCTGGCCTTCGCCCCCGATCAGGCGCCGCTGTGGCGCGAGGCGGGAATGATGCATCTGCGCCTGGACCACAAGGCCGAAGCCATCGCCGCGCTGGAACAATTCGTCGCCCGCAGCGCCAACACCGCCGCGCGGCGGCGGACCCAACAGCTGCTGCACGACCTGCGTGCGCGGCTTCCCTGAGGAGGAGAGTAAGGTGAGCCTGGCCGTCGCCATTCAGATGGACCCCATGGAATCCATCAACATCAACGCCGATTCCACCTTCGCCCTGGCGCTCGAGGCGCAAAAGCGCGGCCATGCCCTGTTCCACTACCTGCCCAGCGCGCTGGCGCTGCGGAACGGCCGGGTGATGGCGCGCATCCGCCCGCTCGAGGTGCGGCGCGAATTGGGCAACCATTTCACCCTGGGCGACGAGCAGGTGGTGGATCTGGCCACCATGGACGTGGTGCTGATGCGCCAGGACCCGCCCTTCGACATGGCCTATATCACCGCCACCCACCTGTTGGAGCACATCCACCCCAAGACCCTGGTGGTGAATGATCCGGTTCATGTGCGCAACGCGCCGGAAAAGCTGCTGGTGACCCATTTCGAAGGACTGATGCCGCCCACCCTGATCACCGCCGACCGCGCGCAAATCCTGGATTTCCGCAACGAATACAAGGACATCGTCCTCAAGCCGCTGTTCGGCAATGGCGGTGCCGGCGTGTTCCACGTCACCCCCGGCGACGAAAACCTGAACTCGCTGCTGGAGCTGTTCACCCAGCTCTACCGCGAGCCGGTGATCGTGCAGGCCTATCTGCCCGAGGTGCGCCAGGGCGACAAGCGCATCATCCTGGTGGACGGCAAGGCGGCCGGCGCGGTCAACCGCGTGCCGGCCAGCGGCGAGGCGCGCTCGAACCTGCATGTGGGCGGCAAGGCCATGAAGGCCGAGCTGACCGCGCGCGACCGCGAGATCTGCGACGCCATCGGCCCCACTTTGCGCGAACGCGGGCTGATCTTCGTGGGCATCGACGTGATCGGCAACTACCTGACCGAGATCAACGTGACCTCGCCCACCGGAATCCAGGAGATCGACCGCTTCGACGACATCTGCATCGAGGCGCAGATCTGGGATGCCATCGAGCTGCGCCGCGCCGCCACCAGCACGGTTCCCACGGCCTAACCTGCTGTTCCAGCGGGTGTTTTTGTGCTGCGGGGCCGGTCGCCAGACCGGCCCCGTTGTCGTTCGGGCGGCAGGGCGGGCGCCCATAACTTCGCATGAAGTTGTTCGAACAACTACATAACGAGTTGTCGGGTCGAGCCTGTTGCGGCGATGGAACGGCATCCCCGCCATGACACAGATCAGCGGCGGGTATTTCCCACGCCATCGCACGCACGACCGGCCCTTCGATTCATAGGACGAAAAAAATGCGTGTTAGAACGCGTTTCCCACTATGAGTCTGTAAATTGCTGGCCGGGGACCTGTTCGGACGCGCGCTCACGCCCCCTCATCGCCATTCCCCGCCGCACGTTCAAAACGCCAACAGAACGGGTGCCATGGCGGCGACAGGCTCGGCGGGGCGGCAACCAGCCGTAGCACCCGGACGGGCACACGGAAGAGACCTGCCCACAGCCGAAGGCGCCGCCCATGGCGCGCCGGCGCTGGCAAAAGAGGCCGCGCGCCCGGCGGCGGGGGAACAGCTTGCCCGGCGCCCCGGAAACGCCTGACAAGCGCCCGGCCGATCCATCCCCAGGCGAAACGGCCCAGCAAAACCGCGCCTCCCGGCGCGCCCGGCACCCCCGGATCAAGCCCCAAGCGGCGGGCACCGCCGGCCGCTACCGGTCAGTCCCAGTCCGAAAATCCGCGCGACATGCGCCGCGACCTTGCCGCACGGGAGGGGCGTTCCCACACACCGACGCCTTCCGCAACGACCACCCCGGAACCGGTCGAACCGGGAACCACCGCTTGCATGCTTGCCCGTTTCAGGCGAAAAGCCAAAGGGCGCACCTCTTGTTGGGAACAAATGACCGCCCACGCCCCCACCATCGCCTTTGCCGGCATCGACTGCCTGGACATCGACGTCCAGGTGCAGATTTCCAGCGGCTTCGTCGGTTTCACCATCGTCGGCCTGCCCGACAAGGCGGTGGGGGAAAGCCGCGAGCGGGTGCGCGCCGCCTTCAATTCTCTGGGCCTTGCCCTGCCGCCCAAGCGGATCACCGTCAATCTGGCGCCGGCCGATCTGGTGAAGGAGGGCAGCCATTTCGACCTGCCCATCGCGCTGGGCCTGCTGGCTGCCATGGGCGTGCTGCCGGCGGACGAGGTGGCGGGCTACGTGGCGTTGGGCGAGCTGGGGTTGGATGGCTCGATCGCGCCCGTGGCCGGCGTGCTGCCGGCGGCCATCGCCGCGCTGGCGGCCGGCAAGGGCCTGATCTGCCCCGCCGCCCAGGGGTCCGAGGCGGCGTGGGCGGGGGACGGGCTGGACATCCTGGCCGCGCCCAGCCTGCTGGCGCTGATCAATCATTTCAAGGGCAGCCAGGTGCTGAGCCGGCCCGAACCCCGGCTGGCGGAGGCCGCGGACTCGCCGCTGGACCTGCGCGACATCAAGGGCCAGGAGAGCGCCAAACGGGCGCTGGAAGTGGCGGCGGCCGGCGGCCACAACCTGCTGATGATCGGCCCGCCGGGATCGGGCAAGTCCATGCTGGCGGCGCGCCTGCCGGGCCTGCTGCCGCCGCTGGCGCCGGCCGAGGCGCTGGAGGTCAGCATGATCCATTCGGTGGCCGGCCAACTGGCCGAGGGGCGGTTGCTGAGCCGCCGGCCGTTCCGCGATCCCCATCATTCCGCCTCGGTACCGTCGCTGGTGGGCGGCGGCCTGCGCGCCCGGCCGGGCGAGGTGTCGCTGGCCCATAACGGCGTGCTGTTCCTGGACGAATTGCCGGAATTCCAGCGCGGCGCGCTGGAGGCGCTGCGCCAGCCGCTGGAATCGGCCCGCGCCAGCGTGGCGCGCGCCAATGCCCACGTCACCTATCCCGCCCGCGTGCAATTGGTCGCGGCCATGAACCCGTGCCGCTGCGGCTACTTAGGCGATGCGGCGCTGGCCTGCGGCAAGGCGCCCCGATGCGGCGCCGATTACCAGTCCAAGATCAGCGGACCGTTGTTCGACCGCATCGACCTGCATGTGGAGGTGCCCGCGGTGTCGCCCGCCGATCTGGCACTGCCGCCGCCGGCCGAGGGCAGCGCCCAGGTGGCCGCCCGCGTCGCCGCCGCCCGCGTAATCCAGGCCGAGCGGTTCGAGCGCGTGGCGCCGGGGCGGGGATTGCGCACCAATGCCGAGGCCGAGGGCCAGGTGCTCGACGAGATCGCCGCCCCCGACGCGGCGGGCCGCGCCCTGCTGAGCGAGGCGGCCGAGCGCATGCGCCTGTCGGGACGCGGCTATCACCGGGTGCTGCGGGTGGCGCGCACCCTGGCCGACCTGGAGGGCAGCGCCGACGTGCGCCGCATCCACGTGGCCGAGGCGCTGGGCTATCGCCGGCTGATGCCGGGGCGCAGCGGCTGAGGCCGCCCCAAAACCTATATCCAAAGGTTATTTACACCCCGATCGGGTGAAGACCGGTTGCGCCCAGGCGGGGCAATTACGCACAGTCATGGGCATGTCCAGCGCCTGTTCCTCCGGCCGTGCCTGCCATGCCATTTCCAACGTCGTCCTGAACGTGGCGTCGGCATTGCTGCGCGAGCATGCGGTGGAGGGCAAGGTCAGCCTGACCGACGCCCAGCGCATCCTGGAGCTGATCGGGCGCGGCACCATGTCGCTGGACGATGCCTATCGCCTGCAGGAAGGCAAGTGCCGCGCCGCCGCCAGCCGGCCCAAGGGCAATGTGGGCGCGCGCTCCAACCCGTTCCAGCGCCTGATGGTGCGCCCGTTCGAAAGCCTGCTGGCCGGCGAGGGCGCGGTGTTCCCGCGCCCCTATCTGGTCAATTACTTCACCTTCGTCGAGCGCGCGCTCAGCGAGGAACGCGGCGAAATCGAGCAGGATTGCCGGGCGGTGATCCAGGCGCTGCTGGTGGTCTATGGCAACAACCTGAGCTGGGACCACTTCTATTCCGACCCGCGCACGCTGCGGCTGCTGCACCGCGCATTGCAGGGGATTGCCCACGTGCTGTGCACCGCCGAAGGCCAGCGGCTGTGGCAGGGCCTGATGACCCGCCCGGTGGCGGGCCAGCCGCCGCTGGACCCCTGGCGCATGGATCAGGTGCGCGACCTGTTGCTGGAAACCCATCGCGGCCTGTCGGCGGCCGCCTGAGCCCCTTATAGCGCCCGGCTGATGAACCGACCCGCCGGGCCAAGCGCGTTGCTCTAATCCACCAGTTCCACCAGCACCGGCACGTGGTCCGACGGCTGGGCCCAGGCGCGGGCATCGCGCAGGACCTGGGCGGCGCGCAGGCGATCCTTCAGCACCGGCGTCACCCACACATGGTCCAGGCGGCGGCCGCGGTCATTCCTGGTCCAATCGGGCGAGCGGTAGCTCCACCACGTGTACAGGCGTTCCGCCGGCGGAACGAAGTGGCGCACCGCATCGACGAACGGCACCGAATTTTGCATGGCGGTCAGCAGGTCCACCTCGACCGGGGTGTGGCTGACCACGCCCAGCAATTGCTTGTGCGACCACACGTCGGTTTCCAGCGGCGCGATGTTGAAATCGCCGGCCAGCACCACCGGGCGGTCGGGGCGGTATTCGGCGCCATACCAGGCGGTCAGCTCGCGCACGAAATCCAGCTTGTGGGCGAATTTGGGATTGGCGGCCGGGTCGGGGATGTCGCCGCCCGCCGGAATGTACAGGCAATGCAGTTCGATCCCGCCCACCTGGGCGATCAGGTGGCGGCAATCGGCCTTGTCGCAGCGCAGAGGCTTGTGGATGGCCGACAGCGGCCGCTTGGACAGGATGGCGACGCCGTTATAGCCCTTCATGCCGTGGAAGGCCAAATGCTCGAACCCCAGCGCCCGGCAGGCATCGGCGGGAAACAGGTCGTCGGTGACCTTGGTTTCCTGCAGGCAGATGACGTCGGGCGCCAGTTGTTGCGCCACCTGGGCCAGGAGGTCGAAGCGCAGGCGGACGGAATTGATGTTCCAGGTGACGAGACGCAACGGGCGGGTTCCTTCGGCTGGGGGGCTGGCCGAAGGTCCTAGCATAAATGCCCGGGCAAGGGCAGCCGGAGCGCGCCCGAGGGCCTTAGACGAAGCCCAAGGGCCTTAGACGAAGCCCGGGGAGCGCAGACGAAACCGGAGGAGCGGAGACAAAAAGGGCGCCCGGTCAGGGGGGGGGACCGGGCGCCCGGGTGCTCCGTGCGGAGCGTGGGGTCGGCAGGGGAAACCTACCCCACCGGCCGAGGCCATTGCGACCTCAACCGCTCTGACTCCGAGATGGGGCGTGCGAGGCCGCTGCGGTATTGCACGGAAGTATTAGCTGCCATGCGCTTTTTGCATGAGGCCCGCTCAGTTGTCGCGCAACCTTTTGTCGATGTTGGGGTTGCGGAACTCGAACAGCTTGGGATCGAGCCTGAGGCCGGTCTGGCTTTCGTACAGCGACACCGTGGTGGTGGTGCCCTGGGCGTCCACCACCCGCCATTGCCTGAGCGCGAACGGGCTTTCCGAGAACACCAGGGTCAGCTCGCCGGCCTCCGGCTCGTCGGCTTCCACCAGGCTGACATTGAGCACGCCGGGCAGCCGCACCACGCGGGTGACGGTGACGTCCTTGCCGATCAGGCGCACGTTGTCGCGCACCAGCACGCCCGCCGGAGTGGACCCCAGCGGAATGTAGCTGGGTTCGCCCAGTTCGCGGTCATGCACGATCAGGAAGGTGCCGTCCGCCACCACCAGCATGGGGCTGGGCGGGTCGTATTGCAGGCGCATCCTGCCCGGCCGCGACAGATAGGCGGTGCCCTCGGCCTGGCTGCCGTTGCCGGCGACCTGCAGGAAGCGGGCCTTCAGGGTGGTGATGGAGTTCAGGTATTCCTCGGCGCGGGCCACATCGGCCCGGTCCTGGGCGGACAGGGCGGCAGCGCGCCTGGGCGCGGCCTGGGCGGCGCCGGACAGGCCCGGCAGGCGGGGCAGGGCGCCGGCCACGACAGCGCCGGAGGCGGCCAGCAGCAGGCGGCGACGGGACAACGGCATCGATACCTCTCAACTTGCGAACGGGCGGATGTACCGCCCAATCATGGCGAATTTCCGTAACCGTCGCGGGCGTTGCCGCGATCAGTAATCCTCGTTGGTGCGGCGCACCAGCACTTCGCGCTTGCCGACATGGTTGGGCTTGCCCACCACGCCCTCGGCCTCCATGCGCTCGATCAGGCGGGCGGCACGGTTATAGCCGATCTGCAGATGGCGCTGGATGAAACTGGTGGAGGCCTTGCCCTCGCGCGCCACCAGCGCCACCGCCTGATCATAAAGATCGTCACCCGACGAGCCGCCGCCGCCGCCCAGATCGGCGCCGCCCATGGCTTCCTCTTCCTCGGTGACGGCTTCCACGTAATTAGGCTCGCCCTGGTGGCGCAGGTGGTCTACCACCTTCTCCACCTCCTGGTCCGAGACGAAGGGGCCGTGCACGCGGGTGATGCGGCCGCCGGCCGCCATGTAGAGCATGTCGCCCTGGCCCAGCAACTGCTCGGCGCCCTGTTCGCCCAGGATGGTGCGGCTGTCGATCTTGCTGGTGACCTGGAACGAGATGCGGGTGGGGAAGTTGGCCTTGATGGTGCCGGTGATGACGTCCACGCTGGGGCGCTGGGTGGCCATGATCAGGTGGATGCCGGCGGCGCGCGCCATCTGGGCCAGACGCTGCACGGCGGCCTCGATGTCCTTGCCGGCCACCAGCATCAGGTCGGCCATCTCGTCCACGATGACCACGATGAAGGGCAGGGGCGTCAGCTCCAGCAACTGGTCTTCATAGATGGGCTTGCCGGTATCGGGGTCGAAGCCGGTCTGCACCGTGCGGGTCAACTGTTCGCCGCGCTCGCGAGCCTCGGCCAGACGCTGGTTGTAGCCGGCGATGTTGCGCACGCCCAATTGGCTCATGGCGCGGTAGCGGTCTTCCATCTCGCGCACCGCCCATTTCAGCGCCACCACCGCCTTGCCCGGCTCGGTCACCACCGGGGCCAGCAGGTGCGGAATGCCGTCATAGACCGACAGTTCCAGCATCTTGGGGTCGATCATGATCAGGCGGCATTCGTCGGGCGTCAGGCGATAGAGCAGCGACAGGATCATGGTGTTGACCGCCACCGACTTGCCCGAGCCGGTGGTGCCGGCGATCAGCAGATGCGGCATGCGGGCAAGGTCCACCATGACGGGGGCGCCGCCGATATCCTTGCCCAGCACCAGGGTCAGCTTGGCCGGCGCCTTCTCGAACGCTTCCGACGCCAGCAGCTCGCGCAGGAAGACCACCTCGCGCCGGGTGTTGGGCAGTTCGATGCCGATAACCGAGCGGCCGGGAATGGTGGCGATGCGGACGCTGAGCGCGCTCATGGAGCGCGCGATGTCGTCGGCCAGGCCGATGACGCGGCTGGTCTTGGTGCCGGGCGCCGGCTCCAGCTCGTACAGCGTCACCACCGGGCCGGGGCGGACCTTCACCACCTTGCCGTTGACGCCGAAATCCTCGAGCACGTTTTCCAGCATCTTGGCGTTCTGGGCCAGGGAATCCTGGTTGACCTGGGTGCGGTTCTGCTCGGGCGGCAGCGCCAGCAGGGTCAGCGAGGGCAGGTCGTAGCCCACCCCCTGCGGCTCGCCCAGGTCCAGATTGCCCTGGCGGGCGGCGCGCTCGCGCTTGCCGGCGGCCGGCGGCGGCCGCTTGGGTTCCACCAGCGCCCCGTGCTGCGGCATGCGGGGGGCAAGGCCGGGATCGGCGTCGTCGCCGTCCGCGCCGGCCGGCGCGGTGGCAAAGGGCGGCAGGTCGTGGTCGTCGTCGTCATCGTCGCGGTCGTCGGTCCGGCGCGCCTCACGCATTACCCGGGGTTCGCCGGCGCCCATCACCGCGTCGCGGCGGAACACCGGCGTGTCGGCCGCGTGGCGGCGCAACGCCCCGGCGGCATGGCCGGTGGCCACCGCCACCTCGATGGAGCGGCGGCCGGCGCGGCCCAGGCCGGCCCAGTCGGCGGGCGACAGGCCAAGGGCGAAGAACAGCAGGATCACCCCCAACAGGGCCGAGACCAGCCCGATGGTCCAGCCCAGATCGGGCGGCAGCAGGGCGGCCAGTCCGGCGGCCGACACCTTGCCGAGCGCGCCGCCGGCACCGGCGGGCAGCCAGCCGAACTGGGGCAGGGGCAGGGCGGCGCAGGCGATGGACAGCAGCAGGATGACCACCGGCAGGGCGGCGACGCGCAGGCCCCACAACCGGGGGGCCTGGGCACGGATGGCCACGCGCAGCCCCCAGATGCCGGCCACGGCAAGGCCCAAGCCGGCGCCCAGGCCGAAAAACTGGGTCAGCAGGTCGGCCAGGCTGGCGCCGAAGCGGCCGAGTGCGTTGTTCACCGGCCCGGTCACGGCGGTGTTGAAGGACGGGTCGCGCGGGTCGGCGGTGGCCAGCGCCACCGCCATCGCCGCCACCACGATCAGCAGGGCGCTGCCGCCCAGGCGCACGGCGAGCCGGCGCAGGGCGTCCACGGCGCCCTGCGGCAGGAACTTGCCCTTGGCGGCGCCTTTCTTGGCGACGGCCATGTGTCCTCCCCCTACAGGATTTCGGCCATGCGGGTCAGCGCCTGCTCGGTCAGCTCGAGGTCGTGGACCAGCGCCACCCGGATGAAGCGGTCGCCCGCGCCGTCACGCGCCAGGTACTTGCCGGGCAGCACCCGGATCTTGGCCTGCCGCCACAATTCCACCGCCGCATTCTCGCCGTCGCCCACGTCCAGCCACAGGAAGAAGCCGCCTTCCGGCCGGGCGAAGCCGGGGCGGTGGCCCAGCAGCCGCTCGGCCATGTCCAGCTTGGCGCGGTAGAGCGCCTGGTTTTCCTCCACATGGGCCTCGTCGCGCCACAGCGCGGTGGCGGCGGCCAGGATGGGCAGCGGCGTCGCCGCCCCGCCATAGGACCGCAGGCGGCCGAACGCCGCCATCACGCGGGCGTCGCCGGCCACGAAGCCCGACCGCAGGCCGGGCGCGCTGGAGCGCTTGGACAGGGAGTGGAACACCAGCACGTTGTCCACCGACCCGCCCAAGGCGGCGCAGGCTTCGAGCGCGCCGGCGGGTTCCGCCTTGTCCCAGATTTCCGAATAGCATTCGTCCATGGCCAGCACGAAGCCGTAGCGGCGGGCCAACTGGATGGTGCGCTTGAGCAGGTCGAGATCGGCGACCGAGCCTTGCGGGTTGGCCGGGCTGCACAGATAGGCCAGCCGGGTGCGCGCCAGCACCTCCTCGGGCAAGGTCGAGAAATCGGGCTGCGAGGCCGGGCCGTGGGCGCCGGGCACGAAGACCGGCTCGGCCCCGGCCATGATCGCCGCGCCCACATAGACCTGATAGAACGGATTGGGCAGCAGGACCACCGGCTTCGGCCCGCCCTCGGCCGGACTGATGACGGTCTGGGCGATCAGGTACAGCGCCTCGCGCGTGCCGGCCACCGGCAGCACCATGCGCTCGGCGTCGATCATGCCGTCCGGCAGCTTGAACCGCCGCGTCAGCCACGCCGCCGCCGCCTGGCGAAAGTCCGGGCTGCCATTGGCGGGGGGATACTTGCCCCACAGCCCGGCCTTGTCGGCCAGCACACGCGCCACCAAAGCGGGCGGGACGTGCTGCGGCTCGCCGATGGACATGACGATGGAATCGGGGGCGGCGGGGCCACCCAGCAGGTCGGTCAGGCGCTGGAAGGGATAATCGGTCAGCTGGTTCAGACGGTCGTTCACCTTGGTCCCCGGCAGGCTTTTGGTCGCCAGATGTTCTACCCGATTTGAACCGCAACGCCCAAGGGAGATATATGGGGCAAAGCCCCCTGCCCGCCCCCGGGCCGCCGCCCGCCGCGGGGGCATCGGGCCCGGCGCGGTGGCGCGCAAAAAGAAAGAGGGTGCGGCTTTCGCCGCACCCCCTTCCCGCTTATCCCCCGTGCCGGAGGGATCGGGATCAGTGGATGGTTTCGCCGTGCAGGGCGAGGTCGAGACCCTCGCGCTCCTCCTCGGCGGTGACGCGCAGGCCCATCACCAGGTCCACCAGCTTGAGCAGGATGTAGCTGACGACGGCGGTATAGGCCACGGTGATGGCCACCGCGTAGATCTGGGTCAGCACCTGGCCGCCATTGCCTTCCAGCAGGCCGGCGGTGCCGCCGATGCTTTCCACCGCGAACACGCCGGTCAGGATGGCGCCGACGATGCCGCCGACGCCGTGCACGCCGAACGCGTCCAGCGAGTCGTCGTACTTGAGCGCATGCTTGAGGCTGGTGGCGCCCCAGAAGCAGACCACGCCGGAGATCAGGCCGATGATCAGCGCGCCCTTGGGATCGACAAAGCCGGCGGCGGGGGTGATGGCGACCAGACCGCCGATCGCACCCGAGATGATGCCCAGCACCGACGGCTTCTTGCGCAGCAGCCATTCGGCGAACATCCACGACAGCGCGGCGGCGGCCGCCGCGATCTGGGTCGCCGCCATGGCCATGCCGGCACGGCCGTCGGCGGCCAGGGCGGAGCCGGCGTTGAAGCCGAACCAGCCCACCCACAGCATGGCGGCGCCGATGACCGACAGGGTCAGGTTGTGCGGGGCCATGTTGTCGGTGCCGTAGCCCTTGCGCGGGCCGAGCACCAGGCAGGCGACCAGACCGGCGACGCCCGCGTTGATGTGCACCACGGTGCCGCCGGCGAAGTCGAGCGCGCCCATGGCACCCAGGAAGCCCAGCGCGGTGCCGTCGGCATTGAGCGACCACACCCAGTGGCAGACCGGGGCATAGACCACCAGCATCCACAGGGTCATGAACACCAGCATGGAGGAGAACTTCATGCGGTCGGCGAAGGCGCCGGTGATCAGCGCCGGGGTGATGATGAAGAAGGTCATCTGGAACATCATGAAGACCGATTCGGGAATGGTGCCCGACAAGGTCTCCTTACCGATGCCGTCCAGGAACAGGCGGTCGAGGCCGCCGATATAAGGGTTGGTGCCGGTCAGCGCCAGCGAGTAGCCGATCACCATCCACAGCACCGAACCCAGCGCGGCCAGCGCGAAGCTCTGCATCATCACGCCCAGAACGTTCTTCTTGCGCACCATGCCGCCATAGAACAGCGCCAGGCCGGGGATGGTCATCATCAGCACCAGGGCTGTGGAAACCAGCATCCATGCGGTGTTGCCGGCATCCAGCGTCGGCGCGGCCGCAGCGGCGGCCGGCGCGGCCTCGGTGGCGGCTTCCTGGGCCCAGGCGGCCGAGGCGGTGAGCAGGGCGCCCAGGGCCGGGCCGACGCCTGCAGCAAGTGTCTTCAAACGATGGTTCATGGGTAACCCCCGAAACGGCTCTGCCTTAGATCTGGCGCCGGCACCGGGGCCTTCTGGGAGGAGAAAGGACACCCGGGCCGGCTCGTGATAATCATTAACAAGAACCGTGCCAGTTGCCGGGCGGGCGGGATTCCGCCCCTCCTCCCCCCTTCCCCGCCCCGCCGGCCGTGGAAAATGGCGCGAATTTAAGCAGTGATATTCCCGCCTGCCCTGAATAAGGGCACATTGTCATTGCGGGCATGGCGCCAGCCGGCACGGTCTGCCGACACGGCAAAAGAAAACGGCCTGTCAGCAGGACCTGTGGGTGGTCCATTCTGTCTTGGTTTTCGTCATGGCCGGGCCTGACCCGGCCATCCACGTCTTTGCGGCGGCACGGTGCCGGACGACCCCGCGTGGATGCGCCCATCAATTCCGCGCATGACGGACAAATCCGGCGGCACAATCTGGCAAACCGCCGCTGTTGGCGAGCCTCATGGACCACCGACAGCCTGCGCAGACATGCTCAAAGAAGATGGCCCAAAGAAAATGGCCCGGAGGGTTGCCCCCGGGCCATGTGGATGCCGCCGGTGCCGCGACGAGCGGCCTACAGCGCCTCGTCGTTGGCCTCGCCGGTGCGGATGCGATAGGCCTGGGCGATGTCCATGACGAACACCTTGCCGTCACCGATCTTGCCGGTGCGGGCGGCGGTCTGGATCGCCTCGATCACGCGGTCGGCGATCTCGTCGTTCACCGCCACCTCGATCTTCACCTTGGGCAGGAAGTTCACGACGTATTCGGCGCCGCGATAAATCTCGGTCTGGCCCTTCTGCCGGCCGAAGCCCTTGACCTCGCTCACGGTCAGGCCCTGGACGCCCAGCGGAGTCAGCGCCTCGCGCACTTCGTCCAGCTTGAAGGGCTTGATGATGGCCATGATCAGCTTCATCTGTGGTCCCCATAGATATGGGCGGTGCCTCCCCCACGGGGC
>JAFAAW010000012.1 GCA_023426365.1 Pseudomonadota bacterium
ACGGCGCGGCCGCCGACGCTGATGACGTGGCCGCCGGTCTTGCCGATGACGCGGGCGTTGACCTCGTGCTCCTCGGCCGCTTCCAGCACCGACACCAGATCGTCGTCGGACACTTCCAGCACATAGCGGCCCTGGTCCTCGCCGAAGCACCAGGCGTGCAGCGGCAGGGTCGAGGGCGCATCGAGCGCGGCGCCGATGCGATCGGCCGAGGCCATGGCCATTTCGGCCACGGCCACCAGCAGGCCGCCGTCGGACACGTCGTGGCAGGCCAGAACCTGGCTGTCCTGGATCAACTGGCGCACCAGTTCGCCCTTGCGGCGTTCGCGATGGAGCGCCACCGGCGGCGGCGCGCCTTCCTCGCGGCCGCAGATCTCGCGCAGGTACAGCGAGGCGCCCAGCCAGCCCTTGGTCTCGCCCAGCAACACGATGTTGCTGCCCGCGCGCTTGAAGGCCACGGTCATGTGCTTGGACACGTCGTCGAGCAGGCCGACGGCGCCGATGGCCGGGGTCGGCTGGATCGCGGCGCCCTGGGTCTCGTTGTAGAGGGAGACGTTGCCCGACACGACCGGGAAATCCAGGTCGCGGCAGGCCTCGCCCATGCCCCGGATGGCTTCGACGATCTGGCCCATGATCTCGGGCTTTTCGGGATTGCCGAAATTCAGGTTGTCGGTGACCGCCAGCGGCACCGCGCCGGTGGCCGACAGGTTGCGATAGGCCTCGGCCACCGCCTGGCGGCCACCCTCGTGCGGGTCGGCCTGGCAATAGCGCGGCGTGCAGTCGGTGGTGATGGCGACCGCCTTGTTGCGGCCATGGATGCGCACCACGGCGGCGTCGCCGCCCGGACGCTGAACGGTGTCGCCCATGACCATGTGGTCGTACTGCTCGTAGATCCAGCGCTTGGAGGCCAGATCCGGGCAGGCCAGCAGCTTCTTGAGCGCGTCGGCGGGGCAGACGTTTTCCACGTCCTTGGCGTCGATCACCGGCTGCTTGGCGGGCTGGACCCACGGACGGTCATATTCCGGCGACGCCTGGGCCAGGGGGTCGATCGGCAGGTCGGCGACGATCTCGCCATGGCGCTTGAGCACCATGCGGCCCGTGTCGGTCAGGGTGCCGATGACGGCGAAGTCCAGCTCCCACTTGTCCATGATCGCGCGGGCCACGTCTTCCTTGCCCGGCTTGATGATCATGAGCATGCGTTCCTGCGACTCGGACAGCATGATCTCATAGGCGCTCATGCCCTCTTCGCGCATGGGGACGCGGTCGAGGTCCAGTTCCACGCCCAGGCCGCCCTTGGACGCCATCTCGAACGAGGACGAGGTCAGGCCGGCCGCGCCCATGTCCTGGATGGCGACGATGACGTCGGTGGCCATCAACTCCAGGCAGGCTTCGATCAGCAGCTTCTCGGTGAAGGGGTCGCCGACCTGGACGGTGGGACGCTTCTCCTCGGAATTCTCGTCGAACTCGGCCGAGGCCATGGTGGCGCCGTGGATGCCGTCGCGGCCGGTCTTCGAGCCGAAATACACCACCGGATTGCCGACGCCGGCGGCGGCCGAATAGAAGATGTTGTCCTTGCGCGCCAGACCGACGGTCATGGCGTTGACCAGGTTGTTGCCGTTGTAGCTGCTGTGGAAATTGGTCTCGCCGCCCACGGTGGGGACGCCGACGCAATTGCCGTAGCCGCCGATGCCGGCCACCACGCCCGCCACCAGATGGCGGGTCTTGGGGTTGCTGGGATCGCCGAAGCGCAGCGCGTTCATGTTGGCGATGGGGCGCGCGCCCATGGTGAACACGTCGCGCAGGATGCCGCCCACGCCGGTCGCCGCGCCCTGATAGGGTTCGATGAAGCTGGGGTGGTTGTGGCTTTCCATCTTGAAGACGATGGCGTCGCCGTCGCCGATGTCGATGATGCCGGCGTTCTCGCCCGGGCCGCAGATCACCCACGGCGCCTTGGTCGGCAGGGTCTTCAGCCACTTCTTCGACGACTTGTACGAGCAGTGCTCGGACCACATGACCGAGAAGATGCCCAACTCGGTCAGGTTCGGCTCGCGGCCCATGATCTCGAGGATCAGCTTGTACTCGTCGGGCTTGATGCCGTGGCTCGCGATGACTTCGGGGGTAATCTGGCTCACGACAGCGCCTCCACCAGCGAATCGAACATCAGCTTGCCGTCGGACCCGCCCAGCAGATCCTCGGCCAAGCGCTCGGGGTGCGGCATCAGGCCCAGCACGTTGAACTTGGAATTATAGACGCCAGCCACGTTGCCCAACGAACCGTTGGGATTGAACTCGGGCGCCACGCGGCCGTCGGCGTCGCAATAGCGGAAGGCGACCTGACCGTTGTCTTCCATTTCGCGGAAGGTGTGCGGCTCGACGAAGTAATTGCCCTCGGCATGCGCGATGGGGAAGCGCACCACGTCGCCCGAGCGGTAGTAGCGGCAGAAATCGGTGCGGTCGTTCTCCACCTTCAGGAACACGTCCTTGCAGATGAAGCGAAGCTGGGCGTTGCGCATCAGCACGCCCGGCAGCAGGCCGGCCTCGGTGATGATCTGGAAGCCGTTGCAGATGCCCAGCACGCGCGCGCCCTTGTCCGCGCGGGCCTTGACCTCGCGCATGATGGGCGAATGCGCGGCCATGGCGCCGCAGCGCAGGTAGTCGCCATACGAGAAACCGCCGGGAACGACGATCAGATCGACGGCGGGAAGTTCGGTGTCGCGGTGCCAAACCATGTGCGGCTTGGCCCCCATGCTGGCCTCCAGCGCCACCGCGACGTCGCGGTCGCAGTTGGAGCCGGGGAAAACGATGACGGCGGCTTTCACGGGCGATCCCTGCTGAATTGGGTCGGAAGCCGTCTTCTTAATACGGAACCCAACGAGTTTCCAGCCCGAAGGGGTGCACCCCCGCCGCGCGTTGGACGCCGGGGGCACGAACATTGCCAGTGACAATCGTTTTCAATAGCATGGGGGCCATCCTTTTACCCCGCACGAGCCTTCATGTCCGCAGCGCCCCTGCCTTCTTCCCCGTCCCGGCGCATAATCCCGCATCTCGCGAAAGGTCTTGCCCGCCCCAGCGGATGGGTGGTGGCCGTTCTGGTGCTGGCCGGGCTGGTGGCGCTGCCGGTGCTGGCGGTGGCGGCCAATCTGTTCGCCCCCTCGGGCGCCGTGTGGTCCCATCTGGCGGCCACCGTGCTGCCGTCTTACGTGCTCAATTCGCTGTGGCTGATGCTGGGCGTGGGCGTCGGCGTCGGCGTCGGCGGGGTGGGCACCGCCTGGCTGGTCACGCTGTGCCGCTTCCCCGGCAGCCGCACGCTGGAATGGGCGTTGTTGCTGCCCATGGCCATGCCGGCCTATGTGGTGGCCTACACCTATACCGGCGTGATGGAGTTTTCCGGCCCCGTGCAGGGCGCCTTGCGCGCCCTGTTCGGCTGGCAGACGGCCCGCGACTACTGGTTCCCGGAAATCCGCTCGCTGGGCGGCGCCGTCTGGGTGATGACCATGGTGCTGTACCCTTACGTCTACATCCTGGCCCGCGCCGCCTTTCTGGAACAATCGGTCTGCGTGCTGGAGGCCAGCCGCACCCTGGGCCGCCGCCCGTGGCGGGCCTTCACCGACGTGGCGCTGCCGCTGGCGCGCCCGGCCATCGCCGCCGGCATCGCGCTGGCGCTGATGGAGACGCTCAACGATTTCGGCACGGTGCATTACTTCGCCGTGGACACCTTCGCCACCGGCATCTACCGCACCTGGATGGGCATGGGCCAGCCGGCGGTGGCGGCGCAGCTCGGCGCGCTGCTGATGCTGTTCGTGCTGGCCCTGATCCTGGTCGAGCGCGTCTCGCGCGGGGCGGCGCGGGCGCACCACACCTCCACCCGCTACCGCGCGCTGCCGCGCATCCACCTGCCCGGGCTGCGCGGGGGGCTGGCGCTGGTGTTCTGCGCGCTGCCGGTGGTGCTGGGCTTCGGCGTGCCGGCCGGCACCCTGGCGGTGTGGGCGGTGGGAGCGGAAACCACCACCGACGGCTTTGCCGCCCTGGCCGGCAATTCGCTGATGCTGGCTGGACTGACCGGCGCCCTGGCCGTGCTGGTGGCGCTGGTGCTGGCCTATGCGCGGCGCCTGCACCCCTCCCGCCTGGTGGGCGGCGCGGTGCGCCTGGCCTCGCTCGGCTATGCCATTCCCGGCGGCGTGATCGCGGTGGGCACGCTGGTGCCGCTGGCCGCCCTGGACAAGACGGTGGCCGGTTTCTTGGAACGCCATTTCGGTCTGTCGGTGGGATTGCTGCTGACCGGCAGCATCGCCGCCCTGATCTATGCCTATCTGGTCCGCTTCCTGGCGGTGTCGGCCAACACGGTCGAGGCCAGCCTGGCCAAGGTCACCCCCAGCATGGAGGCCGCCGCCCGCACGCTGGGCCTGGGCACGCTGGCGACCTTGCGGCGGGTGCACGCCCCCATCATCCGCGGCAGCCTGCTGTCGGCGGCGCTGCTGGTCTTCGTGGACGTCATGAAGGAACTGCCGGCCACGCTGATCATCCGCCCGTTCAATTTCGACACCCTGGCCACCCGCACCTTCACGCTGGCGTCGGACGAACGTCTGGCCGACGCCGCCCTGCCCGCCTTGGCCATCGTGGCCGCCGGTCTGCTGCCGGTGCTGTTGCTGAGCCGGGCCATCGCCCGTTCCCGCCCCGGAGACCACACATGACCGACGGTCTGGTTCTCGAGAACCTGTCCCATTTCTATGACGGCAAGGCGGTGGTGGACGATGTCTCGCTGCGTCTGGCACCGGGCGAACTGGTCTGCCTGCTGGGACCGTCGGGCTGCGGCAAGACCACCACGCTGCGCATCGCCGCCGGGCTGGAGGCGGTGCGCCACGGCCGGGTGCGGCTGAACGGCCGGCTGGTGTCGGGCGACGGCGTGCACGTGCCACCCGAAGCGCGCCAGGTCGGTTTCCTGTTCCAGGATTACGCGCTGTTCCCCCATCTGGACGTGCGGGCGAACGTGGAATTCGGTCTGGACGCCCTGCCCCGGCCCGAGCGCAAACGGCGCGCCCTGGACATGCTGGCCCAGGTGGGCATGGCCGATTACGCCGGCGCCTGGCCGCACCAATTGTCCGGCGGCCAGCAACAGCGGGTGGGACTGGCGCGCGCGCTGGCGCCCCAGCCGGGCCTGATGCTGCTGGACGAGCCGTTCTCGGGCCTGGACAAGCGCCTGCGCGACCAGATCCGCGACGAGACCCTGCACGTGCTCAAGGCCAGCCGGGTCGCCACCCTGATGGTCACCCACGACCCCGAGGAGGCCATGTTCATGGCCGACCGCATCGCGGTGATGCGGGCGGGCCGCATCGTCCAACTGGACAGCCCGGCGGTGTTGTACAGCGCCCCGGCCGATCCGTTCGTCGCCTCGTTCTTCGGCGAGGTGAACGTGCTGGCCGCGACGGTGCGCGACGGCGCGGTGGACACCCCGCTGGGCCGCTTCGCCGCCGCCAACCTGCCCGAGGGCGCCGCCGCCGAACTGGTCATCCGGCCCGAGGCGGTGATCGTGCGGGCCGCCGCCGACGGCATCGCCACCGTGCGGACCGCGCGCCTGCTGGGGAGGTCGTGGCTGCTGCACCTCACCGTCGAAGCGCCGGGCCTGCCGCCCTGCCACCTGCATTGCCGCGGCACCGGCCCCGCCATGCCCGAGGAAGGCCGCCGGGTGGCGCTGACGCTGGACCGCGCACAGGTATTCGTGTTCGCCGCCCCGGCCGACGGCCAGGGCGGAGCGGCGGCCGCCGGGGGGCGGCAACCGGTCCCCGCCCCTCCGGCCCGCCTCTCCTCGCGCCCACGCAAAATTCCTTTGCGTGCCGCGCACTCCGTGGTATCGGAATGAATGTGCAAATCACTCGCATTTTCAGAGTGGTTCCAAACTATGCGCGAAAGGGAGCACCCATGCGGCTGATCGCCCGCTTCACTGCCCTGGCCACCATGGCCGCCCTGTCCGTCGGCACCGCCGCGGCTGCCGAGGTCAATGTCTATTCCGCCCGCAAGGACCACCTGCTCAAGCCGGTGCTGGACGAGTTCACCAAGCAGAGCGGGATCAAGGTCAACCTGCTGTCGGCGGGCGAGGACCAGTTGCTGGAGCGCCTGAAGACCGAGGGCAAGGACAGCCCGGCCGACCTGTTCATCACCACCGACGTGGTGCACCTGCACAAGGCGCGCGTCGCCGGCGTGCTGCAGCCGGTGCAAAGCCAGACGGTCAACCAGGCCATCCCCGCCGCCTATCGCGATCCCCAGGGCTACTGGGTCGGCCTGTCGGCGCGCGCCCGCGTGGTGTTCTATGCCAAGGACCGGGTGAAGCCGTCCGACATCACCACCTATGAGGACCTGGCCGATCCCAAGTGGAAGGGCCGCATCTGCGTGCGCAGCTCGTCGTCCACCTACAACCAGTCGCTGCTGGCCGGCCTGATCGCCGTCAACGGCCCGGCCAAGGCCGAAGCCTGGGCCAAGGGCATCGTGGACAACATGGCCCGCAAGCCCCAGGGCGGCGACCGCGACCAGATCAATGCCGTGGCCGCCGGCCAGTGCGACATCGCCATCGCCAACACCTATTACTTCGGCGGCATGCTGACCTCGTCCAAGGCCGACGAGCGCGAGGCCGCCGCCAAGGTCGGCATCGCCTTCCCCAACCAGCAGGGTCGCGGCGCCCACATGAACGTGGCCGGCGCCGGCGTCACCGCCTCGGCCAAGCACAAGGCCGAAGCCGTCAAGCTGCTGGAATTCCTGGCCGGCCCCGACGCCCAGCGCCTGTTCGCCGAGGCCAACAACGAATTCCCGGTCCGCCCCGGCGTCAAGCCGTCGCCGGTGGTCGCCGCCTGGGGTCCGTTCAAGGGCGAGGACATCAACGTCGCCATGCTGGGCGAGAACAGCGCCGACGCCATCCGCATCTTCGACCGCGTCGGCTGGCGCTAAAGCCGCGGCTTGGAAACGGCGGGGCGCAAGCCCCGCCGTTTTCGCATGGACACCCCGCCGCACGCAGACGGCATGTCCTCAAAAAAGCTGTTGCCTTGTGTGAATGCGAATGATTATCATCTGCGCATACATTATGGACTACCCCCGGAGAGGGAGAACATTGATGAGCTTCAAGTCTATGCTGGCTGCCGGCGCCGCCCTGTGCCTGGCTTCCACCGCCGCCCTGGCGGGTGAGCGCCCGATCGGCGAACCCGTCGAAAAGAACGGCATGGAAATCGCCGGCGTCTACCTGCAGTCGGTCATGATGGAGCCGCACATGGCCGCCCACGACAACACCGACATCCACATCGAAGCCGACATCAAGGCCATCAAGGGCAACAACAACGGCTTCGGCGAGGGCGAGTGGGTCCCCTATCTGGACGTCTCGTACGTGCTGACCAAGCCGGGCACCAACTTCAAGAAGACCGGCACCCTCTATCCGATGGTGGCGTCGGACGGCCCGCATTACGGCGACAACATCAAGATGGACGGCCCGGGCAAGTACCACGTGGTCTACACGGTCAAGCCGGCCGCCCATAACTTCCTGCGCCACACCGACAAGGAAACCGGCGTGGGCAAGTGGTGGGCGCCGTTCAGCGTCGAGTGGGACTTCGCCTATACCGGCACCGGCGCCAAGAGCGGTTACTAACACTTTCCCCGCGGCGGAAGGGGGTCTCCTCTTCTCTTCCCCCTTCCGCCGTCTCGTGGACTTCATCGCGTCATCCCCCTTAGAGGACACCATGTACGTCTGCCTTTGCCATGGACTGAACGATCGCCAGGTTCGCGCCGCCATCGACGAAGGTGGGGCCGGTTCCGCGGCCCAGGTTTACCAGCATTACGAATGCCGCCCCCGCTGCGGCAAGTGCGTGTCCACCGTGCGCGACATGGTCAAGGCGGCGCGCCCGGGCGCGACCATCGGCTGCGGCCGCTGCGGCGAGGATTGCGAGTGTGCCGGCGCCTGATTTTCAGGCACCCGCGCGCCGGTTTTTTGCACACGCCGTGATCATCCGGCGCGCGAACGGGGTGGAACCCCGCGCAAATCCCTTGAAATCCCCAGGTCATAAATGGCATCCCTTTTGCCGCAAGTGGCACGCCGATTGCCAAGGTGTGTGCGCACCGATCTTTGCACGCGCGTGAGGGGATGCAGAACTTGGACGGCGGCGACGCCCTGATCGACCAGATGCACCGGCAGGCCGTGCCGGCTGCACCCTGCCACGCGCTGGATCAATACCGGTCGCTGTTCGAGAACGCCATCGAGGGGATCTATCGCACCACCCCCGATGGCCGCTATCTGGCGGCCAACCCCGCCCTGGCCCGCATCTACGGCTATGACGCGCCCGAAGCGCTGATCTCGGGCCTGACCGACATCGCCCGCAACCTCTATGTCAGCCCCGCCGACCGCGACCGCTTCAAGCGCGCGCTGGCGGTGGATTCCGAGGTGCGCAACTTCGAGGCGCAGGTTTACCGCAAGGACGGCTCGATCATCTGGATCGCCGAGAACGCCCGCGCCGTGCGCGACGAAGCGGGCGAGGTGGTGTGCTACGAGGGCACGGTCCAGGACATCACCGCCCGCAAGCTGGCCGAGGACCGGCTGCGGCTGGCGGCGGCGGTGTTCGACAATGTGGGCGAGGCCATCGTGGTGATCGACCACGCCCATGTGGTGCGCGCGGTCAATTCCGCCTTCGAGCGCATGACCGGCTTCGCCGCCGAAGGCGTGGTCGGGCTGAAACTGTCGCTCTTCGCCGCCGAGGTGAACGAGCCGGTGCTGATCGAGGAAGCCTGGGCGACCGCCGCCAAGGGCGGCATCTGGCAGGGCGAGATCTGGGCGCGCCGCGCCGATGGCGACGTGTTTCCCGCCGCCATGGCGGTCACCGGCGTGGTCGGCGAAGGCGGCGCGGTGGGCAGCTATGTGCTGCTGGCCCACGACGTCACCCGCCGCAAGATGGACGAACAGCGCATCCGCTTCCACGCCAGCCACGACACCCTGACCAAGCTGGCCAACCGCCACACGGTCATGGAATCGCTGGCCGACGCCATCGTGCGCGCCGAGGTCAGCGGCCAGCGCCTGGCGGTTCTGTTCATGGACGTCAACCGCTTCAAGGACGTCAACGACAGCTTCGGCCACGCCGCCGGCGACGACCTGCTGCGTCAGGTGGCCCGCCGGCTCAAGGGCTGCGTGCGGGCCTCCGACATCATCGGCCGCCTGGGCGGTGACGAGTTCGTGGTGGCGTTGCCCAACCTTCAGGACCCGTCGGGCGCGGTGGCCTGCGTGGAAAAGGTGCTGTACGCCTTTTCCGAGCCGTTCTCGGTGGCGAGCCGCGACCTTTACTGCTCGACCAGCATCGGCGTGGCGCTTTACCCCGACGACGCCGACACCGCCGAGCAATTGCTGTCCTCGGCCGATGCGGCCATGTACCACTGCAAGGCGGGCGGCCGCAGCTACAGCTTCTACGACCAGGACATGAACCGCCAGGCGGTGGAGCGGGTCAACCTGGAGAACGACCTGCGCCGCGCCCTGGCCGAAGGGCAGTTCCGCCTGCACTACCAGCCCAAGCTGAACGCCCGCACCCGCCGCATCACCGGCGCCGAGGCGCTGATCCGTTGGTCCCACCCCGAGCGCGGCGAGGTCAGCCCGGCCCTGTTCATCCCGGTGGCCGAGCGCGCCGGCCTGGTGGGCGCCATCGGCGACTGGGCGCTCAACGAAGCCTGCGCCCAGATGAAATGGTGGCGCGATCACGGGCTGGATTTCGGCTGCGTCTCGGTCAACCTGTCGCCGGCCCAGTTTCACGACGCCGCACTCAAGGACAAGGTCGAACGGGCGCTTGCGCTGTGCCGCCTGCCGCCCAGCGCGCTGGAACTGGAGATCACCGAAACCATGATGGCGACCGAGGTGGACCGCGCCATCGCCATCCTGACCCAACTGGGCGCCATGGGCGTGCGCATGTCCATCGACGATTTCGGCACCGGCTATTCGTCGCTGGCCTATCTCAAGCTGTTCCCGGTGGACACGCTGAAGATCGACCGCGCCTTCGTCAAGGAATTGCCCGGCAACGCCAAGGACGGCGCCATCGTAGCCTCGGTGGTGGCGCTGGCCACCAACCTGGGCTTCGACGTCATCGCCGAAGGCGTGGAAACCCCCGACCAGGCCGAGTACCTGCTGGACAAGGGGGTGACGGCCATGCAGGGCTATCTGTTCAGCCCGCCGGTCAGCGCCGACCGCTTTACCCAGTTGCTGCGCCGCGGCCTCTGACCGGCGCGCGGATCACCGCCGGCGGTAGGACCGTGCCGACCAAACCGGACAACGCCCATCACCCCATTGGCGCGCGGCCCGGGCTGCCCCGCGCTCCTTTGGGCGTAGCCGGGTGCAAAGGGGCATAAAGGCACGGCCACCCCCTGGCAATCCTCCCCCGACCGGAATACCTAAGCGTGGTCACGACGCCCCGCACCGGAGTTCCCTCGGATGTTCAGCGCCCCCGACCTGACCGGCATGGCATGCCCCACCGGTTCCACCCCACCGGTGGAATATGTGGTGCACAAGGACGGCAAGCCCTTTGCCATCCTGAATGCCACCCCGGCCCTGGCCAGGCGCACCGTCGCCGGCTTGGCCCTTGCCAGCCCGACGGCATCGTGGAGCTTCGAGCGGGCGTGACGCCCGCCGGCACTGAGCACGCCGGCGGGGCGGACGACCTTCTTGTGTCTCCCCTCTCCAAAACTTCAGCCCCGCTCCTGTCAGGAGCGGGGCTTTTTTTATGGGCTGCGGGACAACGGCGGGCGCGACCGCCTGGCCCCCGTTCGATAGCCGCAAGAGCGCGGCGCTTCGGATCCAAGGCCCGATGGCCTATGCCCTCATCTCGTCCAGTGGGTTCCGGTAATCCGGCAACCACGCATAGCCTGTCCGCGTCGCCCTCACCTTTGCCAGCGCGTCCGGCCGCAGGTCGATGCTCAGCAGATGGGCGGGCGCACTGACATTGGCAAAGCGCTGCTTGAACTGAAACACGCCGGCGCCGTTGGCGCCCGCCGGTTGGCCGCCCCACCAGATCGGATGGGTGCCCAGATGGTCTATGGCTGCGGCAAACAGGAGATAGGTCCCGAACTCGGCCCGCGCTTCCGGCAGGGAGAGCAAGCTATGGGCGTGCCACGACCGTTCGGCACCTCCCAACCCGACCAGCAGCAGCGCCCCGCACATCAGTCCATCCCGGCGGCGCCGGAGCTCAAAAACAAGGATGTCCTGGCGGGCGGCGCGCCTTAAATTCCCTAGCCCGCCGAAATGTTCCGCATCGGGAGAAGAGTTCCGCGCGATGTTGCGCAGACAGCCAAGCGCCTGTTGCCACACTCCGAGAATGCGGTGCTGTGGCCCCACGGGGCAGACGTCGATGCGAAACGCGGCTTCTGCCGCTCGCAACCGTTTACGGGTCCGGGCCGAGTAACCGCAATGCGCCGGCGGCGCGTCGGGCAGGTGGCAGAGATGCGGCTTGAAAGGCAGATAATGGGCGGGAAAGCACGACCGGATATTCTTTATGGCTGAAGTGGCGCCGTTTTCGGCCCGGTCGGGGCGAATGATTCCGGTCCACGTCAATGGCCGTTCGTGCGCCGGCACATCGGCGCAGCTCAGAGCGTGAAGAAGTTCGTTCGTCGGAAAGGATTGATAAGGCCAGCCACCGCGCGCGTCGCACTCTCCCCAGGGCAATGGGCGCAGCAGCCACGGCGCAGCAGCCGGACCGCGACGCTCCCCCAGCCATCTCAGCGTGTCGAAATATTCAGCATCATCCAACAAAAAAAGGCGCCACCCGACTCAGACCACAACTTTGCTATACTACAAGGCTGCAGTTTCATCCATAAATTTTATGATCATGTTATCGCCCTCGCATACCCCCTTCAAGATCCGAAAGACGAATTCGCCAGCCGAACAAAAACAAACCACACCACACATCAGGAAAACATAATTAAACCAAAAATTTCACACTGTAATGGATAGGCCAACAGGAATGACACCAGAAAAGAATGATAGAAATATTATATTATTTGACAACAAGCCAAGACTCGGATCTCGCGAGCATTATTTTCACTTCATGATAGGATACCTTCTTCCAGCCATCAAACTTGCGACAAGAAGACGATCTGCCGAACACACGACATTCGTCTCCTGCGGGCCTGTGATGAACCCGGTCATCAGAGAAATGTGCCAAGCGTTCGAGATCGACCACTCCATCGTTCCCATGGAAGATCTCCATATCGAGCAAGGACACGGAAACAACGTCATGACCGCGCCCCGCTGGGACACCTGGCTATGGCTGTCTCGCTGGAAGCCTTTCATGTATCGCTGGGGGCATCTCTGGCCCGGAGCAATCCCCAACGGCATTCGGCAGATGCGCGCCGCCATCCTGAAGAGATTTCTGGCCAGCCAGCCGCGGACCTGCCAGAGCGACGGGCATTGGCTCCTGCTCCGCCGTTCCCAGGAGCACGAGTACTATCGCCCGGGCGGGAAAGCCGAGGCGGCCGGTTACGGCGTCAGCCGCCGCGCGATCACGAATTTCGACGCGTTGGCGGAGGAATTGCTTGGGGCCGGCCTCAAGGTGAAGGGCTATGAGCCAGGGGCACACGACCTGGCCCACCAGATCCGGACGTTTCATGGCGCCCAAGGAATCATTGGCATTCGCGGGGCGGAATTCGCCAACGTTCTCTGGATGCGCCCGGGGATGAAAGCACTGATGCTGGCCACGCCCGACCAACAGCGAACCCCGACCGCGGTGCTCGCCCAGGTCCTGGGCGTGCGCTTCGCGGCCATTCCGACGCAATCCACTCACCCGGCCATCGCCGCCTCCGGCCTGCTGCCCATCCTCCGCAGCATGTGAAGGCTATTCGTCGGCGAAGCGGCCGGGATAGCTGCTCGGCGGCAGGGCAAGGTCCTCATCCGGCTCCGCCACCGCCTTGGCCTTGAGCGCGCGGCGCAGGATCTTGCCGGTGGTGGTCTTGGGCATGGTATCGACGAACTGGATCTCGCGCGGGGCGATGGCCGATCCCAGGTGCTGGCGGGCGTAATACAGCAGTTCCAGCCGCAGCGCCTCGCCTTCCTCGAAACCGGGATTGAGCGAGACGAAGGCCACCGGAACCTCGCGCAGCAGCAGGTCGGGCTTGCCGACCACGCCGATCTCGGCCACCGCCGGATGCTCCATCAGCGCGCATTCGATCTCGAACGGGCCGATGGTGTGGCCGGCCGACTTGATCATGTCGTCCGAGCGGCCGACGAACCAGAAGAAGCCATCCGCATCGCGGCGCACCAGATCGCCGGTCAGGTACCAGCCATCGACGAAGCAGCTCTGGTAACGGCCGGCATCGCCCAGATACGAGGTGAACAGCGACGGCAGATCGGCGCGCAGCGCAAGCTCGCCCACGGTTTCAGGGTCGGTGACCACCTCGACCTTGGACAGGTTGCGGATCACCACCGCCGCCTGCACGCCCGGCAACGGGCGGCCCATGCTGCCCGGCTTGCCCTCGCCGGCCAGATTGGCGATGGCGATGGCGCCGGTTTCGGTCTGCCACCAGGTGTCATGGAACGGCGCGCCCAGCGCCTTGTCGCCCCAGGCCACCGCCTCGGGATTCAGCGGCTCGCCGGCGCTGGCAGCCAGCCGCAGCGAATTCTCGCGGTAGGTGCGGGCCAGCGCCGCGCCATAGCGCATCATCATGCGGATGTTGGTGGGCGTGGTGTACCACACCGACACCTTCTCTTCCTTCAGCACGCCGTACCAGCGGCGGGGGTCGAAATCGGCCTCGTCCACCACGGCGGTGCAGCCGTTGACCAGCGGCACGATCAGCGCATAGACGGTGTTGGTGATCCAGCCGGGATCGGCGGTGCACCAGTAAACATCGTCGGGCTTCAGGCCGAACACCTGCTGGCCGGTGGCCAGATGGGCGACCACGGCGCCGTGGGCATGGACCGCCCCCTTGGGCGTGCCGGTGGTGCCGCTGGTGAAATGCATGAAGGCGGGCGAGTCTTCGGCGGTCGCCGCGGTGGCGGCCGGCTGGGCGGCGCTCAGGCGGGTGCGGAAATCGTCGCAGCCGGCATGGTCGCCCGCATCGGCGTCGGGTTCGTCCGCCACCAGCAGCACATGGCGCAGGTCGGCCATGTTGCCGCGCACGGGCAGGACCTTGCGGGTGTAAAGGCTTTCGCTGGCGATCAGCACCTTGGCGCGCGACAGCTCGAGGCGCGAGCGCAGGGGACCGGGACCGAACACCCCGAACAGCGGGCAGAACACCGCGCCCGCCTTCCAGATGCCCAGCGCGGCCTGATACAGCTCGACCGAGCGGCCCAGCAGCACCGCCACCGTGTCGCCGGGCTGCACGCCCAGCTCGCGCAGCACCGCGCATACCCGCGCGGAGGCGTCGGCCAGCTCGGCATAGGTGACGTTGCGGCGTTCGTAGCGCCGGCCCAGGCTGACCAGTGCGCGGCGGTCGCCGCGCCCCTCGGCCACATGGCGGTCCACCGCCTCATGGGCGATGTTGATGCCGCCACCGGGAAGCCCGGCCAGGCGGCAGCGCTCCAAGTTCCAGTCGAAATCAGACCCGTCAGCGGTCATGCCGTCATTCGGCAGGGCCATCTTTCCTCCCGCACTGCTTACGCGGAAACCGTACATTGCGGTTCCCGTCCTCCCTGAATTGGGCGCCATTGTGCTGTTCCCGAGGGCCGTTCGCAACACGCCGATTTGCAAGCCTGCGATGCATCGGCTCGGGCACGCTACGCCATCCTTTTGGTTGCCAGGAACAGCCCGGCGAAGATCAGCCCGCCGCCCAGCGCATGGTACCAATGGAACTGTTCGCCCAGGAGGGGAATGGCCATCAGCGCGGTGAACAGCGGGATCAGATAGGAATACTGGCCGGCGGTGGCGGCCCCCACCGCGGCGACGCCCCGATTCCAGAAATGGAAGGCCACCAGCGAGGCGAACAGCCCGGTATACAGGATCGCGGCCCAGGTCCAGCCGTCGCCCCGGGGCAAGGGCGCGCCGATGATGAGATAGAACGGCGTCAGCGCCGCCAGCCCGACCACGATGAAGGCCGTCAGCAGGGTGATGCCCGGCACCGGCAGGGCGAAGCGGCGCAGCATGACCGAATAGACCGCCCAGGCCAGCGTCGCCAGCACCATCAGGCCGTCGCCGGGCGTCAGCGCCAACCCCAGCAGGCGGGCGGGGTCGCCGCGCGTCACCACCGCCAGCATGCCGCAGGCCGACACCGCGATGCCCACCATCTGGGCCGGACGGATGGGATCGTTCAGCCACAGCCGCGCCAGCACCAGGATCAGCAGCGGCATGCACGCCCCCATCAGGGTGGCGTTGATGGCCGTGGTGGTGTGCATGGCCATGTACAGCAGGGTGTTGTAGGCGCCCACGCTGCACAGCCCCATCACCGTGACCGCCGGCCAATGGGCCACCAGGGTGCGGGCATGGGCGGCCAGCGAGCGGGCGGTGAACGGCAACAACACCGCCAGCGCCACCAGCCAGCGCCAGAACGACAGCTCGACCGGGTCCATGCGGCCGACCACCGCGCGGCCGACCAGGGCGTTGCCCGCCCACAGAAGCGGCGGCACCACCAGCAGGATCAGCCAGACCCGGCGTTCGTTCACGGCAGCAGGGCGCCGTCGACGATGGCGCGGCCGATCACCTCGGCCAGGGTGCGATTGAAGTGCGGGCTGTAATGCACGGTATCCACATAGGCCTGGCCCCCGGCCGGCTCAAGCTCGGCCAGCCACAGCACGTTGTCGGCCTGCAACTGGCCGGCGGCGCGCATTTCCTCCATGCGGGGATAGCCCTTGGCCGAGTTGATGTGCTGGGCCATGCGCTCGGTGTCCACCGGCACGGCGCGCTTGGAATTGTCGTAATGGTAGGTGGGCACCGGCTGCTGCACGAACAGCGCCTTGAAGCCCAGCCGGTCGGCCATGCCGCTGATGATGCGGCGATTGGTGTCCAGCCGGCGGATGACCTTGTCCACCTCGGCGTCGCTGGAGCAGAGGTCGGAGCGGTTGGGCGCCTCGGCCGGTTCGTCGCCGATCAGCCAGCGGCCCAGCGCCAGCAGGTTGGAGCGCGCCGCCAGCTCGCCGGTCAGCGGCAGCCGCGCGGCCACCCCGGTGGCCTCGGCCAGCCGCTCGCTCCACGCGGTGCGGTCGGGCACGGCGCAAAGCTGGAAGTCGCTCAGGCCATCGACAAAAATCGCCAGATCGGGGCGCAGGCCGGCGGTCAGCAGCCGCTCCAGCGCGATGCGCTCCTGGGTCGAGTAATAGGACGGCGCGCCGAAATTGAAGACCTGGACGTCCTTGCCGGCATTGCGCAGCACCTCGCCCAGTTGGGCGGGCAGCGTCTCGGCATCGGCCACGCCCATGCCGAAGGTGGTGGAGCCGCCGAACACGAACACCTTGGCGCCCGGCGCCGCCAGGTCCTGGGGCGCGCCGTTGCCGCGATAGCCGTCCGCGCTGACGGTGACGTACTGGCCGCCGAACGGGCGCAGACCATATTCCACCAGCGGGCTGTAGGCCGCCTCGCCCATGCGCGCGGTCTCGGCCAGCATCCGTCGCACCGCCGCCGGGCTGTCGGTGCCGTACAGGCGGACGATGTCGTGGTCGCTCAGCGAGGGCGTGGCGGCCGCGCGATTATCGCGTATCTTGCCCATGGCCAGCCCGGCGCCCCATTCGGCCGCGGCCAGGACGATCGCGGCGCCCAGCGTCAGTTGGGCCAGCTTGGTGAACACACTCCCCAGGGGGCTGGCTTCATCATGATTGCGAGAGCGGCGTCGGCGCATGGGGGGCTCGGATGCGAAGGGAAATTGACCTTGGTCATACCGCGAAAGTGCGGACAGGGCAATCAAGGAGGGTAGTAAAAGCATGTTCGCCTTGCACGAGAGGCTGGAAGCAGACACTGTCTTCGTCACCGATTGGCCGCTGTGCCGGGTGCTGCTGCTCAATGACGCCAATTATCCCTGGCTGGTGCTGGTGCCCCGCCGTAACGGCGTGTCCGAGATCCACGAGCTGGATCAGTCCGACCGCGAGACCCTGGTCGAGGAAATGGCCGACGCCGCGCATCGGCTGCAGAACCACCTCAAGGCCCACAAGATGAACGTGGCCGCGCTGGGCAACGTGGTTCCCCAGTTGCACGTCCACGTCATCGCCCGCTTCACCGACGACCCGGCCTGGCCCCGGCCGATCTGGGGCGTGGTGCCGGGCACGCCCTATGAAGCGGGCGCCCTGGCGGCGCGGCTGGCCGAATTGCGGACGCTGCTCGCCTGACGCCATGCTGCTGAACGGCGTCCATCTGCTGCCCGACCTGTCGGGCGCCCTGATCTGTCCCAAGGCCCGGCTGGTGGCGGTGTCCGACCCCATCGGCGACCCGGCCGGCCGCCACGCCCCCCAGCGTGCCGCCGAGGCGCTCAAGCGGCTGGCCGCGCTGCTGCGCCAGCGGCGCCCGGCCCTGGTGGCGTGGCTGGGGGCGTCGCTGCCCGCGTTGCTGGCCGAGGGCCGGCTGGCGCGGCGCGAGGCGGACGAGGTGGCGCGCCTGACCTCGGCCCATGACTGGCACTGGGTGGCCGAGGCGTTGCCGGCGGGATTGCCCGGCACGGCGGCACCCGAACTGAAGGCCGCCGGCCTGACCTTCCGCCATGGGGGACTGCCCGGCTCGGCCGCCCTGGGCGAGGTGTCCGCCCTGCCCTGGCCGGTGGCCGGCCTGGACGGCGCGGTGTGGCCGTGCTTCGTCATCGACGGCCGCCGCCTGGTCATGCCCGCCTTCGGCGGCCCGGCCGACGGCATGAACGTGCTGTCGCCCGCTTTCCTGCGCCTGTTCCGCCGGCCGTTCCAGGCGGTGATGCTGGTGGGCAACCGCATCGTCACCCGCCCGCGCGCCCGCCTGGAGGCCCCCGTGCCGCCCTCTGGCCCCCTGGCTGGTCCCCAGGCCGACCCCATGCCCGCCCCCTTCGCCACTTCCGTGGATTGACGCCATGACCACCCTGATCTGGCTGCGCCAGGACCTGCGCCTGGGCGACCACCCTGCCCTGGCCGCCGCCGCCGACGGCCCGACCGTGCTGGCTTTCGTGCTGGACGAAGCCGGGCCGTGGCGCCCCGGCGCCGCCTCGCGCTGGTGGCTGCATCGATCGCTGGCGGCGTTGCAGCGTGCCGTGGCCGCGCGCGGCGGCCGGCTGGTCCTGCTGCGCGGCGGGGCGGTGACGGAAATCCCCCGGCTGGCCGCCGCCATCGGCGCCACCGCCGTGCACTGGAACCGCCGTTTCGAACCGGGCGAGCCGGAGCGCGAGGCGGAACTGGCCCGCCGTCTGGCCGCCGCCGGCATCCATCCGCGCCACTTCGCCGCCGACCTGCTGTTCGAACCGGGGCAGGTGCGCACCAAGACCGGCGGGCCGTTCCAGGTGTTCACCCCGTTCTGGCGCGCCGCGCTGGCGCTGCCGGACCCGGCCCGGCCGCTGCCCGCCCCCGCCACCCTGAGCGCCCCCGCCGCGACGCCCGCCGGATTGCCGCTCGAGGCGCTGGGCCTGATGCCCGCCATCGCGTGGTGGCATGGCATGGCCGATACCTGGCAACCGGGCGAGGACGGCGCGGCCGACCGGCTGGCCGCGTTCCTGGGGGACGGGCTGGAGGGGTACGAAACCAACCGCGACCGGCCCGACCTGCCCGGCACCTCCATGCTTTCGCCCCATCTGGCGTTTGGCGAGATCAGCCCGCGCCAGGTCTGGCATGCGGTGCGAACGCGCCCGCCCTCGGCGGGGGCGGAATGCTTCCTCAAGGAATTGGGGTGGCGCGAGTTCAGCCACCAATTGATCGCCACCTTCCCCACGCTTGAACGCGAGCCGCTGCAGCCCGCCTTCGCCGCCTTTCCCTGGGCCGAGGACGCCGACGCCCTGGCGGCCTGGACGCGCGGCCGCACCGGCTATCCCATTGTCGATGCGGGCATGCGGCAATTGTGGGCCACCGGCTGGATGCACAACCGGGTGCGCATGATCGTGGGATCGTTCCTGGTCAAGGACCTGCTGCTGCCGTGGCAGCAGGGCGAGCGCTGGTTCTGGGACACGCTGGTGGATGCCAACGCCGCCGCCAACGCGGCCTCGTGGCAGTGGATCGCCGGATGCGGCGCCGACGCCGCCCCCTATTTCCGGGTGTTCAACCCCATCACCCAGGGCGAGAAGTTCGCCCCCCGCGGCGCCTATGTGCGGCGCTGGGTGCCCGAACTGGCCGGCCTGCCCGACCAGTACATCCACAAACCCTGGGAGGCGCCGCCGCTGATGCTGGCCGCCGCCAAGCTGCGGCTGGGCGTGACCTATCCGCAGCCCATGGTGGATCATGGCCGCGCGCGGCTGCGCGCGCTGGCCGCCTACGAGCAGATGAAACGGGGCTGAGGCCCACCATGCCCTGTCGCGCCCCGCCGCCCTAAGGCTGTTTTCGTTCCTACGGAACCATCTCTAACTAGGCCTGCCTCTGGCACCGCCTGCGGGGTCCGCTCAGGCGCCGCGCGGGCTGGTCGCATTTCCCGTCCTGACTTCGTCAGGGCGGGAAATTCTCTAGCCCGGCCAGCCGGAGATGCGCCGCTTCACCACCCGGATGATGGTGCGCAGCACCGGCAGCTTTTCATACACCTGCTCGCCGGCGTCCCAATGCTCCCAATGGGCGAGGACCCGGCCGTGGGCATCGAAGCGCAATTCGGTGATGCCGTCGCAGATCCACGGCAGGCCGCGCCGGATGTTCTTGGGGCGGCAGGTGAAGTGCCAGCGCAGGAAGCAGGCGTCGCCGTCGCAGGCGCAGTGGGTGAAGGTGTAGCGCGGGTCCTCGATGTCGTCGAACACGCGCGCGAACACCCGGCGCACATTGCCCACGCCGCGGGCGTCGATGAAGGGGTCGTGGTAGTGGATGTCGGTCGCCGCCAGATGATCAAGGCGGCCCAGCGTGTCGGGCCGCAATGTCTCGAGAAAGGAACGCCAGCCATGGCAGCGGCACTCGTCGCGCATCGGCGGTTCATCCCGTCTGGTCAGCCTGCATCCTAGATGGCGCGCCCACCCGCCGGCAGTGGTGAGGCGAAGGTCTTACTCCTTCAGGGTGCCGCCCCTTACGACCGAAGCCGAATGTTCCCATCTTCTCCGACAGGATAAGGTTTTCGTGTCGCCGTCACCCGGGAGGGGAACATGCTGGACAAGGATTGGACGGGAACCGCCGCCGCCGTCGCCGCCCTGGCCATGACCGCCGGAGTATGGCTGTGGCCCGAGGCGGAGACGCCCGGCACCGCCCCCGCCGCCCAGGCACCCGCCCCGCAGATCTCCGCGCTGGACCAGCCGCGCGGCGACGACATGGCCCGCTGGCAGGCCGAGGCCCGCCGTTGGGACGGCCTGGCCGGGGGCGGCAGCGTGCAACTGTCGTCGGTGGACGCGGCCGATTCGCTGCCGCCGCTGGTCCGCTAGCGGCGCGCCGACTGCGTGCCCCCGCAAGGGGGCCATGGCCCGAGTGCCCCGCAGGGGCGCCATGGGCAGACCCTAGCGTCCCGCCCAGGGGGGAACCCTGAGGACGCCGTGGCAGGTGCGGACCAGATCGGCCCAGTCGTTGAGCATGGTGTGCACCCCCACCGACAGCTCGTCCGACACGGTCAGCAGGTCGGGTGGGTCCAGCGCCAGGAAGCCTTCGGCGGTGCCGCTTTCCCGATGCACGGTCATGCCCAGCTTGTGGGCCAGCGCCACCATGGCGCGGTTATCGGCCTGACACAGCGTATAGAGTTTCTGGGCGCGGCGGTTGCGCGCCCAAAGGCTGGCGCGGCGAAACAGCTCGGCACCGACCCCGTTGCCGCGCTGGTCGGGATCGACCGACACCCCGGCCTCGGCGATGTCCTCGGCAAAGGCGACGTGGACGCCACCCACCAGACGGTCGTCCACGAAACAGCCCAGGATCAGGTCGTCGGCACCGATATTGGCCACGTAGCGGTCGATCACCTCGTCGGTGACGTGGGCATGGGCGAAGCGGAATTGCCGGTCATCGGGCGGCAGCCGCTTCAGATGGTCCGCGAACAACAGGCGCTCGTGGACGTGCAGCTTGCGGATCAGCATCATAAGCCCTCCGTTCCTGCCATGGTCTATGGTATGGCGGCCAATTTGCGCATCGCAACACAATTTTGTGCGTTCGCGAAATATTCCAGGCCGGGCGGACAGCCCCGCCCCATGCTCACGCAGACGACACAGCCATTGTCGGTTTCCCCCACCCGCCCGGGACAGCCGGCCCTTTCCCGCGGTTTCCCGGCCGCGCCGCCGGATCGCCGCGTCGGCGGCGCCGTTCGCGGATCACCCGCGCGGCCCCCAACAAAAAGGGCGCCCGAGGGCGCCCTTCAATGTCTCTTATTGGAGAAGCCCTATTCCAGACGGCCAAGGGCGCGGGCCAGCACCAGATAGAGCTTGCCCACCTCGGACGAGGTGAAGGTGCCGGTGAGAACGTCGGCGTAGTCGGACTGGCGGGCCTGGTTCAGCAGGGCCTCGAACTCGGTCAGATAGCGGGTGACGTATTCGCGGAACTCGCCATCGTCCTCGAACTTGTTCTTCATGGCCGAAATCTGGTGCTTGTCCAGATTCTTGAGGATCTTGCGGACGAACACGCTCTGGTCGCCGGCATGGAATTCGCGCCATGCCTTCTCGTCGATGTTGGCCGAGAAGATGCGGCCGATGTCCACCGACAGCGATTGCAGCTTTTCCACGATAAAGGCGGCGTTCTGCAGGAAGTGCTCGACCGAGGCGCTGGCGCGGCGTTCCTCGAGCTGCTGGGCGCGCACCTCGGCCAGCTTCGACGCATTGACCAGATCGCTGGACTGGCGCGAGAAGGTGGCGGCCATGCTTTCGGCCTGCTGGGCCAGACGGTCGCCGGTGATCCCCAGGTCGTTGGATTTCTGGCGGATCATCTCGAACGCGCTTTCCAGCTTGGCGCCGGTGCGTTCGGTGCTTTCCTCCAGTTCCTGGGCCTGGCGGCGCAAGCTGTCGCCGGCGTTGCGCACGCTGGCGGTGATGCGTTCGGACGACTGCGTGAGATCGCGGATGCCGGCGCGCAGCATGTCGCCGGCGGCGGTGACCTGGGCGGCGGTCTTGTTGGTGGTTTCCTCGAAATCGCGGCCGATCTGGCGGAGCGCATCGCCGGCGGTCTGCGAGTTGTGGAAGACGCGCTGGGCGGCCTCGCCCACCTCGGCGGCATGCTTGGCGATGGCCTGGCCGAACGCCTTGAGCACCTCGGACGAATCGTCGGCGACGCGGCCCAGGGCATTGGCCTGATCGCCCAGCTTCTCGCCCATGGCGCCGACGCTGGCCTGGGTCTGGTCGGCCGAGGCGACCACCTGTTCGGTCTGGCGGCGCAGCACCTCGCCCACCGCCTTGACCTGGGTGGTGGCCTGTTCCGACGCCCCGGCCAGCGCGTGGGTGGCGCGTTCCAGCATGTCGGCCACATTGGCGGTTTCGGCGGTGGCGCGGGTGGCGGCCACGCCCACCTCGGTGGTGCGCTGGCGCAGGCCCTCGCCCACCGCCTCCAGTTCGACGCCCACCCGCGACGACACCGAGATCAGGTCGTTGGTGTTCTGGCGCAGGGTGTCGGCAATGGTCTTGACCTTGGCCATGACCTGATCGGCGGTGCTCATCAGGTGGCGCGACTGCTGGTTCAGCGACGCTTCCGACAGACGCGACTGGGTGGACACCACGTTGGCGGCATCGGCCAGCTCGTCCGCCTGCTTGCGCAGGGTCTGGCGGATCGCCTCGGCCTGGCCGGCCGACTTCTCCGCGCCCTTGCCCAGATCCTCGATGTAGATGCGCACGGTTTCCGACACCTCGCGGGCGCGGGCCTGCATCTGGTCGGACGCGGCCGACAGCGCGCGGGTCTGGCCCTGGAACGCCTCGCCCACCTCGCGCACACGCGACAGCGCGCGTTCGACCGCCGCGTCCACGTCGTCCTTGCGCTGGGTGAACACCTCGCCCACCTGGCCCAGTTGGGCGCTGGCCTCGTCGGCGGTGGAGCGCAGGTGTTCGGCGTGGCGGCCCAGCACGTCCTCCATCTCGCGGAAGCGGGTCATGGCCTGATCCGAGGCCGAGGACAGCTCGCGGGTTTGCACCGACAGCGCCTCTTCCACGATCTTGATGCGCGACAGCACGCGGTCGGTGGTCTGGTCCAGGCTGGTGGCCTGGGTCTGCAGCGAGGCGGAAATGCGCCCGGTCTGTTCGGCCAGACGTTCGGCCGAGCTGTCCAGGTCGCTGTTTTGGCGCTGGAACAAGGTGTCCAGCGCTTCCACCCGGCCCGACAGGGCGCCGGCCACCTCCTCGGTGCGGCCGGCGACGCGCTCGGCCACCTCGGCCAGTCGGCCGGCCTGGGTGGAAAACACCTCGCCCACCTGGCCGGCGCGGTCCACGGCGGTGCGCGTCACCTGATCCAGCCCCTCGGCATGCTTGCGGATCTGGCCCGACAGGGTTTCGGCCCGTTCGGCGGCGCGCGACGAGGTTTCGTCGATGGCGGCCACCTGCTTCTGCATCACCTCGCCGAATTCGCGCACCTTGGCGGCGGCGTTCTCGGTGACGGTGGACATTTCCTGGGTCTGCAGGCGCAGCATGTGCTCGACCTCGCGCGCCCGCTGGGTGGCGGTGTCCGCCGCCTGGGTCAGGCGGTCCACCTCGCCGCGCAGGGCGTCCAGCGCGCTGCGCGCCTCGCCGTTGATGCGGCCGACCAGACCGGACATGGCCTCGACCTGACCGCCCAGCACCTGACGCACGGTTTCGGCCTCGGCCAGGGCGGTCGAGGACGCCTGGGACAATTCGCGGGCCTGGGCGCGCAGCGCCTCGGACACCTGGTGGACGCGGGCTTCGGCGCCCTCGGCCGGATAGGTCAGCCGCGCCAGCTCGGCCGACAACTGATCGGCGACGGCGCGCACGGCCCGGCCGCGGTCCACCCAGGCCAGAACCAGCCACAGGAACGCCGCCGGCACCAGCGCCGCACCGACGATGCCGCCCAGTTCCTGCGGCTGCAGGACCATGATGTTGTCCCAGCCGATGCTGTTGGTGACGTAAGAGGCGCAGAAGCCCAGCCACACCACGGTGGCGGCCAGTCCGCCCAGGTTCAGCGCCAGGGCGACGCCATTGCGGACTTTGGCGGGGGGCTTGGCCAGGGCGATGGGATCGGCCGCGAGCCGCGGCACCACCGGCGGCACGGCAGCCTTGCCGGACACCGTTTCGACGGGAACGTCCTGTCCCTGCTGCTCGGCTTCGTCGCGCACGATCGTCGTATCACCCATGGACAGCCCCGCCTCCTTGCATGCGCACGCAACCGCCTTGCGTGCGCTGGCGCAATATGCTGGGCCGCGGCGATGATGACATGGGCGAAGGCGACCCCGCTTCGCAAATGCCGTTCGTCCTGTGGTCCCCCAGAAGTCGCGCGCGCACACATAGCGTAGCGGCCGACGAACCGGGACCATTCCTTGCTGCACCGCAACAAAGAGCCGGTTTCAAACGCCGCTGGCGACGCAAGGACCCCCTGGAAGTCTATCCCGAGGGCTGCCAAGACAGCCCCGGAACTTGAGCACCCGCGAGAGGATGCCTATCCCGCCGCGAAAAATCAAATGTTTGAGGGCGCGAATATCGGGCCGGCAACGGAGAGCGCCGCCCCATTAATCTATTAAATCACTAGTTTTATAAAATGCCGTTGACGTGCGTATTTGTGTAGATTAGCCTCACTCCCCGTCAGCACGGAGAATCCCATGACGCCCTACCCCCACCTGCACACCATCGCCCAGGCGGCCCAAGCGGCCGGGCTGAGCGCCGCCGACCCGGTGCGTCAGCCGTTGGAACAGGCGCGGCAGCAGGCATGGGCCTATCAGATGCTGTGGAACACGCCGCTGCCGCCCATCGGCGGCACGGCCGAGGCCGAGACCCTGTCGCCGCGCGGCACCCCGATCCGGCTGCGCATCCATTATCCCGACCAGCGGCGCGAGGGCCTGCCGGCGCTGGTGTACTTCCACGGCGGCGGCTTCGTCCTCAACGGCATCGACACACATGAACGGCTGATGCGCCTGCTGGCGGTGCGGGCGGGCGTGGCGGTGGTCGGCGTCGGCTATACCCTGGCGCCCGAGCTGCGCTTTCCCGGCCAGCGCGACGAAGCCCTGGCCGCCATCGCCTGGGTGCGCCGCCAGGGGCGCACGTTCGGGCTGAACGGCGAGCGGCTGGCGGTGGCCGGCGATTCCGCCGGCGCCAATCTGGCGCTGACCGCCCAACTGGCCCTGCGCGACCGGGGCGAGGCTTCGCCGCTGCACGGCCTGTTGTTCTACGGCATGTTCACGGCCGATCTGGACACGCCCTCGCACCGCGCCTATGGCGGCGGCCAATTCGGCCTGACCACCGAACGCATGGACTGGTTCTGGTCGCAATACCTGGCCGACCGCGCCCAGCGCGACAACCCCGATGCCGCCCCGCTGCTGGCCGATCTCGAGGGGCTGGCGCCCCAATTGGTGATCGGCGCCGGGCTGGACTGCCTGCTGGACGACAGCGTGCGGCTGGCCGCACGCCTGCGCAAGGCGGGGGTGGACACCGAACTGGCGGTGGTCGAGGGGGTGCCCCATTCCTTCATGCAGATGAGTGCGGTGCTGCCGCCGGCCGATCTGGCCCTCAGCCATGCCGCCGGCGTGCTGCGGCGCGCGCTCAGCCGGCCGCGGAACCGGAAAGCGGCCTGACCTCGTCCGTATCGTCGTCGCCCGCCGCCAGCGTGCGCGCGGCCGGAAAGCTCAGGCGCACGCGGGTGCCCTCGCCGGGCCTGCTGTCGATGGCCAGACCGCCGCCGTGCAGTTCCATCAGGCTGCGGGCCAGAGGCAGTCCCAGGCCCAGCCCCTGATAGCGCCGCTCCAGACCGCTATCCGCCTGACCGAAGGCGGCCATCACGCGGTCGTGATCCTGGGGCGAGATGCCGATGCCGGTATCCTCGATCACCAGTTCGATGCCGCCCAGCCCGTTCACGCGGCCATGCACGGTGACGCGGCCGCCTTCCGGGGTGAACTTCACCGCATTGGCCAACAGGTTGAGCAAAACCTGCTTGAGGCGCAGCGGGTCGCCGCGCAAATCGGGCAGATCGGCCGGCAGGGTGTCGCCCACCTTCAATTGGGCCGCGCGCGCACGGTCGCCCACCATGACCACGGCGGCGCGCACCAGCGCGGCCACCCGCACCCGTTCCTCGCGCAGGGGCACGCGGCCGCTTTCGACCCTCGCCACGTCAAGGACGTCATTGATCAGGCCGGTCAGGTGATGGCCGGCCTCGACGATGTGGCCGCAATATTCGCGATAGCGCCCGTTGCCCAGCGGCCCGAGGATTTCCGCCTGCATGCTTTCGGCAAAGCCGTTGATGGCGTTCAGCGGCGTGCGCAATTCATGGCTGATGGCGGCCAGGAATTCGGTCTTGGCGCGGTTGGCCAGTTCGGCCGCCTGCTTGGCCTGCAGCAGCGCCTCGGCGGCGGCGTGGCGCTCGGTCACGTCCACCGCCCACGCCACCAGCGCCTGACGCCCCTCGAACTCGATGGGGCTCCAGGTCACCATGTACCAGCGCGGTTCGCCCGTGGCGGGCACGCATTGCACCTCGCCGCTGACGGTGCGATTGCAGGCCAGCGCCTCGGCCACCTTTTCCCGTCGGAGGTTGGGGTCGGCATGGAACGCGGTGGCGTCGCGGCCCAGCACCTGCTCGGGCGCCAATCCCAGAATGTCGGCATGACTGCGGTTGCAGAACAGGATCGTGCCGTCGGGCGCGGTGACCATCACCCCCACGGGGCTGTTCTCCAGCAGCAGCCTAAGCCGCGCCTCGGCCTGGCGCGAAGCGGCGGCCGCCGCCTCGGCACCGGCGATGCGGGCGATCATCTCCTCTTCCGAATGCACGTTGGCGATCGAGCGCGTGGTCAGCAGCGCGCGGGCCAGACCGTGGCTGAGGATGAAGAAGCCGCCGGCGAAGATGGCATGGGCCAGCCACCACAGATGGGTCCAGGCCGGAGTGAGCAGGAAGGTGAAGGAGGAGATGGCGAAGGCCAGCAGCGCCGCCCGGTACGCCCACATCAGTCCCGACGCCAGCCGGCGCCAGTGGATGGCGGCGACGCCGCCCAGCGCCAGAGCGATGGACAGCCCCTCCATGGTCAGGCGGATGCGTGGGTCGCCCGCCACCGGCAGGGTCGACAGCCCCGCCACCGCGCCGTCCACCAGCACCACCGCCACCAGCCAGCCGATCCAGGTGGTGGGATCGCGCCGGCGGCGCACCGGCTCGGGCGCCTCGCCATGGCGGAGCAGCGCCTCCAGCAGGAAGGCGGTCATCACGACGCGAGACGCCGGACCGTACAGCACGAACAGCCAGATGTTGTGGTCGCCCATGCGGGTCAGCACGCCGTGCGGCGCGTAGACCACGGCGAAGCCCAGGAATGCCAGGGTGATGTAGCGCAGGCTGGGTTCGCCGCTGGCCAGGAAGCAGCGGAACGAGACCCACGCGGCGAACAGCGACAGCAGGATGGAAACGCTGATCGCCAGTTCGTGGAACAGGTGGTGGTGCCACGTCTGGGGCAACGACTGGAAGTAATAGAGATACCCGACCAGGGCCAGCGGCAGCAGGACGAATCCAAGTTCCAGCGCGCCCTTGTAAAGCGCGGTCACACGCAACAGCGTGCGGGATTCATTGCCTTGGCCGACGTTGGGCACAATCCCCCCACCCAAACTCCAACGTCTCGAAAGGATAGGTCGCCCACTGCCGGGCTTCAAGGGAAACCTCCCTGACCCATAGGGTTCATTTGATTCAATGCCCGGTTAGCGTACCTTTCCCGGACCATGCCCACGGATCCGCCCGCCGCCGCGGCCGCCGAAAGCGAGCGCCGCACCGTCATCGTCCGCGCCTTCCTGTTGGGGGAACGCCTCGACATTCGCGGCTTCGAGCAGAAACAGGCGCTGGCCACCACGCCCCTGACCGTGCGCATGGGGCGCAACGGCTATGCCGTGCTGTTCCGCTATGGCGTGGTCGTTCTGTTCGACGTCACCGCCGAGGAGGAGGCCCATTGCCTGGCCGATCTGGCCCGGCTGGTCACCGACCCGCTGCCGCAGCCCGGCCGCGACCAGGCCCATGTGGACATCGTTCCCGGCGGCACCGAGCAGGTGGACCCCGACGGCAACATCGTGCTGGCGGACCTCACGCCCGAGCGCATGCAGATCGTGGCCGACGTGCTGGCCAAGGACGTCATGCTGGATTATTTCGAGGTCAAGGTCGCCAGCGTGTTCGACCGCGTCGAGCCGCTGGCCGCCCGCCTCAAGCACCACGGCAGCCGCAACTTCAAGATCCGCGAGCTTTTGTCCCAGATCGGCGACGTGCTGCTGACCCAGCACCGCATGGTCGGCCGCGCCGAGGTGCTGGAAAAGCCCGAGGCGCTTTGGTACCGCCCCGAGCTGGAGGGCCTGTTCGGGCGGCTGGAGCGCGAATACGAAATCCGCGAGCGCTCGCGCGCCATCGACAACAAGCTGGAGGTGATCGGCGACACCGCCGAAACCTTGCTGGATCTGGTGCACACCACCCGCTCGCTGCGGGTGGAGTGGTACATCGTGCTGCTGATCGTGTTCGAGATCGTGCTGAGCCTGTGGGAGAAGCTGATCAAATAGGGCAAAGCGGAGCGGCCCTGCCCTCGCTACCCCGCCAGATGGCGGTAGATGCGGGGCAGCGCCGCCGAAAGCTGGGCCAGATGGTGGACGATGGCGAAGCTGCCGCGCCCGAACAGGTGCGGGAAATAGGTCTGCGCCTTCTTGTCGATGGTGACGCCGAACACCGCCAGCCCCTTGGCGCGCGCCTCCTGGATGGCCTTGCGGGTGTCCTCGATGCCGTAGCGGCCCTCGTAATGGTCCACGTCGTTGGGCTTGCCGTCGGTGATCACCAGCAGCAGGCGGTGGCGGTTGGGCCGCGCCTCCAACTGGCCGGCGGCATGGCGGATGGCGGCGCCGATGCGGGTGTAATAGCCCGGGCGCATGGCGCCGATGCGGCGCATCACCCGCTCGCCCATGGGTTCGTCGAAATCCTTGAGCGTGTCCACCTTGACCCAGGCCCGCTTGCGCGAGGTGAAGCCGTAAACGGCGAAGGGATCGCCGCAGGCGGCAAGGCCGTGGCTGAACACGGCCAGCGCCTCCTTTTCCACGTCCAGCACGCGGCGGTTCTCGATCCACGCATCGGTGGACAGCGAGGTGTCCACCAGCACGGCCACGGCCAGGTCGCGGTCCATGGGCCGGCGTTGCATCCACACCCGGTCGGAACATTGCCCCGAGGCGGCCAGATCGGTGCGCGCGCGCACCACCGCCTCGGTGTCCAGCTCGCTGCCGTCCATCTGGGCGCGCAGGATCAGCGCCTTGGTGCGCAGCGCCTCGAACTGGCGCCGGACCTGGCGAATGCGCCGCTTGGCCTGCTCGTTGGGCACCCAGGCTTCGCCGTCCTCGGCGGCGACGCCCACCAGCACCTGGCAATGGTCCTTGTGATAGCAGGCGGCGCGGTGATCCCATTCCGGGTAGAGATGGGTGCCGGTCAGGCGGGTGACGTCGGTGGCCTCGGGCGGCAGGTCGAGGTCGAATTTCAGCTTGGTGGCCGCCTTCTTGCCGTGGCTGGAGATGACGATCTTGTCCATCTCCTCGGCGGCCTTCTTGGCCTCCTCCTCGTCGGGGTCGTCGGCGCCGCGGTTGACGTTGACCATGTCGGCAAAGGCCAGGATCTTCTCGAACCGGTTGAGGATCAACGGGTCCTTGCGGTCGGCATTGTCCTGGCGCTTGCGCTCGGCGCGGCGGCGCTTGTCCTCGCCGTCCTGTTCCTCCTTCTTGCCGCCCGCCTCGGCCATCTCGGCGTCCTCGGGGCGCGTCTCGGCCTCGCGGTGCAGGGCCTCGCCCCACAGCGGCACCGGCAGGAACGGCTTGTATCCGGCCGGGGCGACGGCGTCGGCCGCCACGTCGGGCGCCGCCGGGCCGCCCAGCAGGGCCTGCACCATGGCCTCCACCTGCACCTCGACGCCGTTCAGCGGGCGCTGGGGGCGAAGCGCGCGCAGGGCGGCGCACAGCGCGGCATGGCGCCCCGCCATGCCGGGGAATTGGTCCAGCACCCGGCCGGTGGCGCGGCGCGCGCGCAGCAGGAAGGCGACGTCGGCGCGCAGCGGATCGGCCTCGGCCGGCCCGGCCGGCTCCAGCGCCGCGAAAAAGGCGGCCAGCCAGAAATAGAGGTGGCGGTTGAGCGCCGCCTCGGGGAAATGGTCCAGGCTGTCGGGCAGCGACAGCGACACCTCGTCGCGCGAGGCCACCACCAGCCGCTCCTCCTCCATGCCGATGCGCTGCTTCCAGCTCAGCCGGTGGGTCGAGCTGCGCGCGCTGGCCGCGGTGATCGCCACGCCGCGATCGCCGCCCAGGCCGCGGAAGAACACGGCCAATTGGCCGCGCATCTGATCCAGCGTCACCGCGGCCTCGGGGTGGCGCGGCCAGGAATGCTTCTCGCCCACCAGGCGGTGCCAGAAGCGGCCGACCTTTTCCTCCAGCTCGAAGGCCTCGATCCACGACATGGCGGTCTACCCGAAAACCGCCAGGACCACCTCGTCCAGACCCTTCTTCACATCCGGGTCATCGGTCAGCGGCTCGATCAGCGCGGCCTGCACCGCCTCGCGCAGGGCCATGCCGGCCTGCACCAGGGTGGCGCAGTAAACCAGCAGGCGGGTGGACACCCCCTCCTCCAGGTCGTGGCCCTTGAGCGCGCGCAGCCGCGCCGCCAGCATGACCAGGGAATGGGCCTTCTCCTCGGACAGGCCGGTTTCGGCGACCACCACCTGGCGCTCGACCTCGGCGGGCGGGAAATCGAATTCGATGGCGACGAAGCGCTGGCGGGTCGAGGGCTTGAGCTGCTTGAGAACGTTCTGGTAGCCGGGGTTGTAAGACACCATCAGCATGAAATCGTCGGGCGCCTCCAGCAATTCGCCGGTGCGGTCCAACGGCAGCAGGCGACGGTCGTCGGTCAGCGGATGCAGCACGACGGTGACGTCCTTGCGCGCTTCCACCACCTCGTCCAGATAGGCGATGCCGCCCTGGCGCACGGCCGCCGTCAGCGGCCCGTCGGCCCACACGGTGTCGCCGCCCTTGAGCAGATAGCGGCCGGTCAGGTCGGCGGCGGTCAGGTCGTCATGACACGAAACGGTGTAAAGGGGGCGCCCCACCTTGGCCGCCATGTGGGCGACGAAGCGGGTCTTGCCGCAGCCGGTCGGCCCCTTCAGCAGCAGCGGCAGGCGGTGGGCGTGGGCCAGTTCGAACAATCGGCATTCGTTGCCCACCGGCAGGTAAAAGGGAATCTCGGCGGCGGCAACGGGGGCGGCGGAACTGAGCATTGGAGGCACTCCAGGAAACCGGGAAGAAAAAAGGGGCAGCCGCGATCCCCTGCGGCTGCCCCCTGAACGCGTCCTTACTCGGCCGGCTGATAGCCGGCCCGCGCGGTGGCCTGGGCCTTGCCCGGAACCACCAGCGACCACACGATGATGACCACGCCGATCAGCGTCACCACGCCGGCGCCGAGGCGCATCCAGTAGAACATGCCCAACTGGTCCTGAACCTCCATGAAGTTCATACCCAGCACACGCTGCAGGTGGGTCTGCACCACACCGGCGAAGGTCAGCGCGAAGGTCATGAACGCCACCGCCGAGGAGGTGATCCAGAAGCCCCACATGTTGAGGGTCTGGTTGTACGGCTCACGCTTGAGCAGCATCGGCATGGCATAGGTGAACATGGCGATGTTCAGCATCACGTAGGCGCCGTAGAAGGCCAGGTGGCCGTGGGCCGCGGTGACCTGGGTGCCGTGGGTGTAGTAGTTGATCGGGGCCAGGGTGTGCAGGAAGCCCCACACGCCGGCGCCGAAGAACGCGAACACCGAGCAGCCCAGCGACCACAGCAGCGCCGCCTTGTTCGGGTGCTGACGGCCGCCCTTCCACACCATGTAGAAGGTGAACACCACCATGGCGAAGAACGGCAGCACTTCCAGGGTCGAGAAGACCGAGCCGATCCACTGCCAATAGGCCGGGGTGCCGATCCAGTAATAATGGTGGCCGGTGCCCAGGATGCCCGAGAACAGGGCCATGGCGATGATGACGTACAGCCACTTCTCGACGACCTCGCGGTCCACGCCGGTCAGCTTGATCATCAGGAAGGCCAGGACGGACGCCATCACCAGTTCCCACACGCCTTCCACCCACAGATGGACGACCCACCACCAGAACATCTTGTCCAGCACCAGGTTATCGGGGTTGTACAGCGAGAACAGGAAGAAGACGGCGATGCCCCACAGGCCCAGCAGCAGCACGTTGGTGATCGCGGTCTTGCGCCCCTTCAGCACCGTCATGGTGACGTTGTAGAGGAACATCAGCGCGACCACGACGATGGCCAGCTTGATCCACAGCGGCTGCTCGAGGAACTCGCGGCCCTCGTGGATGCGGAACAGATAGCCGACCACGGCGGCGGCGGCGCCGAACAGGAACAGCCAGAACTGCAGGATCGCCAGTTTGGGGCTGTGCAGCTCGGTTTCCGATTCCTCGGGGATCAGATAATAGGCGCACCCGAAGAAGCCCATCAGCAGCCACACGATCAGCGCGTTGGTGTGGATCATGCGGGCGATGTTGAACGGCAGCAGGTCGGACAGGAAATTCGGCATCACGACGATGGTGCCAAGAATGGTGCCGAACAGGACCTGGGCGACGAACAGGGCAAGCGCGCCGGCAAAATAGTACAGCGCGACTTTTTGCGATTGGTATTTCATGGCTTCACCTTCCCTGTTAGCCGCTCACCGACGGCGGCCAATTCTGGGTATCCACCTCGCTGGTCCACTTCAGGAAGTCGACCAGATCGTCCAGTTCCTTTTCGGACAGGTTGAACTGGGGCATCTGGCGGCGGCCCTCGATGCCGGAAGGTTGGCCCTTCATCCACGCCTTCAGGGCGTCGCGGGCGCCGTTGGCGTCTTCCTTGCCGCCGTAGCGGACCCAGACGTTGCCCAGCTCGGGGGCGTAATAGGCGCCTTCGCCCATGATGGAATGGCAGTCAACGCAGGCATGCTTTTCCCAAACATGCTTGCCGGACGCCACGGCGGGCGTAATGGGGTTGGCCGCGGCGATCGCGTTGGCCTTGGTCACGCTGTGCGCGGTCAAGGCAACGAACACCACGAAGAAGAATGCCGTGCCGCCGTAAAAAATATTGCGGGCAGCGGCTTTCGTCAGTGTCTCGGACATGGTCGCTCCTCGGGATGAGGGATTGAACTCCACCCACCGCGGTTTCCCCCCGCCGGTGGCCGAATTCCGTTAATTCCGTGGGGACATCCCCCACCTCGATGGTCAACTTATGCGCCGCGGCCAGGACATAGCTTTAACATTGGTCAAGCCCCTGCCACGCCTGGGGCTTTGCCCTTTTGGCCCCTCCACCGACGAGGTGCGGAGGGCCATCGTGCGGGACCGGCGCGAACCCCAAGGCGGCATGCCTGTTCGACGGAAAGGCGCCCACACAGCCTCGCCAGGAAAGGAGAGACGCATGAAACGTCTTCTTACCGCCGCTGCCGTCGCGGTTTTGCTTGCTTCGCCGGCCATGGCCCAGAGCACGTCGCCCAGTGAGCGTTCCGATTCGACGGTGCAGGGCAGCGGCAGCACCACCAGCCCAGGCTCCTCGTCCTCGGGTTCCATGTCGCCGGGATCGCCGGGCAGCACCGGGCTGTCGGGCCAAGCCCCGGCCGACTGCCTACCCAACGACCCGCGCCCGGCCTGCCAGACCGCGCAATTGCCGGGCCAGGACCCCAGCGGCAGCAGCAGCAGCAGCGGTAGCGCCGGCAGCCAGATGGAGCGCGAAAGCTCGCCGCCCGGCTCCAGCTCCGGTTCCATGGGATCGGGGTCGTCGGGAATGGGATCGGGGTCGGGGTCGAGCGGCACGGGGTCGTCCGGCACCACCGGACGGTAGACCGGTCGCCACACCCGAAATTCCGGCTATGAGACGACAGGGCGACAAGACAGCGGCCCCCGTTCGCGGGGGCCGCCTGCCTATGGGGCCTCGGTCACCTTGGGATTTCGGGTTGCGGCATCTCGGTGACGGGTGCCGCGCCCGGCCGCCCGCCTAGGGGACGACCTAGGGGGCCGACCTAGGGGGACGGCGTCAGCACCCGGCGGGTGACCGTCCAATTGGCCAGCACGCGGTCGAACGAGCGGTGATGGCGCAACAGCCAGCGCGATACCGCATCGCGTACCACGGCGCGGTCGCGGTCGGCGCACAGCCCGGCATCCTGCATGGCCAGCAACTGGTCCACCAGCGCCTCGTGCTCGGCCCGGTGGTCGGCGGAAAGCGGGTAGTCGGCCGCCTCCATCAGGTCGTCCTGACGATCGAAGCCGCCCCGCATGTATTTGAGAATGGCGCTGATGCGCGTGCATTGCGTGTGGTCGCACTCGCCGTGACGGCGGCGGCATTCCACCAACGGATCGAAAATCCGCGCCAGCAGAAAACACAGGCCCTCGATATCGGCGTCGATCTCGCGCACGCCGGTGGACACATCCGTCGGTCCCAGCTCGGGCATCCCCAGAACCCCAACCTTGTCAGGGCCTCGACTGTACCCCCCGCCTCGACCGGGCGGCAATCGGAGAATGTGCGCAATTTATCGCGATTTCGCTTTGTCCCGGCTTATCGCGGCTTCCTTCTGTCCCAGTGCCAAGCGGCACGGCCCCACGAAAAGGTTGATTTCCCCACCGGATGTGTCATCCTCCCCTCGTTATTGAGAGTAATTCGCATTTGCATAGCGGAGGCGCGTGTGGGCCATATGGGACAACAGCTTGGACAGCGGGACCTGACGGCGCTCAGCCGGCGCGAGATGGGCGCCCGCGATTTCATCTGGCTTGCCGCCCTGGGCACCGCCGCGCGCGGCCCGGCGGGGCTGGAGGATGTGTGCCACGCCATCGACGTGATCACCCTGGGCCAATGGCTGCCGGTGGGCGAACTGGTCACCGCCAGCGTGGACGAGATGGCGCGCGGCGGCCATCTGTGCGCCGTGTCGGGCCGGGACGGTTGCATGCAGTTGACCGGGCGCGGCCGCGAAACCCTGTCGCTGCTGCTGGGCCAGCCCATCGCCCGCCCGTCCTCGGTCTTCGGCCAGGTGGGACTGCGCATGAAGCTGGCCTTTCTCGACCTGGTCGATGCGGGCGAGCGCCGGGTGCATCTGGACGGCCTGATCAACCTGTTCGAGGACGAGCTGGACCGCCGCCAAAGCGGCGCCGACCGCTGTGCGGCGCGCGGCAGCTTCGGCGATTTATGGCGCAGCCACGATATCGACCGCCTGCGCCGCGACATCGCGCTGTTGCGCAGCATGGCCGGCATGATGGCCGGCATGGCGGCGGGCGTGCCGGCCACCCGCCACTGAGCGCCGCCTGCTACCAGCGCCATTCCTTGACGAAGAAGGCGAAGGCGCTGACATCGCGGCTGAAGAAGGCGCAGCCGGTGCCGCGTTCGTGTTCGGCCGCCATGCCGTGGCGACAGATGCCGCGATCCCAATACGCACACCTTTTGCAGTGTCTGGCGGGCATGCCCTGTTCGACCATGTGAATCTCCTGGCGCGTTGGCGGGCGCACTCTATGCGGCCCATGCTCAGGCAGACCAGTGACCGTTTGTTTGCAATTTCACTCCACCCGCGGCGTGCAATTCGTTGCGCCTCGTTCTGGACTAAGTTTAAACTGCGTCAGGTCTAGATCGGAGCCAGAGAGGTCGTCGTGCATTGCAATGACGAGGCAGTACTGCGTACCGCCCAAATTCGCCCCACCCGCCAACGCCTGACCATCCTCAAGCTGATCCGCGAAGGTGGCCACCGCCACCTGACGCCCGACAGCCTGTACCAGGAAGCCTTGTCTTCGGGCGTGCGGCTGTCGCTGGCCACCGTGTACAACACGCTGCACGAGTTCGCCGATGGCGGGCTGGTCAAGCACGTGGCCGTGGGCGACCGCAGCTGGTTCTGCACCAACACCGCCGACCACCACCATTTCTACGACGTCCAGACCGGCCGCGTGCAGGACATTCCGGGCACGCAGCCGCGCGTCCTGGACCTGCCCGAGCCGCCGCCGGGCATGGAAGTGGAAGGCGTGGACGTCATCGTCCGCCTGCGCAAGGCGTCCTGACGGGCGCCTTGACGGCCGGCGGCTACCGGGCCGGAAACCACCATGCGCAAACCGCTGCTGCTTGCCCTGCTGATCGCCGCCACCGTCGCCGCCGCCTATGTGGCGCTGCGGCCGCCGCCGGAAAAGGCGTTGTCCACCACCGGCGTCTATGCCGACGACTGGATGGCCAATTGCGGGCCGCTGCAGGGGGCGGACCAGGCCAAGTGCACCCGGCGGCTTGACGCCGCCTATGGCCGCGCCGCCGGATCGCCGGTGCCGGCCGGCCGCTGACGCCGCCCGCCGCCGCTCACGCCGCCACCAGATCGGCCACCTCCCTGGCCGCCAAATTCACCCGCACCGAAGATGGCTCGGGGTGGCGCAGCGCCAGCGCCGCAACATGGCCCGGCGTGGGCTGGAAGCGGCGGAACAGCCAGCGCGCCGGATCGTCGGCCAACACGGCGTCGAAGCGGATGGACACCGGCTCCAGGGTAAAGGCGAAACTGTCCAAGGGTTGGGCCAGGCCCTTGCCGATGGCTTTGACATAGGCTTCCTTGAGCGTCCAGAACGACAGGAAGGTGGGGTTCAGCCGCTCGGGCGGCAGATCCACCAGTTGGGCGCATTCCGACGGCGCAAAGAACCGCCGCGCCACATCCATCGAGGCGGGCGTGCGATCCAGCCATTCCACGTCGATGCCCACATCGTGATCCAAGGTCAGCGCCGCCGCCGCCAGACCGCGCGTGTGCGACAGGTTCAGGCGAGGTCGGGAGGCCACGCCGCCGCCCGCTTCCGCCTCCACCTCGGGCTTGCCGTGGTCGCCCACGGCAAAGCGCCAGCGCTGCGGCGCCCCGCCCAGCGCCGAGGACAACAGGACACGGCCCAGCGCATGGGCAGCCACATAGGCCTGCTGGTCGCGGGCGAAGTGAAAGCGCTGGGCGCGGGCGCGTTCGGCGTCGTCCAGCAACGCCGCAAGGCGCGGCCAGTCGGCCTCAGCGACCTTGTCCACCGCCAGCCACCACACCGTCACCGTCCGATCGTCCACGCCGCTTCTCCGCCCGTTGCGGCGCAAGTCTGCCCGGGCGGCCCGCTTGCCGCAAGCACGCGCCCGCGCCTATGATGCCCCACCATCATGGCGCGAGGGGGGAAGCCGTGAAATTCGTGACCGTTGCAGCCGCCACCCTGGTGCTGGCCCTGTCCGCCTGCGCCGGCGCGCGGCCCGAGATCCAGACCGCCGCCACCTTCGACCGCATCAAGGACAGCCCGCCGCGCCTGCGGGCCTTTCTGGCCGCCATGCCCAAGGGGGCCGACCTGCATGTGCACCTGTCGGGACAGGTCTATGCCGAATCCAATCTGGCGGCCGGATTGAAGGCCGGCCACTGCCTGGACACCGCCGCCATGCGCATCGTGGCGCCGCCCTGCGACGCCCAGCCGGGCGGCGGTCGGCCGTCGCTTTCGGCGGTGATGGCCGATCAGGCGCTGGTCAACCGCGCCATCGACACCCATTCCATGCGCAATTTCGTCCCGGCCCCCGGCGTGAACGGCCACGGCCATTTCTTCGCCACCTTCCCCCGCTTCGGCGAAGCCCGCGATGCCGGAATCATGCTGGCCGAGGTGTTGAACCGGGCCGGACGCCAGCAGGTGCGCCATATGGAGCTGATGGTCACCTTCGGCGCCAAATCCATCGCCGCCCTGGCGGCGGCGGTGCCGTGGAGCGGCGACGCCGACACCCAACTGGCGCAACTGGAAGCCCAGGACGTTGCGGCCATGGCCCACGCCGCCCGCGCCGAGGTGGACCACGTGCTGGCCATCGCGCGGACCCAGATGGCCTGCGACGGCCCGGCGCCGCAGCCCGGCTGCGCGGTGTCGGTGCGCTTCCTGCAACAGGTCAACCGCACCGCACCGCCCCAGGTGGCGGCGGCGCAGGTGGTGTTCGGCTTCCGCCTGGCCGCGGCCGATCCGCGCGTGGCCGGCATCAACATCGTCGCCCCCGAGGATCATCTGGTCGCCCTGCGCGATTACGACCTGCACATGCGGCTGATCGGCGCCATGGCCGAGCGCCTGCCGCAGGTGGGCGTGGCCTTGCATGCCGGCGAGCTTGCCCTGGGGCTGGTGCCGCCCGAAGACCTGCGCGACCACATCCGCAAGGCCGTGCTGGTGGCCGGCGCCCGGCGCATCGGCCACGGCGTGGGCGTGATGTACGAGGACGATCCCTATGGCCTGCTGCGCCTGCTGGCGGAACGGCGGGTGGCGGTGGAGATCAACCTGACCAGCAACGACGTCATCCTGGGCGTGCGCGGCGCCGCCCATCCCTTCGGCGTCTATCGCCAGGAGGGCGTGCCCACCACGCTGTCCACCGATGACGAGGGCGTCTCGCGCATCGATCTCACCCACGAATACCAGCGCGCGGTCCAGGAGCACGGCCTGGATTACGCCGAACTGAAGGCGCTGTCGCGCCGGGGGCTGGAATACGCCTTCCTGCCCGGCGCCAGCCTGTGGGCCGACGACCGCGCATGGGTGATGGTGGAGCAGTGCCGCAACGGCCGCGACCAGCGCTGCGACGCCTTTCTGGCCGCCAGCGAAAAGGCCCGCCTGCAATGGCAACTGGAACAGGACTTCCACAGCTTCGAGGCCGGCGACACCCCCGCCGCCCGCAAGGGCTGAAAGCCCGGCGGCCGGACATTGCCGCGTCGCTGGAGCGCCCTTCGCTCTGGCGACGCCAGGCCTCGCCTGCCCATTCCCGACGCCAAAATGGAAAGCCCCCGAAACCGTTAGGTTTCAGGGGCTTAGAATGGTGCCCAGGGGCGGAATCGAACCACCGACACTGCGATTTTCAGTCGCATGCTCTACCAACTGAGCTACCTGGGCACACCGCGAAGCGAGGTTGGTAATTTGCCCTCGCGGCGAAGAGGAGGCGCTTATATCGGGAATTTTGGGGGCTGGCAAGAGGGGTTTGTGAAAAAAATTCTCTTTCGGCGCCCGGCGGCTATTCCCGTCCGTCGGAGCCGTCGGCCGGCTCGTCGGTTTCCACCTTGTAGACCCCGCCCAGCCAGCGGTGCAGGTCCACGTCGGCGCAGCGGGCCGAGCAGAACGGCTTGAAGGTTTCCACCGGCGGCTTGCCGCAGATGGGGCAGGGCTTGTTGGAATTGGCGGGCGGTTTGCTCATGCCGGCTGTTCCTCGATACCAATATCGGCGCGGGCGCGGCCCGCCTCGGCACGGATGGCGAGCTTGCGGCCCAGGCGCTCCTCGGCCGCGGCCACCGCGGCGGAGCGATAGTAGAGCGCGGCGGCCACGTCGGGCGCCACCACCAGGGCCAGGGCGCGACCCGGGCGGGCGCGGGCCTCGGCCAGCACCCGGCGCAGGGCGGACAACGCCACCGCGTCGGCGCTGGGGCCGTGCTGGCGGTCCTGGGTCAGGTCCGCCAGCGACGGGCCTTTGCGCTCGCGCGTCAGTTCCACCAGCCCCAGCGGGGTGACCCCAATGACATGGGTGGCGACCGCGTCGCGCGCCACCGCCTGTTTCAGCGAGGCCACCAGCTTGAACAGCGGCCCCTTGCCCTTGCCGGTGGACACGAAGTCCACCACGATCTGGCCGGCGATATTGCGCAGGCGCAACTGGCGGGCGATCACCGCCACCGCCTGGGCGTTGGCCTCGATGGCGGAAGCGCCGCCGGAATCCACGTCGATGGCGGTCAAGGCCGCCGTCGGCTCGATGGTGACCCGGCCACCGCAGGCCAGCGGCACCACCGGGTCCAGCGCGGCGGCGATGGCGTCCTCGGCGTCGTACAGGTCGAACAGCGGACCGTCGCGGTAATGCTCCACCGGCCCGTCGAAACAGGCGCGTGCCCCGCCCAGCAGGGTGGCGTCGTCCACCAGCACCCGGCTGACGCCCGGATTGTCGGCCAGCAGGCGCAACAAGGGATCGGGCCGCCACAGCACCGCCGGCGCCCGCCCCTGCGCCTGGGCGGCCACGATGGCCTGCCACTGGGCGCGCAGGGTTGCGATTTCCCCCTCCAGCACGCCGTCGCCGGCGGTGGCGGCGTGGGTGCGCACGATCACGCCCTCATCCTCGGCGACCAGGGGCGACAGGCGCTCCAGCAGGCGCTCGCGCTTTTCGTCGGACAGCTTGCGCGACACCACCAGGCCGGGGCGGCCCGGCGACCACGACAGGAAGCGGCCGGCCAGCGAGATGTCGGTGGTCAGGGTGGCGCCCTTGCCGCCCTGGGCGTCGGCCTTGACCTGGGCCAGCACCGCCGCGCCCTGAGTCAGCCCCTTGCCCTGCAGGAAGGCGGGCTTGTCCTGGCCGACATCGATGAAGACGGCGCCCAGCTTGGGCGCCACTTCCACCACCCGGCCCAGCACCACCGCCCCGGCCAGCAGGTCGGGACGGGCCAGCACCAGATCGGCCAGACGGCCGTCGCGCACCAGGGCCAGGCGGTTTTCGCCCGGTCCCCACGAATAAAGGATTTCAGCGGCCATACAAGCCCACGCCCTTCAAAAGTGCCGCGGTTTCATAGAGCGGCAGCCCCACCACGTTGGAATAGGACCCGCCCAGGGCGCGCACGAACACCGCCGCCAGCCCCTGGATGGCATAACCGCCGGCCTTGCCGTGCCATTCGCCCGAGGCGAGGTAGCGCGCCATCTCGTCGTGATCCAGGTTCTTGAAGGTGACCATGGTGGTGACGGTGCGGGCATGGGCCTTGCCCTCGGGCGACAGCAGCACGACGCCGCCATGCACGCGATGGCGCCGGCCCGACAGCAGGCCCAGGCAGCGGCGTGCGGTGCGCTCGTCCTCGGCCTTGGGCAGGATGCGGCGGCCGCAGGCGACCACGGTGTCGGCGGCCAGGATGAACTTGCCCGGATGGCGCGCGGCCACGGCGCGGGCCTTTTCCTCGGCCAGACGCGCGGCGTGAGGCAGCGGCAATTCGTCCTTGCGCGGGGTTTCGTCCAGCTCGGCGGGATCGACGATCCCGGGAACAATGCCGATCTGGCGCAGCAGATCGAGGCGGCGGGGAGAAGCAGAGGCCAGTACCAGCCCCGCGATCTCGGCGGGTTCCCCCGCCATTACTTGAATCGAAATGTAATGCGCCCCTTGGTCAGGTCGTAGGGGGTCATCTCCACATTGACCCGGTCGCCGGCCAGAACACGGATGCGGTTCTTGCGCATCTTGCCCGACGTGTGGGCGAGAATCTCGATCTCGTTGTCGAGCTTCACGCGGAACATCGCATTGGGCAACAGTTCGACCACCGTGCCCGAGAACTCGATGACGTCCTCTTTGGCCATTTTCCCTTCCGTATGCTGAGCTGGAAAGCCGCGCAAATAAGTGAGCGTTCGAAGCCGGAAGGTCAAGCGGAATCAGGGGCTTCCCTATTCCCGCGCCAGCGCCTGGGTGGGAAAACGGGCCAGGATCTGGCGCATCAATTGGTCGCGCACCTGGCGATAGGCATCCAGCCGCGCCTCGCGCGAGCCTTCCACCAAGGTGGGGTCGAAGGTGGGCCAGAACTCCACCTCGCAGGCATTGGTGCGGGTCAGTTCCACCGCCTTGTGCTGGGCCTCGGGGCTCAGGCTGATGATGACGTCGAAACTGTCGTCCTCAAGTTCCTCGAAGGTCTTGGGCTTGTGCCGGGAAATATCGATGCCGATTTCGTCCATCACGGCGACGGCGAAGGGATCGACCTCGTCGATCTTCACCCCCACCGAGTCCACGTAGATGTTGCGCCCGTGAAAGCGGTGGAAGATGCCGGCGGCCATGGGCGAGCGGATGGCATTGAAGGTACAGCAGAACAGAACGGCCGAGGGCAGGTCGCCGGCCATGGCGGTCAGCCGCGAATATGCAGGACGCACACCAGCGTGAACAGCCGCCGGGCGGTGTCGAAATCCACATCCACCTTGGCGGCAAGGCGTTCCTTGAGCAGTTCGGAACCTTCGTTGTGCAGGCCGCGCCGCCCCATGTCGATGGCCTCGATCTGCGACGGTGTCGCCTTCTTGATGGCGGAGTAATAGCTTTCGCAGATCAGGAAGTAGTCCTTGACGATGGACTGGAACGGCTTGAGCGCCAGCGGCACGTCCATGACCGGCACTTCCGCCGTCGAGCGCACGTCGAACAGCAGGCGGTTATCGGCCAGGCTGAGATGCAGATGATAGGGACCGAGGAAATCGCCATGCGGAGCGAAGTAATTCTCCTCCAGCAGGTCATAGATGGCGATGTTGCGCTCGTGCTCCACCTCGGGGCGGCGCCGCACCATGGTCTTTTCGTCCAACTGGACGTGCGCGATGCGCTGACGGTGCGGCACCGTTCCTACCCCCTGCCCATGTTGAGGCGCAGCGCCACCGACAGTCCGTGGGCGCCCAGGCCCTCGGCGCCGGCCAGCGCCACCGCCGCCGGGCCGATGGCCCGCAGGCTGTCGGCGTCGCAGCCCAGCATGGTGGTGCGCTTCATGAAATCGTGCACGCCCAGGCCCGACGAGAAGCGGGCGGAACGCGCGGTCGGCAGCACGTGGTTGGGACCGCCCACGTAATCACCCACCGCTTCCGGGGTATAGCGGCCCAGGAAGATGGCGCCGGCATTGCGGATCCTGGCGGCCAGGGCGTCGGCATCCTCCACCGCCAGCTCCAGATGCTCGGGCGCCACCCGGTCCACCAGCGGCACAGCGGCGTCGAGGCTCGGCACCACGATGATGGCGCCGTGGGCATCCCAGCTTTCGCGGGCGATCTTGGCGCGCGGCAGCACCGCCAAATGCCCCTCGACCGCACCGGCGACGCGATCGGCGAAGCCTTCGTCATCGGTAATCAGGATGGATTGGGCGGCGGTGTCGTGCTCGGCCTGGCTGAGCAGGTCGGCGGCGATCCAGGTGGGATCGTTGGCGGCGTCGGCAACCACCAGGATTTCCGACGGCCCGGCGATCATGTCGATGCCCACCGTGCCGAACACCTGGCGCTTGGCGGCCGCCACATAGGCGTTGCCGGGGCCGACGATCTTGTCCACCGGCCGGATGGTCTTGGTGCCGAAGGCCAGGGCGGCCACCGCCTGGGCGCCGCCCACGCGGTAGATCTCGTCCACGCCGGCCAGGCGCGCGGCGGCCAGCACCAGCGGGTTCAGCTTGCCGTCGGGGGTGGGCACCACCATGACCAGACGGTCCACGCCCGCCACCTTGGCCGGGATGGCGTTCATCAGCACGCTGGACGGGTAGGCGGCGGTGCCGCCCGGCACGTACAGGCCCGCCGCCTGCACCGCCGTCCAGCGGCAGCCCAGACGCACGCCGGCAGCGTCGGTGTAGGCATAGCTTTCCGGCAACTGGCGGCGGTGGAAGTCGCGGATGCGCTCGGCCGCCAGTTCCAGCGAGCGGACCAGATCGGGGTCCACCTGGGCGACGGCGGCGTCCACCTCGGAGGGCATGATACGCAAGGTCGCGGCCGACAGATCGCTCAGCCGGTCGAACCGCTTGGTGTATTCGATCAGCGCCTCGTCGCCGCGAACGCGCACGTCGGCGATGATGTCGGCGACCAGCGCATTCACGTCGGCATCGTTTTCCCGCTTCATGTCCAGCAGGGCGAGGAACTGGGCCTCGAAATCGGCCTGGCTGGCGTTAAGCCGCAGCATTGACGACCTCCACGGCGGTACGGAACTTCTCGATCCAGCCGGTCAACTCGGCCGGGCGGGTCTTGAGCGCGGCACGGTTGACGATCAGGCGCGAGGTGACGTTGGCGATGACCTCGACCTCCTTGAGGCCGTTGGCCTTCATGGAGGAGCCGGTGGACACCAGATCGACGATGCGCGAACAAAGGCCCAAGGACGGCGCCAGTTCCATGGCGCCGTTGAGCTTGACGCATTCGGCCTGCACGCCGCGCTCGGCGAAGAAGCGCTTGGTGGTCTCGGGATATTTGGTGGCGATGCGCACGTGGCTCCAGCGGCGGGGATCGTCGCCCTCGGCCAGGTCCACCGGCTCGGCCACCGACAGCCGGCACACGCCGATGCCCAGATCCAGCGGCGCATAGATTTCCGGATAGTCGAATTCCATCAGCACGTCGTTGCCGGCAATGCCCAGATGGGCGGCGCCGAAGGCGACGAAGGTGGCCACGTCGAACGAGCGCACGCGGATGATGTCGATATGGGGATGGTTGGTGGAAAAGCGCAGAAGCCGGGTCTTGGGATTGTCGAATTCCGCCTCCGGCTCGATGCCGGCGGCGCGCACCAGGGGCATGCACTCGTCCAGAATGCGCCCCTTGGGGAGCGCGATCACCAACTTGTCTTCCATCACCACGGTCTCAGAACTCCGCGAAAGGGGTGCCATCTTTACTCAAAACGGCCCTGCTACACCAGTCCCGCCAGCTTGGCGGCCAGCCAGCGGCCGATCTTCTCGGCACCCTGGGGGGTGTTGTGCAGATAGTCGTAGTAATCGGCAGGTTCAAACGCCACCTCGCGGGCGAGGTCCAGGCACAAAAGCCCCTCGTCGGCGCAGACCTGCCGGGTGGCGGCATTGAAGGCGCTCAGGCGGCGGTAGTGGTCCACGCCGTTCAACTCCCCGTCGCCGACCATGCCCAGCACCTTGCCGTCCACCACCTTGAAATCGCCCCGGCTCTGGGTGACGAACACCGGCACCGCCCCCATGCCGTGGGCGGCGCGGGCCAGGGCGCTCAGGCGTTGGCGATAGGCGTCGATGCTGCGATAGCCCTCGGGTTTCCAGTCGGGCTGGAGCGGGGTGTCGGTCCACTGGGCGGCGGCGTAATCCACCGGCTGGTGGGTCAGCCGGGCGCGCCGGGCCTTGAAGGCGCCCACCAGCTTGGTGCCGGCCTGCCACAGGGCGCTGTGCTGGCGGAACCACTTGACCTTGTGGGCATGCTGCAACTGGTCCACGGCGCCGCCATCGGCGTGGACGTCGTTGAGACCAACGTAGAACAGCACGAAACGCGGCTTCAGGCCGGGCACGTGCGGGAACCAGTCGGTCATGGCGCGCAGGTGGCCGATGGTGCTCTGGCCGTCGATGCCGGCATTGGCGATGACCACCGGATGGCCGGCGGCGGCCATTTCGCGGGCCATCACCGCCTGCCAGGTGGCGTCCTCGGCCAAGTAAAGCTGGTTGGTGGTGCTGCCGCCCACGGTCAGGATGGTGACCTGGGCCGGATCGATGCCGGCGCCACGAAAGCCCCAGCGGTCGCGGCGATAGACCACGTCGCCGCCGCCGGGATAGAGCTGGCCCGCCGAAACGGTCTGGCTCTGATTGCGCGGCAGGCCCAACTGGTCCAGCGGGTCCTTGCTGAACCAAGTGCCGAAAACCAGTTCGGCGATGACGGCCAGAACCAGCAGCAGACCAAGATTGACGGCGGCTACGGATATGATCTTGCGCATTTGGCCTTATAGCCGCCCGGGGCGGAGCGGTCAAATGCGGTGCCGCCGCATCCCGCGCGGAGACCGGGGTGCAGGCTGGGGCGAAGGCCGGCATCCGCCGTCCCCCGCCCCGCGCGGCATCAGCGCTGACCGGCGCCCGGGCCGCCAGGACCGCCCGCGCCCGGCCCCATGCCCATGCCCGGTCCCATGCCCATGCCGGGGCCAAAGCCGCCCTTGCCCATGGGGCAGTCGCCGGGACCGAAGCGGCCATGCATGCCGCGGCCCTTTTGCAGGGCGCCGGCGGGACGGGCGAACATCTTGTCCACCAGCGCATGTTCGGCCACGGTGCCGTCGGCCTTCAGCAACTCGACGTCATAGGTGTCGGCATCCTTTTCCGTCACCTTGCCCACCTTGAGGTCGCTGCGCATGGTGACCAGGCGGCCGGCGATCACCGTCTTGACCTGTTCGGCGGTCAGCGGCGCCAACTGGGCCTGGGCCGGCGGCTTGGCCGGGGTGGCGGGGGCGTTCTGGGCGGCGGCCTGGACGGCGCCAAGCCCCAGGCCGACAACGGCGACGGTGGCGGCGAAGCGGGAAAGACGGTTCATGATGTCCTCCGAGGGGAGTGGGGATCGAATGGCCTCATCTCAGCGCCGGCGTGTAACGCCATGATTGTGAAAATGGTAACGCCGGGTATCTTTGTCGTTACCAAGCGTTACCATCTTCCGCGCCGACGCCGTCACGCCCGCGCTATACTGGCATCATGGAGACCCAACCCCACATCCTGGTGGTCGATGACGACCGCGAAATCCGCGACCTGCTGGCCCGCTTCCTGGCCAAGCACGGCCTGCGGGTCAGCGCCGCCAAGGACGGCGCCGAGATGGAGCGCGCCCTGGCCGACGCCGCCATCGATCTGGTGGTGCTGGACCTGATGATGCCGGGCGAGGACGGACTGAGCCTGACCCGCCGCCTGCGCGGCCAGGGGATGGCGGTGCCCATCGTCATGCTGACCGCCATGGGCGAGGAAACCGACCGCATCGTCGGGCTTGAGATGGGCGCCGACGATTATCTGCCCAAGCCGTTCAACCCGCGTGAATTGCTGGCCCGCATCAAGGCGGTGCTGCGGCGCGCGCAAACCCCGGCCGCGGGCGGCGCGGCGGCGGCGGCAACGGAGGGCGTGGCCGCCAACGGCGCGGGCACCCGCTACCGCTTTCAGGACTGGGTGCTGGACGTGGCGACGCGCGACCTGCTCAGTCCCGATGGCGTGGTCACCGCGCTGTCGGCGGGCGAGTTCGACCTGTTGCTGGCCTTTGTCGAGCACCCGCGCCGGGTGCTGTCGCGCGACCAGTTGCTGGATTTCGCGCGCGGCCGCCAGGCCATTCCCTTCGACCGCTCCATCGACATTCAGGTCAGCCGCCTGCGCCGCAAGCTGGGCGACGAGGCCAAGGACCCGCAACTGATCAAGACCGTGCGTGGCGGCGGCTATCTGTTCACCCCCGAAGTGGTGCGGTCATGAGGATGCGGCTGCTGCCCGACACCTTGCTGGGTCGGACCGCGCTGGTGCTGGTGGCGGCGCTGGTGGTGGCGCTGGCGGCCGCAGTGTTCACCTTTGCCAACCAACGTTCCGAGGCGCTGGCCGCCCTGGGCGGGCGCAACGCCGCCGAGCGGGTGGCGTCCATGGTCAACCTGCTGGAAGGCACCGAGCCCGAGGCGCGGCGCGCCACCCTGCGCAGCATGGACACCCCCGGCTTCCGCGCCGGCTGGAGCGTGAACCCGCTGGTGCCCGAGCAAAGCGACAGCACCGGGCTGGGCGCGGCGGTGGCCCGGCGCCTGGGCCAGCACCTCAAGGAGCACGAGGTGCGCGTCTCCACCCGGCTGCCGCCCGAGCCGCCGCCCCATGACGGCATGCGCGGCCATCGTCGCGGCATGGGCATGGCCGGCTTCGGGTTCTCCCACGGGCCGGCCCTGCGCATGTCGGTGCGGCTGGCCGACCATTCGTGGCTGAACGTGCTGGTGCCGCTGGACGGCGACGAGACCATGTGGCAGCCGCGTTTCCTGGGCCTGCTGCTGACCGCCGTGGTGGCCATCACCCTGGTGGCGCTGTGGGCGGTGCGCCACGCGGCGCGCCCCTTTGCCACCTTCGCCGCCGCCGCCGAGCGGCTGGGCACCGACGTGACCGCGCCGCCGCTGCCCGAAACCGGCCCGCGCGAGATCCGCGCCGCCGCCCACGCCTTCAACGTCATGCAGGGACGCATCCGCCGCTTCGTCGAGGATCGCACCCAGATGCTGGCCGCCATCAGCCACGACCTGCGCACGCCGCTGACGCGCATGCGCCTGCGCGCCGAATTCGTCGAGGACGACGAACAGCGTGCCCGCATGCTGGCCGACCTGGAGGAAATGGAGCACATGATCGCCGCCACCCTGGCCTTTGCCCGCGACGACGCCACGCGCGAGAAGCGGCGGCCGGTGGACGTGGCCGCCCTGGTGCAGGGGCTGGCCGAGGACATGGGCGCCAGCTATGACGGCCCCGACAGCCTGGTGCTGCCGGCGGGACCGCTGGCGCTCAAGCGGCTGGTGGGCAACCTGCTGGACAATGCCCGCAAGTACGGCGGCGGCGGCCGCGCCAGCCTGAGCGAGACGCCCGCCGGCGTGGTCATGGTGGTGGAGGATGACGGCCCCGGCATCCCCGAGGCGGAGTTCGAGCGCGTCTTCGCCCCCTTCGTCCGCCTGGAGGCCAGCCGGAACCGCGAGACCGGCGGCACCGGTCTGGGCCTGTCGGTGGCCCGCGCCGCCGCGCGCGCCCATGGCGGCGACATCACCCTGACCAACCGGCCGGAAGGGAGCCTGAGGGTGCAACTGGTGCTGCCCCGCCCGCGCGACTGATCCCCCTTGCGGACGGGGGCGCGCCTCTTCGGCTCCGCCCGCCACCCCGCCTGCATGCGCGCACCCCCTGGCCCTTGGGCGTAGGCTCTGGCTCGACACCGGCTGGAGTTTCCCAGGATGATCGTCGATGCCCGCGACTTCGCCGCCGACACCGTGCTGGATGCCGATATCGCCATCGTCGGGGCCGGGCCGGCCGGCATTACCTTGGCCCATGAACTCAAGGACAGCGGCCTGGACGTGGTGGTGCTGGAGGCCGGCGGGCGCAAGCCCGAAACCGCCCGCCTGGACGGCTTTGCCGGCGAGGTGATGGACCCCGCCCGCCATCCGCCGCTGACCCTGTACCGGGTCCGCGCCCTGGGCGGCGGCTCGACCCTGTGGGGCGGGCGGTGCGTGCCCTTCGACCCCATCGACCTGGAACCCCGCCCCCACGTGCGCTGGAGCGGCTGGCCTCTCCCCTATGCCGAGTTGCAGCGCTGGTACGAACGCGCCATGGCCTATTGCGAGGCGGGGCCGTTTCGCTTTCGCGCCGCCGAGGCGCTGCCGCCCGGGGCGGGCGCCATGGTGCCGGGCCTGGAGGGAAGCGAGATCGACTGCCATGCGCTGGAACGCTTTTCGCCGCCCACCGATTTCGGCCGCCGCTATCGCCGCGCCCTGGCGCGGGCGCCGTCGGTGCGGCTGGTGCTGGGGGCCAATTGCACCGGGCTGGAGCTGACCGAGAACCGCCGTGCGATCAAGGCCGTGCGCTTTGCCACCCCCGCCGGCCACGGGCTGCGGGTGCGCGCCGGGCGGGTGGTGCTGGCCGCAGGCGCGCTGGAAACCGCGCGGCTGATGCTGGCGGCGGGCGCCGGCAACGATCTGGTCGGCCGCTTCTATATGTGCCACATCGAGGGCAAGGCGGCGGTCGCCCATTTCCGCCCCGGCACGCGCGTGGTGTTCCAGTACGAGCGCGACCTCGACGGCATCTATGTCCGCCGCCATTTCGCGCTGACGGCCGAGGTGCAGCGGCGGCGCCAACTGACCAACGTGATCCTGCGTTTCGAGCCGCCGGTGATCGCCGATCCCGCGCACGGCAACGCGGTGCTGTCGGCCATGTGGCTGTCGCGCACCTTCCTCAAGGCGGAATACGAACGCAAGCTGGCCAGCTTCGGCTATCGCGGCGCCGAAAGCGGCGGGCGGCGGACCCTGATCGCCCGCCACCTGGCCAATGTGGGGCTGGGCGCCCACAGGCTGGCCTGGTTCGGGGCGGATTGGACGCTGCGCCATGTGCTGGCGTCGCGCAAGCTGCCCTATGTGGCGGTCAGCGGCCGGGGCGGCAGCTTCACGCTGGACTACAATGCCGAACAGGTGCCCAACCCCGACAGCCGCGTCACCCTGGGACCCGATCGCGATGCCCTGGGGCTGCCACGTCTGGTGGTGGACTGGCGCGCCACCCCGCAGGACGTCGAAGGCGTGCTGGCCGCCCACCGGCTGCTGGACCGGCGGCTGCGGGCCGCCGAAATCGGCCGGCTGGAGGTGGACGAAAGCGCCATCCGCAACGGCTACAACGCGGTCGGCGGCCATCACATGGGCACGGCGCGCATGGCCGACAGCCCGGTGGCGGGCGTGGTGGACGCCCAGTGCCGGGTGTTCGGCATGGACAACCTTTACGTGGTCGGCGCCGCCGTCTTTCCCACCAGCAGCCACGCCAACCCCACGCTGACCCTGGTGGCGCTGGCCGCGCGCCTGGCCGGTCACCTGCGCGGCCTGTCGCGCCGCCCGCAGGTGCCGCCGGCCTGGGAGGCGATGGCCGAAGCCGCGCAATAGCACCGCCCCGCCTCTCCCTTGCATGACGAATTCGGGCACCTGCCAATACAAATCGGCACATATCGGCAATGGACCGACAGGCGTGCAGGTGCGAAAATAGCGCCATCCGAGGGGTGGGACCCTGGATGGAGGACGCTTTATTGGCACGGAAGAGTTTGGCTGTACTGGCGGCGCTCGCCCTGGTGGCGGTTTTTCCCACAGCGCCCGCCGCGTCGGCGTCCAAGGACGGCAAGGGGCTGCCCGCCAGCATCTCGTTGCAGCGCACCGATCTGCTGCCGCCGCCCATCGTCGCCGACCGCATCGGCGGCCTGAAGATCAGCGTGACCCAGGTCCATTTTCCCGGCGTGCCCGACCGCGCCTCGTGCCGCTTCGTCGTGCGCGCCGTCAACAGCGGCCAGGCCACGCTGTCCACCTATGCCCTGATGCGCACCCTGGACGGCGACAAGGCGGAGCTGAACACCTGGATGGTGCCCACCGGCGCGCTTGCCCCCGGCGAGGCGTCGGAGCGGCTGTATTCGTGCAAGCACGCCCAATATCTGGTGCTGGACCAGCAATCGCTGGACGGCTGGCCCGGCCGCTGCATGGTCAATGGCGAGGAACGCTCGCCCTGTCCGCTGACGCTGGCGCTGGAAGCCAACCTGAACATCATCGGCAAGCGCTGATCACCGCACCCGCCGGCCCGCCCGAGGCAGGCGCCCCGACAATGCCTAAAATTTTAAGCATTGTTTCTGCTTTACTATACGAAGGCAGAAGTTTCGCGGCGCAACAGGTGTAGATACACCTTTCCGGGGGATCATATACCTTCGCTTCCTAACGCACCCACCCCTTGGTGTGGTTTCTTTTTGGTTAAGGAAACCCAACGGGCGGGCAATGACATGACTACCTTCGACGAAATGGTCCAACTGGCCAAGATGCTGGAAGTTGAATTCAACACCGGCTCCATCGACCGCGTGCGCGCCCACGAACTGGCGGAGCGCCTGCTGCCCCACCACCCCGAGCTGCGCAACACCCTGACCAGCGTGCGCAACCGCATGGCGCGCCGCTGACAAGCCTGGGATCGGACGGTCGGGGGATCGACCGATCACGGCAATGCCGGGCAAGCTCCGGACGGGAAAAAGCCGGCACCTTCGGGTGCCGGCTTCGTCATTCAAGGGCCGGCAGCGGCGTGCCGCCGATCCCGCCACCGCTGGCCGAGAACCAGGGCCAGCACCAGCATCTGGCACGTCGCGTTGGAGGCGGCGACCAGTACCATCTCGGCCTGGGCGGCGACCACGGCGCCATAGGCGACCGCCACCAGGCTGACCGCCAGCCAGCCGCCCCACGACGCCGCCGACATGGCGCGCCGCGCCGAGGCGTCGCGCACCAGCCGCCGCAATTGCGGCCCATAGAAGGCGCAGGCGGCAACTCCCGAGACGGCGTAGGCGGCGGACAGGGCCTGGGCGAAGGTCATCCCCCATCCTGGCCGATCCACCGTTTCCAGCCGGTTAAACGCACCTTTGGAGAGGTGCGATGCGATGGCGGCTGCCCCGTTGGGAATACCTCTTGGAACGGGTTCCATCCACCATACCTATCCCGCTATACCACCGCCCCACACCGATGCGGAACCCAACCGGGAGAGAAGCCATGTTGCAGATGCTGCGGACTGCCGCCACCAAGATCGCGGATTCCGATTTCATCCGCAGTCTGGCCGCCCCGGCCGGGCGCACCAGCCCCTACCGCAACTTCATGTGCTATCAGGACGGCAAGCCCTTCATGGTGATCAACGCCCCCAGCCTGGAGCACGCCCGCTTCATCGTGGCCGGGTTCAGCGCCGACCACGCCTGGATGCTGGTGGAACTGGACGGCTGAGCCGCCCGGGGCCTATCTGGTCCAGGGGAACCACATCCGCTGGGCCAGCCGCATCCATTGCGGCCAGCTCTCCGTGGAACGGCGCATGCAATGGGTCATCACCGACCACGGCGCCATCATCTGTTGCCAGCCCTGCATCCACCATTCCAGCCCCACCGGCAACGTCGCGACGGCTTCCGCCGCGTCCTCCGCGGCGTCTTCGGCGGCCGATTGGGGCAGCGCGATGAACACCTCGCCCACGTCGCCGTAGCGGCGGTCGGGAATGGCCTCCAGCACCGCAAGCGCCCCCTCGGGCAGGTTGTTGCGCCGGGCATAGTCCAGCAACTGGGCGCGGTCGCTGGGGAAATGCGCGCCCTGAAGGGCCTCGACCAGATTGGGTGCCGCCATGCTGTCTCCTCCTCGACTACCGCATGAACGGCGGTGCCGGGATCGAGGTTCCGGCCATGGCGCGCCATCGCCAAGCCACGAACACGAAGCCACAAACAAAACGGGCCGGCCGGGTTGCCCCGGCCGGCCCGCGCAAGAACCACCGATTACTTGTCGAACGGCACCGGACGCGGGGTGGCGTCGGACGACGGCGGCAGGATCGGCAGCGCGAAGCTGGGCTGCTCGCCGGTCAGGGTCTTGAGGAAAGCGACGATCTTGGCGTTTTCGTCGGCAGAGAAGTTCTTGCCGAGCTGAATACGGCCCATGGTGTCCACCGCCTGGCTCAGGGTGGCGGCCTCGCCATCGTGGAAGTAGGGATAGGTCAGTTCCACGTTGCGCAGGGTCGGCACCTTGAAGTTGAAGCGGTCGGCTTCGTCCTTGGTGACGGCGACGCGGCCCTCGGCCGGGCTGGTGGCCTGGTACGGCTCGACCACGCCCATCTTCTGGAACGAGTTGCCGCCCACGGCCGGGCCGTTATGGCAGGCGGTGCAGCCCGAATCCTTGAACAGCTGATAGCCGGCGAGCTCGTTCGGGGTCAGGGCCTTCTTGTCGCCCTTCAGCCACTTGTCGAAGCGCGAGTTGGGGGTGACCAGGGTTTCCTCGAACGCGGCAATGGCCTTGGTGACCTCGTCGATCGAGATCTTCTCGCTGCCGAACACCTTCTTGAACTCGCCCACATAACCGGGGATGGACTGCAGCACTTCCACGGCCAGGGTGTGGTTCGACGCCATCTCGCCCGGATTGGCGATGGGGCCGCCCGCCTGGTCCTTGAGGTCGGCGGCGCGGCCGTCCCAGAACTGGGCCACGTTCAGGCTGGAATTCAGCACGGTCGGGGCGTTGATCGGACCCTTGGCCCAGTTGTGGCCGATCGAGGTCTTGAGGTTATCGGTGCCGCCCATGGACAGGTTGTGGCACGAGTTGCACGAGATGAAGCCCGACTTGGACAGGCGGGTATCGAACCACAGCTTCTTGCCCAGTTCGACCAGGGCAGCATCCTTGACCTTGGCCGGCTGGATCGGCTGGATCGGCTCGTCCGCGGCGGGCGCGGCGTGGGCCAGGCCGGCAGTCACCGCCAGCACGGCGGCCAAGGACAGAGTACGGCGCAGAGACATTGGCAATCCCCCTAGAAAGGTGGCGGACCCCATTCCCACAGCGGAAACGGGGAACAACTGAACGCGCCCACGACGGCTCCCCCTCCGGTCGTACCGGCACGATGTCCGGCGGCTGCGCGCTCGGGTTAAAGGATCGCTGAAATCGCTTGAGGCGCATTGAGATACGTCAATGATTTGAGTGATTCCAGATACAGTCTGGAGAGATTCCAATCTGAAACCACCCATCCCTGGCACCGATCACGTCCATGGGCGCGGCGCAATAAGGGTTTCTCCCCAGGAAGCCTGGAAGCCATCCAAACCCGGCTCTTCCATCTTCCGCCCGGGGGCGGCCACAACGAAAAACGCCCCCTTCCGGGAAGGGGGCGTCATCGGCGGATCACGGGCCGCCGGACAGGCGCCGGCGGGCGCGCTCTGCGAAGACGCGGCGGGCGCCAACTCTGACGCACAGCCGCGATCTGCCGCCATTGAGGCGGCGGCCAAGCGCGCACAAGCGCGCGCCCGGCGAGGGCCAAACATAAAACCAGACCAGCGTGCGTCATACTTGACGCTCGATGGTCTAAGACGCGGCAGGCCGCGGATGGGGAGGATTGGCAGGGGAACACGGGTGGCACGGCGCCGCCTCCTCCCCATGTCCGTGGTCGCGCAGGAAGCGGCCGAACAGGCCGTCATGGACCAGCACGCCGTGGAAATACTCGGCCGTAAACGCCGCCAGCGCATGGGCGAACAGCTCGAGCCGCTCGTCGCGCAGATAACTCTCCAACGACGCCAGGGTCGCGCGGACGCGCTCGTGCTCGGCCTGGTGGGCGGCGCTGGCGGGATAGCGATAGCGCGCCATCAGGGCCTCTTCCGCCCGGAAATGCTCCAAGGTGGCCGTGCGTAATTCGTCCAGCAGCACGCGCAGGCCGGAAAGGTTGGCGGCGGTGACGCTGGCGCCCAGTTCCTCGAGCACCTCGAACATGTGGCGGTGTTCGTCATCGAGGGCACTGACGCCCATGTTCAGGCTGGGCAACCAGGGCATTTGCATGGGCTGTCTTCCGGGGGTTGGAATGCCTCCACTTAAATCAAAAGGTGGGGCCGAAACAACCCCACCTTCCGATACCACGACCATACTCCAGGTGGAGGCGTCACGCCACCCGGCGGCCCATCACGCTTTCCAGATGGGCATAAAGGGCGGCGGCGGTTTCCGGGTGCGCCAGCGCGGCATCGACGATGGCGGTGACGTAGCCCGCCTTGTTGCCGCAGTCGTAGCGGGTGCCGACGAAGCGCAGGCCGGACAGGCCCACCTGGCCGATGGTGGCGGCGATGGCGTCGGTCAACTGGATCTCGCCGCCCTGCCCCTTCTGCTTCTTGTCCAGATAATCGAACACCGCCGGCTCCAGGATGTAGCGGCCGATCACCGACAGCGTAGACGGCGCGGCCTCGGGAGCGGGCTTTTCCACCATCCCGCGCGCACGCGCCACCTGGCCCACCTCCTCGATGACGTCGAGGATGCCGTAGCGGTTGACCTGGGACAGCGGCACGTTTTCCACCGCCACCAGATGGCCGCCGGTATGCGTCCACTGATCCACCATCTGCTTGAGGCAGCCCGGCTTGCCCATGATCAGGTCGTCGGGCAGCAGCACGGCGAAGGGTTCGTTGCCCACAACGGGGCGCGCGCACCACACCGCGTGGCCCAGGCCCAGGGGCGCCGGCTGGCGCACCGTGGTGATGGTCACGCCCTTGGGGCAGGTGGACCGCGCGATCTCGAGCAGATCCGTCTTGCCGCGCGCCTCCAATTGGCGCTCCAGCTCGGCCGAGGTGTCGAAATGGTCGGCCAGCAATTCCTTGCCCTTGGCGGTGACCAGCACGATCTCGGTGATCCCGGCCTCGGCCGCCTCCTCGACGGCATACTGGATCAGCGGCTTGTCGACCACCGGCAGCAATTCCTTGGGCAGCACCTTGGTGGCGGGCAGCACGCGGGTACCCATACCGGCAACGGGAAGAACGGCTTTGCGGATCATGGACGTCTCTTATGAAGACAGTTGCGATGAGGGGTACTCTCTACCCCCTTTGCGTCGCGACAATGTCCGGTTGATGGCAAGATCGTGGCGAAGCCGCGTGGATGGATGTCGTGGCGAAGCCGCGTGGACGGATGTCGTGGCGAAGCCGCGTGGACGGATGTCATCGCGAAGCCAGGTGGACGGATATCGTGGCATGTGCGCCCCCGGGCGGATATAGTCCGCCCGCCATGCTCGACCGCGCCCGCGCCCTGCTTCGTTCCGTCTTCGGTTTCGACGAATTCCGTCCCGGCCAGGATGCCATCATCGGCGCCATCCTGGGCGGCGAGAACGTGCTGGCCATCATGCCCACCGGCGCCGGCAAGTCGCTGTGCTACCAATTGCCGGCGCTGGTCGGCAACGGCCTGACCGTGGTGGTGTCGCCGCTGATCGCGCTGATGCGCGACCAGGTGGCGCAGCTGACCAATTACGGCATCAACGCCGCCGCGCTCAATTCCAGCAACGACGCCGCCGAAAGCCGCCGCATCTTCGACAGCCTGCGCGACGGCGAATTGCGGCTGTTGTATCTGGCGCCCGAGCGGCTGGCGCGCCCCGACACGGTGGAATTGCTGCGCAATGCCGGCGCCACCCGCCTTGCCATCGACGAGGCCCATTGCGTCAGCGCCTGGGGCCACGATTTCCGCCCGGAATACCTGGCGCTGGGCGAATTGCGGCGCGAACTGGGCGGCATCCAGACCGTGGCGTTCACCGCCACCGCCGACGCCGCCACCCGCAGCGACATCGCGCAACGGCTGTTCGACGAGGAGCCCCGCATCTTCATCGGCGGCTTCGACCGCCCCAACCTGTTGCTGGCCATGGCGGCCAAGAACAGCGCGCGCAAGCAGTTGCTGGACTTCCTGGGGCAACGCAAGGGCCAAAGCGGCGTGGTCTATTGCGCGTCGCGCTCGGGCTGCGAGGACATGGCCGAGGCCTTCAACGCCGCCGGCCACCGCGCGCTGGTCTATCACGCCGGGCTGGACAAGCAGGTCCGCGAGGCCAACCAGGACGCCTTCCTGCGCGAGGACGGCATCACCATGGTGGCGACCATCGCCTTCGGCATGGGCATCGACAAGCCCGACGTGCGCTTCGTCGCCCATGCCGACCTGCCGAAAAGCATCGAGGCCTATTATCAGGAGATCGGCCGCGCCGGCCGCGACGGATTGCCGGCCGACACGCTGACCCTGTACGGCCTGGGCGACGTGCGCCTGCGCGCGCTGCAGATCGAGGAAAGCCAGGCATCCGACGAGCAAAAGCGCATCGAGCGCGCCAAGCTGAACGCGCTGCTGGCCCTGTGCGAGGCACCGCGCTGCCGCCGCCAGACGCTTCTGGCCTATTTCGGCGAACAATCCGAACCCTGCGGCCATTGCGACCTGTGCATCCACGGCGTCGAGGTCTATGACGGCACCATCGACGCCCAGAAATTCCTGTCGGCCATCTACCGCACCGGCCAGCGCTTCGGCGCCGAACACCTGATCAACGTCCTGGCGGGCACGGAAAGCGATGCTGTCATCCACCACGGCCACCAGCAATTGCCCACCTTCGGGGTCGGGCGCGACCGCACGCGCGAGCAATGGCGCGCCATCCTGCGCCAGCTTTACGCCTTGGGGCTGGTGACCCAAGATCTGTCCGAGTTCGGCGCCTGGCGGCTGACCGAGGACGGCGGCAACGTGCTGCGCGGCAAGGCGCGGGTGGAAATCCGCCTGGACGCCCTGCGCCCGCGCCAGAAAAAGGCGCGCACCCCGGCCGCCCAATTGCCCGCCGAATACGATTCCGACCTGCTGGCCGCGCTTAAGAAGCTGCGCCGCGAGCTGGCCGCCGACCAGGGCATCCCCGCCTATGCCGTGTTCCCCGACCGCACGCTGATGGAGCTGGCCGCGCGCCGCCCGCTGTCGCTGGAGGAAATGCGCGGCATCCACGGCATCGGCGAATCCAAGCTGGCCCGCTACGGCGAGATTTTCCTGGACGCCCTGCTGGACTGAGCGGGCCGCCGGGCGGCAATCCTCAGCCGGTGCCGCGCACCAATTCCATCACCTGGCCGAACTCGTCACGCAGGGTATGGGTCTGCGCCGCCAGCGACGACGACACCTGCCCCACCTCGCCCGCCGAGCGGCTGGTATGGTCGATGGCGCCCTGAACCGCGGAGATATTTTCCGCCACCGTGGCGACGCCGTCCGACGCCTGCTGGATGGCACGGGCGATCTCGGCGGTGGCGCTGTTCTGCTGTTCTACCGCCGACGCCACCGAGGTCGCCAGCTCGCTCATGCGGCCCACCGTGCCGGTGATGGCCGAAATGGCCGCGCAGGTGGCGGCGGTGCCGTCGCGGATGGCGGCCACCTGGGACTGGATCTGCTCGGTGGCCTTGGCCGTCTGGTTGGCCAGGGCCTTGACCTCGCCGGCCACCACGGCGAAGCCCTTGCCGGCGTCGCCGGCGCGGGCGGCCTCGATGGTGGCGTTCAGCGCCAAAAGATTGGTCTGCGCCGCGATGGTGTTGATCAGGGCGACGATCTCGCCGATGCGGCCGGCGCCTTCGGTCAGCGCCGTCACCGAATCGCGGCTGTGCTGGGCCTCGGCCACCGCCTCGCGGGCGGTGGCGGCCATGCCGCCGACCACCTGACCGATCTCGCGGATGGAAGCCAGCAATTGCTCGGTGGCGCTGGCCACCGCCTGGACGTTGGCGGCGGCATCGTCGGCCGCGCGCGCCACCTGCCGCGAGCCGTCGGTGGCGCCGTCCGCCTGGCGGGCCAAGGCCACGGCGCCGTCCTTGAGCGCCCCCACATTGTCGTCGGCCGCGCGCAACAGGGTCTCGACCCGCTCGGCCAGCCCACGCAATTGCTCGTCGGTGCGCTGGCGCGCCTGTTCGCGGGCGGCGCGCTCGGCGGCCCGTTCGGCGGCGGCATCCCGCGCCGCCTTGGCATTGCCGCGCAGGGTTTCCAGGGCGCGGCCGATCTCGCCCAGTTCGTCGTGGCGATGGCTGCCGGGCACCACCACGTCCAGATCGTCGCGGGCCATGGCCGAGATGGCGCCCGCCGTCCGGATCATGGTGGACACCACGCGGCGGTTGAACAGCATGGTCACGCCGCCAATCAGCGCCACCATCACCACCAGCCAGAAGCAGGCCAGGGCCAGACGCCAATTGGCCGCCGCCAGGGCGGCGTCGCACACTTCGAGGCCGCGCGCCACGAAGGCGTCGCGCAATTCGCCGATGGCGGAAAAATGCGGCAGGGTCTTGGCGCGGAAATCCGCCGCCGACAGCGGATAGGGGGCGCCGGCGCGGCTGGCCGCCTCATGCGCCTGGATCACCGCCGCGGCGTCGCCGAACAGGCCCTTTTCCACCTTGCCGGCCGCCGCCGCCACCGCCGGACCATGGTCCAGCATGGCCAGTTCGGCCTTGATCTCCTCCCAGATCTGGTCGATGCGGCCGGTCAGCTTGTTGTGCCGCTCCACCTGCTCGACGGTCATGGGCGCACCGGCGCCGATCACCACCAGGAACGTGGTGTTGCGGTGCCCGACCTGATTGCGAAGATTGGCCGAAGCGTGGCCCAGGCCGACATAATCCGCCACGTCGGCAGCCTGGGCGTTCAAGGCCGGCAGGTCGCCGGTGGCGGTGGCGATGACGCCGTCGCCCACCTGGAAATTGGCGGCGACCCAGGCTTTGGACACCGACGGGTTGCGCTGGCCGGGCGGCTTTTCCAGGGCGCGCAGCACCGGCTCGCGGGCCGCCCTCAGCTTGGCGCGCAGCCCATCAACCACTGCGGCGCGATCGTCCAGGGCAGCCGCCAGCGCGGCGGCGAAGGCGGCTTCGGTGGCCTTGCGTTCGGCCGCCAGCTTGGCCGCCGCGTCCTCCGACAGCGGCGATGCGGCGCCCAGCGCCAGGGTGTGGGAGCCGCGCTCCAGACTGACCCGCTCGGCCAGCCGCAGCAGCGTTCCCTGGAAATCCGCCATGGCCCGGGCGCGGGCCAATCGGGAGCGATCCTCGAGGCCGTTCCAGACCTGACCAAGCGCCGCCAGCACCGCCATGGCCGCGACAACGGACATGCAGACGAAAAAGAACCCCCGAACCCGCATCTTCCCCCCATGGATGCAGTTGCATCCCCATCATGACCCCGGCCAGGGGAGGAAGGAAAGTTCAGAGGGTTCTTATATACTTTTGGCTGATGTTGCCTTGCCCGACAGCGAATGCGGTTGTCCGAAAAATGGACTGCCTCAGCGACGGTTGCGCGGCGGCGTGCGCGTGTGCTGGGTCATGAACGGCCTGCCACTGCCACTGCCACTGCCGCCGCCCCTGCCCTTGCCCTTGCAGCCGGTCCCCATCGGCTGGTGAGCGGGCACCAATTGGTGCTGGCCCGGCCCGATCAGGTCGGCCCGGCCCATGGCCTTCAGCGCGTCGCGCAGGATCGGCCAGTTCTCGGGATCGTGGTAGCGCAGGAACGCCTTGTGCAGGCGCCGCTGGCGTTCGCCGCGCGCACTGAACACCTCCTCGCCGCCCGACCGGCGGATGGGGGCCAGCGGGTTGCGCCGCGAATGGTACATGGCGGTGGACAACGACATGGGCGACGGCAGGAAGGTCTGCACCTGATCGGCCTTGAAGCCGTTGCGCTTGAGCCACAACGCCAGGTTCATCATGTCGCGGTCGGTGGTGCCGGGATGGGCGGCGATGAAATAGGGGATCAGATAGTATTTCTTGCCCGCCTCGCGCGCCGCTTGTTCGAACAATTGCTTGAAGCGGTCATAGGCGCCCATGCCCGGCTTCATCATCTTGGACAGCGGGCCGTCCTCGGTGTGCTCGGGCGCGATCTTCAGGTATCCGCCCACATGGTGGGCCACCAGTTCCTTGATATAGGCGGGGCTTTTCACCGCCAGGTCGTAGCGCACGCCCGAGCCGATGCTGATGCGCTTGACGCCCCGGATGGCGCGCGCCTTGCGATACAGCGCGATCAACGGATCGTGGTTGGTTTCCAGGTTCTTGCAGATGTCGGGATAGACGCAGGACGGGCGGCGGCACACCGCCTGGATCTCGGGGTCCTTGCAGTTCAGCCGCCACATGTTGGCGGTCGGCCCGCCCAGGTCCGAGATGGTGCCGGTGAAGCCCTTGGTCTTGTCGCGGATGGCCTCGATCTCTTTCAGGATCGACTTTTCCGAGCGGCTCTGGATCACCCGGCCCTCGTGCTCGGTGATCGAACAGAAGGAACAGCCGCCGAAACAGCCGCGCATGATGTTGACCGAAAAGCGGATCATCTCCCACGCCGGGATCTTGGCGTCGCCATAGCCGGGATGCGGGGCGCGCGCATAGGCCAGGTCGTAGACGCCGTCCATCTCCGCCGTGGTCAGCGGGATGGGCGGCGGCGTCAGCCACACCTCCTTGTCGCCGTGGCGCTGGACCAGGGCGCGGGCGTTTCCCGGATTGGCCTCCTGGTGCAGGATGCGCGAGGCATGGCCGTACAGCACCGGATCGGCCGCCACCTGTTCGTAGGAGGGCAGACGCACCACCGCCCGCTCGCCCTTGGCGCGCGGTATCTCGGCCGGTTCGCAATCGGACCAGTCGGCTACCTGCCAGTCCTCGGGCACGCGGTCGCGCATCAGCGCGACCCCGCGAATGTCGAAGAAGGTGCGCGGGTTTTCCCCGGCGGCGATGCGGTGCGCCATCTCCACCAGCGCGCGCTCGGCATTGCCGTACAGCAGGATGTCGGCCTTGGCGTCCACCAGGACCGAGCG
>JAFAAW010000115.1 GCA_023426365.1 Pseudomonadota bacterium
CGCCCTCGGGCGCGGGGTCCGCCGGGGCGCGCATGACCGGGTCGGGGGCGATCAACTGATCGCCCTGCGGCCGGGCCGCGTCGGCGGTGTCGGGACCGGCCGCCGCCTCGGGCGGGCCGGGGGGCGGGGTGAAGGCGGGCTGGACGTTGTCGAACCGGGCCTCCACGCCGTTGTCGCGGAAGGTGGGCTGGACCGCATCGACCACCACGTTGTCGCCGGTGGGCACCACCCGCTCCTCGCGGATGCCGGCCTGCACCATCTGTTCATAGGTGGCGCGGCCGGCGCTTTGCACATTGGCGTTGCCGGTCACGTCCTCGGGGCGTACATCGCCCGACTGGGTCAGCGAGCGTTCGTCCGCGTCCTCAAGCTGGGGCGCCCCCTTTCCGTCCAGATGCAGCGCATGCAGCGTCTGCAAGTTCTGGTCGGGCGCGCCGTTGTCGATGCCGCCGGCCGCATTGCCTTCGTTGCCCAGGTCTTCCGCCATGATCCCCTCCCCACACCAACCCGTATCAGCGTTCGTGGAACGCTTGCGCCACCGACGTTTGAATCGGCTTGAGCAAGTACTGCAGCAAAGTCTTGTTGCCGGTGACGATGTCCGCCTGCACCGTCATGCCGGGCAGGATGGCGTTGCCCGCCGCCTTGTCCCCCACCCAGGGATGCTCCAACTGGATCCATCCCTTGTAATAGGGGGTGTTGTCCTTCTCATCGAGATAGGTGGTGGCGGACACCGACCTGAGCGTGCCGGCCACGCTGCCGTAGCGGACGAAGTCGTAGGACGCCACCTTGACGATGACCTTCTGCCCCGCCGACAGATGGCCGACGTCGCGGGTGTTGATCTTGGTTTCCACCAGCAGGTCGTCGTCCACCGGCACGATCTCCATGATCATGCCGCCGGCCGGCACCACCGCGCCCACCGTCTTGGCCTTGAGGTTCTGCACATAGCCGCGCACCGGCGCCACCACCTCGAGCCGGTTGACGCGGTCCTGCAGGCGCGCCACCGATTCCTCGACCTGCGACAGTTCGGCGGTCACCGTGCCCAGATCCTTCAGCGCGTCCTGGCGCTGGTTGTTGTCCAGGTCGGCCAGGCGGCGCTCCAGCTCCTCCACCGCCTTGCCGGCGGTGCGCTGCTGGCCTTGCAGGCGCGAGATTTCCGACTCGATGGCCGCCTTCTGGCGCAGCACGGCGAAGTAATCCACCTTGCTGGTGTGCCCGGCCTTGTACAGGGTCTCGCGCATCTGCGCTTCCTCGGCCACCAGCGACAATTGCTCGCGCACGCTGCGCTCCTGGGCGGCGGCGGCGGCGATTTCCTCGCGCTTCTGGCTCAACTGCTCCATCAGCACGTTGCCCTGGGACAGCCAGCGGTCGGTGTCGGCGCGCAGGATGTCGATCTGGTCGGCGGCCAGCCCCTTGTACTTGGGCGCGACGACGCCGAAATCGGGTTCGCGCGCCTCGACGAAGGCGCGCAGGCGTTCGGCCTTGAGCATCAGGCCGACGCGGCGGCTTTGCGCCTGCTCCATCTCGGCGGTGGCCTGGACCGGGTCCAGGCGGACCAGGGTCTGGCCGGCCTCGACCATGGCGCGGTCCTCGACCAGGATGTCGCGCACGATGCCGCCCTCCAGATGCTGCACCACCTGGACCGAACGCGCCGGCACCACCGAACCGAAGGTGGACGCCACCTCGTCCATGCGCATCAGGCTGGCCCACAGGATGAAGCCGACCACCACCACGGTGACGATCACCACCGACATGCGCGACACCGCCGACATGCCCGCTTCCTCGACGATGGCGAAGTGGGCGAGATGCCGGACCTGGCGCGACGCCTTCTCCAGCTTCAACGGTCCCTGATTTGCGGCCATCTGGGTCATCTTGACTTGGTCCCGATCCTTAGAAGAAGCCGGCGGGCAGGCGGTCCAGCACCTGCTTGGCCGGGCCGGCCATGCGCACTTGGCCCTGTTGCATCACCACGATCTTGTCGGCCAGCTTCAGATGGCTGGGGCGATGGGTCACCAGCACCACCGTGCTGTGGCCGCGCATGCGTTCCAGCGTCATCATGAAATTGCGGTCGGCCATGAAATCCAGGCCCGAGGCCGGTTCGTCCATCAGCGTCACCGGCGCGCGCTTGAGATAGGCCCGCGCCAGCGACAGCCGCTGGCGCAGGCTGGACGACACGCGGTCGGTCTTGCCATCGCCCAGGCGGGTCTCGAAGCCGCGTTCCAGCGCCTCGATCTCGTCCAGCACGCCCGCCTCCTGGCAGGCCCAGCGCAGTTCGGCCTCGGTCGCCACCGGGCGGACCAGACGCAGGTTCTGCGCGATGGTGCCGAAGAACATCTCGGGCTGCTGGGGCACATAGGCGATGGCCCGGCGCAGCTCGATGGGGTCGAGCTGGCGGATGTCGATGTTGTCCAACTGCACCGCGCCGGTCTGCGGCCGGTACAGCCCCAGGATCAGCTTGAGCAGAGTGGACTTGCCGCAGCCGTTGGGACCGATCAGCGCGACGATCTCGCCCGGCTCCACCTGGACGGTGACGCCCAGCACCGCCGGGTCGGCATCGGGGTGATAGCGCAAGGACACGTTGTTGAGCGTCAGCCGGCCGCTCAGGCGCGGCTGCGACTGCACCGCGGGCGTGCCCACGCGCTCGGGCTTGACCTGCATGAGGCGGTTGATCTGGACCACCGAGGCGCGCACGCGCTCGATCTGCGAGAACAGCGAGAACGCAGTCTGAAGGGGGCGCAGGATCCACCACACCATCATCATGGACGCCATCAGCGCGCCCACCGTCATGGCGCCTTCCAGCACCCGGATGACGCCCCAGCCCAGGGTCATCAGGCCGGTCAGCACCACGATGGCCTGGGAAATGGACGACACCACCGCCAGCGCCTGGGCGGCGGCGTGCCCCTTGAGGCCGGCATCCGCCGAAAGCGCCCGATAGCGTTCGCGCCACACCTCCTCGGCGCCGGCTTCCTTGATGGCGCGCGGCTTGGACAGCGCTTCGACCAGGAATTCCTGGCGGCGCGAGGCGGCACGGGTGGAGGCGTTGACCCGCCGCTCGACCAGTGGCCGGGCGAAATGCGCCACCAGCAGGAACACCACCAGGGCGCCGGCCGGCACCGCCACCAGCGAGCCGCCCAACAGCCCCATCACCACCAGGAACAGGATGACGAACGGCATCTCGGCCAGGGTGGTGGCCAAGGGGCCGGTGAAGAACTCGCGCACCAGTTCGAAATCGCGCAGCCGCGCGATCTGGGCGTTGGGATTGGCCAGTTCGGTATAGGGCGGCGCCAAGAGCAGCAGGCGGCGGAAGATCGCCAGCCCCAGCAGGTGGTCGAGACGGGCGCCGATATAGGCGATCATGCGGGCGCGAATGGCGCGGATGGCGAAATCGCCGGCCACCGCCACCGCGACGCCAGCCAGCAACGACACCAGGATGCCCGTGGCACCGGTGGGCAGGTACTTGTCGTAGATGGCCATGATGAACAGCGGCGTCGCCAGCACCAGCAGGTTGGACACCAGGCTGGCGAACAGCATCTGGCCGAACAGCGGCTTGAACCGGTTGAGCACCAGGCCGACGAAGTTGCGCGGCGCCTCTTCCATCTCCTGGCGCTCGTCCTCGGCCAGGGGGCGGAACAGATAGATCAGGCCGCTGGCATCGGGTGCCGGAATGGTGACGTAGGAGCGCGCGGCGGCGTCGAACGCCACCACCTGGCCGGGCTGCTCGGCCGGGCGCACCAGCACCATGGCCATGGAATAATCGCCTTCGGGCAGGTACAGGCACGGCATCAGCCGGGGGTCCATGCGCGCCGGGCGCAGCCGTTCCGAGGTGCTGGCATAGCCCATGTTGGCCATGACGTTCAGCAGGTCGGTCAGGTCGAGCTGGTCGGCGAAATGGGGCAGCGCCTCGGCCACATGGACCAGATCGCCGTCCCAGTGCAGCGCCTGCAACAGCGGCAGGATGCAGGCGGCCAGATCGGTGACGGCGCGAAAGCCGCCCAGCACGCCTTCGACCGCCTGGCTTTCGGTCAGCTCGGCGGCGGCGGCGTGGCTTCCCCACCCAAGGGGAGTGGCGGGAGTGCCGGTCGGGGTCATTCCGCGGCCCTTCCGACGGCAATGGCGGGGGCGTCGGCCGGCGCCGGCGCGGGGGCCTGCGGGGTCGGCGCCTTGGGTTCCAACCGGCGCCCGTTCAGCACCAGCACGCGGTCGGCCATCTTCTGCAGGCTGGGCCGCAAGGTCACCAGGATCATGGTGCAGTCCCGCCCCAGATTTTCCAGATAGCGCCGCAACTGTTCGTCACCGGGGCCGTCCATGCAGGCGTTGGCCTCGTCGAACAGCACGATGCGCGGCCGGGTGGCCAGGGCGCGCACGACCGCAATGCGCTGCGTCACGCCGCGCGGCAGCGATTCGGTAGACCCCTCGCCGATGCGGGTGTCGTAGCCGCCGGGCAGGCGATAGACCACCTCGTCCAGCCCCAGGTCCTTGGCGATGGCCAGGGCCTGCTTGCGCAAGGCCGGGCGGAACATGGTCAAATTGTCCATGATGGTGCCGCGGAACAATTCGCTGTATTGCGGCACATAGGCGACGGGTCCCGCCCGCAGCCCCTCGGGGTCGTAGGCGGCGACCGGCACGCCGTCGATGGCGATCTCGCCGCCCGTGGGCCGCTGCGCGCCCAGGATCAGGCGCAACAGGGTGGACTTGCCCGAACCGTTGTCGCCGGCGATGGCGACGCGCTCGCCCGGGCGGACCTCCAGGTGCAGGCCGCTGAACAGCTCGTCGCCCTGGTCGCCATAGCCGAAGCGGACGTCGCGCAGGACGATGGCGCCTTCGGCCGGGGCCGGCGCGGGCTGCGCCGGCCGCGCCTCGGCCGGCATTTCCAGCACCGAGGCGAAGCGCGAGCGCATCAGCAGGGCGGTCTGGAAGCGCGTCCACATGGCCACCGCCTTTTGCACCGGCTGCAGCGCACGGCCGGCCAGCAGGGTGCAGGCCGACAGCCCGCCCACGGTCAGGTGGCCCTTGACCACCAGCCAGCCGCCGCCGATCACCACCACCAGGGTCAGCAATTGCGAGAACGCCTGACCCACCGCCAGGGTCTTGGAATTGCCCAGCACCACCTCGTGATTGGCGCGCGCCACGCTTTCCTGCAGCCGGGCATAGCGCTGGATCATCTGGCCTTCCATGGCCATGGACTTGACCGCGTGGATGCCGTGGATGACCTCGATGTTGAAGTTCTGGCGGCGGTCGCGCACCTGATTGAAATCGATCACCGCCTTGCCCACCGTGCGGGTGGAATAGGCGGCGAAGGCGACGAAGCCCAGCAGCATGGCGGTGGGCGCCAGCACCAGCCAGCCGGCCACGTAGGCGATGGCGCCCAGGTAGAGCAGCACGAACGGCAGGTCGCACAGCACCAGCGTCCATTGCTCGCCGAACACCTCGCGCACGGTGGGCAGGCCGGACAGGCGCTCGATCAGTTCGCCGGCGCCGGTGCGCTCCAGTTCGTCGGCCGGGGTGGCCATGATGCGGCCGAACGCCTCGCATCCGGCGCGATGCTCGAACTTGACGCCGGCCCAGCCGACGATCTCGGACCGGGCGACACGAAGAACGGCCTCAAGGATCACCGCGCTGGCGACGCCGGCCATAAGGATCAGCAAAGTTCCGTGGGAACTGTTGGGAATGATGCGGTCGTAGATCTGCAACAGCGCGAGCGGCAGGGCCAGCGCAAGAACATTGAGCGCCACCGATGCGACGCCCACATATCCTTTGACGCCCTTGATTTCAGCCAGCTGTTCGAGCCGCCAGAGGCCCTGATTTTTAACGCCCATCACATCCCCGGAGCGCCACGCCTCATCCAAAAGGCGCAGCTCTTGATTCAATGGTAGTATAGTGCCCACCCACCAGCGCCAAAATCATTAAATTGTAAGAAATTGTGCGCAAACGAATCAGTCGCCCTGTGCGTATTTCTTTTTGTGCAAGTAACATTCAGCCAGTTCCCCGTTACGCACAAAGTAGCCGCCAATACAAGCACCACCCCTTGGCTGTACGGCGCGGGCCGGTTATGATTCGCCCGCCGCTTGGCGCGGCCGGGCAACCGTGCCGCCGCCTGCATCCGGGGGGAGCGTTGGGGACTGACACCATGAAGACTCGCATCAGGCATGATCGCCGTTTCGACGACCGCCACCCCGGCACCGGGCTGATCGCCACCGCCGAGGGCATGGAATTCGAGGTGCTGGACATCTCCATCGGCGGCATGAAAATCCCGCTGCCGGCCGGCCGCCGCACCTGGAGGGGTCAGGTGATGGAGTTCGAATTGCGCTCCACTCACTGGCCCGACATGCGCATCGCCACCGGCAAGGGCGAAGTCCGGGCGGTGACCAATGATTGGGTGGCGCTGCAATTCATCCGCCCCTCCTATGACCTGATGAAATGCGTCAGCCGCCATGTGGCCGGGCTGGTCTGGGGCGACCGCCCATACGGCTATTGACCGCGCCGCCGAACGGACGGACGGGGGATGCGGTGACCCCATCCCCGCCAAAGGAAAGGGGCCGCCCGATGGGCGGCCCCTCGCTTTTTCAGCCCGACGACAGCCGGCCTCAATTGGCTCGGGCGCCGGTGCCGACCTCCGCCTGCAACTGGGCGACCTTCTTGCGCAGGGCGGCCAGCAGGGCCTCGACCTTGCCGCCATTGCCCTGGATCACCGAGGAATATTCCGAGCGGTGGGTGAAGGCCATGGAGGCCCCCTCCACCTTGATGTCCAGCACCTTGAAGGTGTCGCCGGCGCGGCGCACCCGCCAGCTCACGGCGATGGGGTCCAGCTTCTGGCGCTTGATCCGCGATTCCACCTGCAGGTCGTTCTCGCCCTCGGCCTGGACGCCCAGGATGTCCAGGGTCTCGCCCGAGTAATCCTTGAAACGGCGGGTCCAGGTATAGACCTGGATGTCCTCGAACAGGCGCAGGAATTCCTGCTGCTGCTCGGGCGTGGCGGTGCGCCAATAGCGCGCCAGCACCAGCTTGCCGATCTCGGGCAGATCGAAGGTATCGACGAACAGGGTGCGGAAGCGGCTGGCCCGCTCCTCGTCCGTCAGGCCCTTGACCGCCACGGTGTTCATGGCGGTATCGGCCAAGCGCTGAATGAAGGCGCGGGCGTCGGCATTGGTATCGGCCCGCACCGGTGCCGCCAGGGAAACGACGGCGGCAACCGCGGCGAAGGCGGCGATCAGGGAACGACGGGACAGCATGGGGCGCTAGTTGCTCGTGTTCGAGGGAGAATCGGAGGCGCTCAGGCTCGGCGACGGCACCTTGTCGATGGTCGGACCGTTTTTGATGTCCGCCGCACGGCGCTGACGATACAGCGACCGCATGGCGGCATAGTAGTCCACCGACGACTTCTCGATCTCGTCCAGGGTGTCGAGATAGTTTTCGCGCTTATCAACACCGGCGACGCCGGTTCGGGTCCAGATCACCCAATCGCGACCCGTATTGTCCATCCAGATATCGAAGGGATCGGCCAGCCATTCGGCGGCCAGGCCGGTGGTGTCGCGCGGGTTGCTCGGCCCCAGGATGGGCAGCACCAGATACGGCCCCTCGCCCACGCCCCAGACCGCGAAGGTCTGGCCGAAATCCTCGTCGTGATAGGGGATGCCGCCCGGCGCGGCCACATCGAACAGGCCGCCGATGCCGAAGCCGGTGTTGAAGGCGAAGCGCATCAGGGTCTGCATGGCGCGGTCAGGCTCGCCCTGCAGCACGTCGTTGGCCAGGATGATGGGCGAGCGCAGGTTGTTCAGCACATCGCGCACGCGCTCGCGGCCAAAGGCGGGGACCACCGCGCGATAGGCCTGGGCCACCGGCTTGATCAGCGCCTTGTCGACGACGTCGTTGAATTCGAAGATCGCCCGGTTCATCGGCTCGAGCGGATCGTTGGTCTGCTCCCACTCGGCCATGGCCTCCTTGTCGTCGGCGGGCGGCGGCGTCGCGCAGCCGGCAACCAAGGCAAGGGCGAACAGGGGGGCGGCGAGCCGCGTGGCAATGGAGCGAGGAGAGGACGTCGTCATTCGCTTGTCTTGTTACCCTGTTGCATCGCGGACACAGCGGCCCGGGACGAGATCGGACGGAGCAGGGATTTAACCAGACATGGAAACCCCCGCACGTTTGGAGGTACCACAGAGATCGCGCAAACACCAGCAGGCAGAATCTGCCCACACTTCGGCACCGCACAATGTGGCATCGCGGCAACACCGGCCGAAAAGGTAGGGTGGCGGCGCCGCCCAACAAGATACTTCATATCCGCATAAAGATATGTTTATATGTTTTCGGACGGAAGCGGAGACCCCTCGTCGTGGAATCGGTTTTGACGGGATTGCGCGCCGCGGCGGAGCCGACACGACTGCGCCTGCTGTGGCTGCTGTCCCAGGGTGACCTGACGGTAAGCGAGCTGACCCATATCCTGGGCCAGAGCCAGCCGCGCGTGTCCCGCCACCTCAAGCTGATGTGCGAGGCGGGGCTGCTCGACCGTTTCCCCGAAGGGGCGTGGGTATTCTATCGCGTCGCCGCCAAGGGCGCCGGCGCCGAACTGGGGCGTGCGCTGCTGGCGCTGCTGCCCGCCGACGACCCGGTACTGGCGCTGGACCAGCAGCGGCTGGAGGCGGTGCGCGCCAACCGCGCCGCCAAGGCCCAGGACTATTTCACCCAAAACGCCGAGCGCTGGGACGAGATCCGCACCCTGCACGTGGACGACCGCGAGGTGGAGCGCGCCCTGGTCGCCGCCCTGGGCGGCCACGCCATCCACGACCTGGTGGACATGGGCACCGGCACCGGCCGCGTGCTGGAGGTGCTGGCCCCCCATGTGGAGCGCGGCATCGGCATCGATCTTTCGCGCGAGATGCTGGCCGTGGCGCGCGCCAATCTGGAGCGCGCGGGCTTGCGCCATTGCATGGTGCGCCAGGGCGACATCACCCAATTGCCGCTGCCGGCCGCCAGCGCCGACGCCGTGACCATCCATCAGGTGCTGCACTATGCCGCCGATCCGGCCGCGGTGGTGGCTGAAGCCGCGCGCGTGCTGCAACCCGGCGGCCTGCTGCTGGTGGTGGATTTCGCCCCCCACCACCTGGAAGCGCTGCGCGACGAGCACGCCCACCGCCGCCTGGGCTTCACCGACGAGGAAGTCGCCGGCTGGCTGCGGGCCGCCGGCCTGACCCCCGGCCCGGTCACCCGCCTTCCCGGCCGCCAATTGACCGTCGTGCTGTGGACCGCCACCCGCGCCGACCGACCCCTTGCGAAGATGATTGCCACAGGAGCCCAAGCGTGAGCCCCGTCCTCCCCATTGCCGCCGCCACCTCGCGGCCCGTCAGCGTCTCGTTCGAATTCTTCCCGCCCAAGACCGAGAAGATGCAGGAGACCCTGTGGGAGTGCATCAAGCGCCTGGAGCCGCTGGGCCCCAGCTTCGTCTCGGTGACCTATGGCGCCGGCGGAAGCACGCGCGAGCGCACCCACGACACCGTGGTCCGCATCGCCCGCGAGACCTCGCTCAAGCCCGCCGCCCACCTGACCTGCGTGGGCCATTCCCAGGGCGAGGTGGACGACATCGCCCGGCGCTATTGGGACGAGGGCATTCGCCACATCGTCGCCCTGCGCGGCGACGCCCCCGAGGGCAGCGGCCCCTATGCCCCCACCCCCGGCGGCTATGCCTATGCGGCCGATCTGGTGCGGGGTCTCAGGCGCATCGCCGATTTCGAGGTTTCGGTGGCCGCCTACCCCGAGATGCACCCCGACGCGCCCAGCGCCGCCTTCGACCTGGACAACCTGAAAGCCAAGATCGATGCCGGCGCCACCCGCGCCATCACCCAGTATTTCTTCGACGTGGACGTCTATCGCCGCTTCGTGGACAAGGCCCGCGCCGCCGGCATCACCGTTCCCATCGTGCCCGGCATCCTGCCGGTGACCAATTTCGGCCAGGTGCAGAAGTTCAGCGCCGCCTGCGGCGCCAGCGTGCCGGCGTGGATGGCCGCCCTGTTCGAGGGGCTGGACAATGACCCCGACACCCGCCGGCTGGTCGCCGCCACCGTGGCCGCCGAGCAATGCCGGGCGCTCGCCGCCGACGGCGTCACCGATTTTCATTTCTACACCCTGAACCGCGCCGATCTGGCCTATGCCATCAGCCACATCCTGGGCGTGCGGCCGGCGAAGTAATTGGCGACGCGGATGGACCGGGATAAACACGGATGGAAATTCCTCTTGTTTATCCGTGTTCGTCCGTGTCCATCCGTGTCTAATTTTCCTGGCGCAGCCAGCCTGACGAGGACCCCATGACCAACATTCTCGACCATCTCCGCGACCGTGTTCTTCTGTGCGACGGCGGCACCGGCGCGCTGGTGCAGGCCATGAACCTGTCGGTGGAAAAGGATTTCCTGGGGCTGGAGAACTGCACCGAGATCCTGGTCAAGTCGCGCCCCGACGTCATTCGCGGCATCCATGCCCGCTATTTCGAGGCCGGCGCCGACATGGTCGAGGCCGACACCTTCGGCGCCAGCCCGATCACCCTGGCCGAGTTCGGCATTGCCGACCAGGCGTTCGAGCTGAACAAGACCGCCATCGAACTGGCTTTCGAGGCGGCCGAGCAGTTCAAGGGCGACGGCCGCACCCGCTTCGTGCTGGGCGCCATCGGCCCGGGCACCAAGCTGCCGTCCCTGGGCCATATCGGCTATGACGAGCTGGAAGCGGCCTACGTGATCCAGGCCTCGGGCCAGATCGCCGGCGGCGTCTCCGCCTTCCTGGTGGAAACCTGCCAGGACCCGTTGCAGATCAAGGCCGCCGTCAACGGCTGCAAGATCGCCTGTGCCAATGCCGGCAAGGACATCCCCATCCTGGTCCAGGTGACGGTGGAAACCACCGGCACCTTGCTGGTGGGCGCCGACATCGCCGCCGCCGCCACCGTGGTGCGTTCGCTCGACGTGCCCTCGCTGGGCCTGAACTGCGCCGCCGGCCCGCGCGAGATGCTGGAACACGCCAAGTGGCTGGCGGAAAACTGGGACGGCTTCATCTCGCTGCAACCCAATGCCGGCCTGCCGGAACTGGTGGACGGCCAGACCCGTTATCCGCTGCTGCCCGACGAACTGGCCACGTGGCACGAGCGCTTCGTCGGCATGGGCGTCAACCTGATCGGCGGCTGCTGCGGCACCACGCCGCCCCACATCGCCGCCACCAACGACATGCTCAAGCGCATCGGCGCCGGCCATCGCCCGACCCCGGTCAAGCGCTCGGTGCATTGGGTTCCCGCCGTCGCCTCGCTGTATTCGCAGGTGTCCTTGCGCCAGGAAAACGCCTTCCTGGCCATCGGCGAGCGCTGCAACGCCAACGGCTCCAAGAAGTTCCGCGACCTGCAGGACGCCGAGAACTGGGACGGCATCGTCGCCATGGCCCGCGAGCAGGTCAAGGAAGGCAGCCACACGCTGGACGTCTGCACCGCCTTTGTCGGCCGCGACGAGGTGCGCGACATGACCGAGGTGGTCACCCGCCTGCGCGGCGCCGTCACCACGCCGCTGGTAATCGATTCCACCGAACTGCCGGTGATCGAGGCGGCGCTGAAGCTTTATGGCGGCAAGGCCATCATCAATTCCATCAACTTCGAGAACGGCGAGCACGAGGCCGAGGCGCGCCTGAAGCTGGCCAAGAAGTTCGGCGCCGCCGTAGTGGCGCTGACCATCGACGAAGTGGGCATGGCCAAGGACACCGAAACCAAGCTCAAGATCGCCAAGCGCCTTTATGACTTCGCCGTCACCAAGCACGGCCTGCCGGCCAGCGACCTGTTGTTCGACCCGCTGACCTTCACCATCTGCACCGGCAACGAGGACGACCGCAAGCTCGGCGTCGCCACGCTGGACGCCATCGAGCGGATCGCCCGGGAACTGCCCGAATGCGGCATCGTGCTGGGGCTGTCCAACATCTCGTTCGGCCTCAAGCCCGCCGCCCGCCAGGTGCTGAACTCGGTGTTCAACGACCATGCGGTCAAGCGCGGCATGACCGGCGCCATCGTCCATGTCAGCAAGATCCTGCCGCTGCACACCCTGGCGGCCGAGGAAGTGAAGGTGGCCGAGGACCTGATCTTCGACCGCCGCGCCGAGGGTTACGACCCCTTGCAGGCCTTCATCGCCCTGTTCGGCGACCGCAAGGCCGCCGACATGAAAAAGGAACTGCCGGCCAACGTCGAGGACCGCCTGAAGCAGCGCATCGTCGATGGCGACCGCACCGGGCTGGAGGACGATCTGGCCGAGGCCATGGCCGCCGGCTGGAAGCCGCTCGACATCATCAACAACCTGCTGCTGGAAGGCATGAAGGTGGTGGGCGAGCTGTTCGGCGCCGGCAAGATGCAGCTTCCCTTCGTGCTGCAATCGGCCGAAACCATGAAGGCCGCCGTGGCGTTCCTCGAGCCGCACATGGAAAAGGCCGAAGGCAGCGCCAAGGCCACCATCGTGCTGGCCACCGTCAAGGGCGACGTCCACGACATCGGCAAGAACCTGGTGGACATCATCCTCACCAACAACGGCTACAAGGTGCACAACATCGGCATCAAGCAGCCGGTGGGCGACATCATGAAGGCCATCGAGCAGTACAAGCCCGACGCCGTCGGCATGTCCGGCCTGCTGGTCAAGTCCACGGTGATCATGCGCGAGAACCTGGAGGAGATGCGGGCCGCCGGCCTGAACATCCCCGTGCTGCTGGGCGGCGCCGCGCTGACCCGCAAGTATGTGGAGGAAGACTGCCTGCGCGCCTATGGCGGCGGCGGCGTCGCCTATGCCCGCGACGCCTTCGACGGCCTGGACCTGATGAGCAAGGTGGCCGAGGGCAGCTTCGACACCTATGTGGCGGCCCGCGCCGCGGCACCCCGCTCGGGCAATTCCAAGCGCATCGGCCAGCCCCAGGACACCAGCACGCTCAGGCCGGTGGATTGGGACGAGATCAGCTTGCGCCGCGCCGAATTGCACAAGGACGTGGCCGTGCCCACCCCGCCGTTCTGGGGCGCCAAGGTCATCGAGAACGTGCCGCTGTCCACCCTGGCGCCGTATCTGAACGACACCATGCTGTACCAGTTCCACTGGGGCTATAAGAAGCAGGGCCGCACCATCGACGAGTTCAAGGCGTGGGCCGCCAAGGAACTGCGCCCCATCGCGCTGGACATGCTCAAGCGCTGCGAGGCCGAAGGCATCCTGAAAGCCCAGGCGGTCTACGGCTATTGGAAGGCCGCCGCCGACGGCGATGCGGTCGTGCTGTTCGACGAGGACGGCGTGACCGAGGTTGCCCGCTTCGCCTTCCCCCGCCAGGCCAAGGAAGGCGGCCTCAGCATCGCCGATTTCTACCGCCCGGTGGACAGCGGCGAACGCGACGTCATCGGCCTGCAAGTGGTGACCATGGGCAAGGCCGCCACCGACGTCGCCGCCCAATGGTTCGAGGCCAACAAGTACCAGGACTATTTGTACCTGCACGGCCTGTCGGTGGAGATGGCCGAGGCCATGGCCGAATACACCCACAAGCGCATCCGCGCAGAGTTGGGCTTCGCCGCCGAGGACGCGCCGGAAACCGAGAAGATGCTGAAACAGGTCTATCGCGGCTCGCGCTACAGCTTCGGCTACCCGGCCTGCCCCAACATCGAGGACCAGAAGCAGTTGCTGGCGCTGTTGGGCGCCGAGCGCATCGGCGTCACACTGTCGGACGAGTTCCAGCTTGAGCCGGAACAGAGCACCAGCGCCATCGTCTGCCTGCACCCGCAGGCCAAGTATTTCAGTGTGTGATTAAGGGAAGGGTGCGAAGGGACTCGGTCCCTTCGCGCATCCCGTTAGCTTAACCAATCCTCGGCGCGCAGACCGGCGACACGGATGAATTCGCCAAGATTGCCAGTGACGACCACCAGCCCCTTGCTGCGGGCGTGACCGGCGATCATCAGGTCGTAAGGGCCGATCACCTGTCCCCGCCGCTCCAGATCGGCACGGATATCGCCGTAATGGACGGCGGCGGCATCGTCGAACGGCAGCACGGTCAGCCGGGCGGCGAAGCCTTCCACTTGTTGCCGCATTTCCACGGGCCGCGCCGCCTTTTCCGCGCCATGCAGCAATTCCGCCAGCGTCACCGACGAGATGCATAATCCCGCCGCCTCGGCGTTGAAACGCTCGCGCAGCCCCGCCGGCCGGTCCCGCAGCACCCGAATGCACAGATTGGTGTCGAGCATATAGCGCAGCATGCTACAGGCTTTCCCGCTCCTGCATCTGCGGCTGATCCCGCTCGGGCAGATCGGCACCCGGTGCCGCAAAGAAATCGTCCCACACTGCATTGGCCGGCACGATCACCCGCCGCGCCCCGTCGCGCAGGATCGCCACCTCGCGCACCCCCTCCGGGAACGCCACGTCCTTGGGCAGGCGAACGGCCTGGGATCGGTTGCTGTGAAACAAGGTCGTGCGGGTCATG
>JAFAAW010000015.1 GCA_023426365.1 Pseudomonadota bacterium
CCATCGCCGTCTATCAGCCCGAGCGCGGCGCCGGCTACATCGAGCTGGCGCGCAATCATTTCGGCGTGGTGTGGCCGCAGATCGTGCATCTGACCCCCGGCCACGTGGTGCGCATGGTGGCCGACGGTCAGGCCAGCGTGGGCCTGGTGCCGCTGCCCGGCGCCGCCGATGCGGAACCGTGGTGGCTGGCGCTGACCTCGGACGCCGGCAATCTGCCGCGCGTGGTGGCGCGCCTGCCCGCCCAGGCGCAGGAGGCCGCCGCCGGCCGCGCCGCCCCGCTCGAGGCGTTCGTCGTCGCCGGCCGCGACCACGAGGCCACCGGCGACGACCGCACCCTGGTGGCGGTGGAAACCGCCCCCGACATCAGCCGCGACCGCCTGCGCGCCGCCTTCACCGCCGCCAATCTGGACCTGGACGCCATGATCGCCACCCACCGCTCGGACGGCGTCTGGCGCCATCTGGTCGAGGTGGCCGGCTACCTGACCGGCGCCGACCCGCGCCTGGCCGAACTGGTGCAGACCAAGGACCCGATCACCCATGTGCGGGTGATCGGCGGCTATCCGGTCCAACTGCCGGCCTGAGGACCTTCCCGAGCTTCCGTCCAGAAGACAAACTCCCAAGGAGTATTCGCGTCATGACCGCTCCCACGCCCCGTCCCGGCATCATGGACATCAAGCCCTATGTGGGGGGCGAGTCCGCCGTCGAAGGCGTCACCCGGGTGCTCAAGCTGTCGTCCAACGAGGGCGCGCTGGGTCCCAGCCCCAAGGCCATGGCGGCCCTTGAGGCCATGGCGGGCGAAATGCACCGATACCCCGACGGCGGCGCCACCCGGCTGCGCAAGGCCCTGGCCGCGCGCTGGGGCGTGGACGCCGAGCGCATCGTCTGCGGCGCCGGCTCCGACGAATTGCTGGGCCTGCTGGTCAAGGCCTATGCCGGCCCGGGCGACGAGGTGCTGTATTCCCAGCACGGCTTCCTGATGTACGCCATCGCCGCCAAGGCGTGCGGCGCCACCCCGGTGACCGCGCCGGAAACCGACCTGACCGCCAATGTGGACAACCTGCTGGCGGCGGTGACGCCCAAGACCCGCATCGTCTTCCTGGCCAACCCGAACAACCCGACCGGCACCTATCTGCCGGCGGAAGAGGTGAAGCGCCTGCGCGCATCCTTGCGCGACGACATCCTGCTGGTGATCGACGCGGCCTATGCCGAGTTCGTGTCCAGGAACGACTATACCCCCGGCATCGAGCTGGTGGACGGCGGCGACAACACCGTGATGTGCCGCACCTTCTCGAAGATGTACGCGCTGGGCGGCATGCGTCTGGGCTGGGCCTATTGCCCGGCCAACATCGCCGATGTGCTGAACCGCGTGCGCGGCCCGTTCAACGTCGGCTCGGCGGCCCTGGCGGCCGGCGAGGCGGCGCTGGAAGACACCGCCTTCGCTGATCTGTGCAAGAGCCACAACGATTACTGGCTGGCCTGGACCACCGCCGAGCTGCGCAAGCTGGGCCTGTCCCTGACCGACAGCGTCGGCAACTTCATCCTGGTGCGCTTCCCCAAGGAAGCGGGCAAGGATGCGGCGGCCGCCGACGCCTTCCTGCGCTCGAAGGGCATCATCGTGCGCGCCATGGGCGGGTACGGCTTGGGCGAGTGGCTGCGCATCACCATTGGAACGGGCGAGGAAAACCAGATGGTCGTCAAGGCCGTGGCGGACTTCCTGGCCCAGTGGAAATAGCGGCGGACCTTCGTTCCGCATCGTCGCGCCCGGCGCATCGCCGGGCGTCCATGCCGCAAGGGGCGACGCTGTCGCCATGGATCGCCGGGCCAAGCCCGGCGATGACGGTTTCGGAAGAGGGTTCCGCCCAGGGGGTTTGATCCCATGAGCACGCAATTGTTCGATACCATCTGTTTCGTCGGCATCGGCCTGATCAATTCGTCGCTGGCGCGCGCCGTGCGCAAGCACGGCCTGGCCCGCCGGCTGGTCAGCCTGGACCGCGACGCCGAAGCCTGCCGGGTGGCGCTGGAGCTGGGCGTGGTGGATGCCGCCGCGGACGATCCGGCCGCCATGGTGGCGGGCGCCGATCTGGTCGTGCTGGGCACGCCGGTGGGCGCCATGGAGGCGGTGGGCCGCACCATCGCCCCCCATCTGGCCCCCGGCGCCATCCTGACCGATGTGGGGTCGGTCAAGACCGCGGTGATCCGCGACATCGAGCCGTCCCTGCCCGACGGCGTGCATTTCGTGCCCGGCCACCCCATCGCGGGCACCGAGTTTTCGGGTCCCGCCGCCGGTTTCGCCGAACTGTTCGAGGGCCGCTGGTGCATCCTGACCCCGCAGGCCCACACCGACGCCAAGGCCACCGCCCGCGTGCACGCGCTGTGGGAAGCGGTGGGGTCCACGGTCGAGGAGATGGACCCCGCCCATCACGACCGCGTGCTGGCCGTCACCTCGCACCTGCCGCACCTGATCGCCTATACCATCGTCGGCACCGCCAACGACCTGGAAGGGGTGATGGAGCAGGAGGTCATCAAGTTCTCCGCCTCGGGCTTCCGCGACTTCACCCGCATCGCCGCCTCGGACCCGATCATGTGGCGCGACATCTTCCTCAACAACAAGGAAGCGGTGCTGGAAGTGATCCAGCGCTTCACCGAGGATCTGACCGCCTTGCAGCGTTCGATCCGCTGGGGCGAGGGCGAGGTCCTGGAAAACCACTTCACCAAGACCCGCGCCATCCGCCGCGCCATCATCGACGCCAAGCAGGACCGCTGATCCATCCTTCACGGATCGGCGGTTGACTCGGCCCCCCATCAGGGTGTCCCCTCTGCGCACTTCAAGCAAAGGGGAGCGACCGCATGGCAAATCACATCACCGGCCTGGATCATGCCGTCATCGCCGTGCGCGACCTGGACGCGGCGGCGGCGGTGTTCGCCCGCCTCGGCTTCGCGCTGACGCCGGCCGGCCACCATGCGGAATGGGGCACGGTCAACCGCTGCGCCATGTTCGCCGGTGACTATGTGGAACTGATCGCCGCCGAAGGGGCGGGCGTCGAGGCCGACAAGGTGCGCGCCTTCACCGCGCGCGGCGACGGGCTTTACGCGGTCTCCATCGGCTCGGCCAACGGTGCCGCCACCGGCGAGGCGCTGCGCGCCGCCGGGCTGGACGTGCCCATGGCGCGCTCGCTGTCGCGCAAGCTGGACGACGGCAAGGGCACGACGCTGATGTTCTCGGAAATGCCGCTGCCCATCGACGCGACGCCGGGCGTCGCCACCCGCGTGGTCGAACACATCACCGCCGAACGCGAACGCCATCCCCACTGGCTGGATCACCCCAACACCGCCATGGGCGTTGCCGCCGTCACCGCCATCGTGGACGATCCGCCGGCCCTGACCCCGGCCTGGGACCGCGTGTTCGGCCCGCACGCCGCCACCCTGACCGACGAGACGGTGACGGTGCATACCGGGCGCGGCCTGATCTATCTGACCCGCCCCGACGAGCTGACCCAGTTGCATCCCGAGGCCGAGCTGGATGAATTGCCGCCGCCGCCGGCCCTGGTGGCGCTGGCGGTGCGGGTGGCCGACACCGACCGCGCGGCCGAGGTGCTCAGGGCCAACGGAATCGATTTCAGCCGCGACCGCGAGGGTACCCTCCGCATCCCGCCGTCCGAGGCGCTGGGCGTGTTCATCGAGATGATCGGGGGCTGATCCCATGCCGGCGCGTCTGCTGCATCACTTGCGTCCGCTGCTCGTCCTGGCGGTGCTGTTGCTGGCCCCCGCTGCCCTGGCGCCCGGCGCCTGGGCCCAGGACGGCCAATCGCGCTTTGCCGGCCTGGACGGGTTCCTGGTGCATTACAAGACCTGGGGGAAGGAGGGCGCCCCGGCGGTCATCCTGATCCACGGCTACACCCTGGACCATTCGTTCTGGCGCCATCAGGTGCCGGCCTTGGCCAAGACCCATCGGGTGATCGCGCTGGATTCGCCCGGCCATGGCGATTCGGCGCGGCCGCAGGACGCGGACTACACCATGACGCTCTATGCCCGCGCGGTCGAGGCGGTGGCGCAGGATGCCGGCGTGTCCCGCGCCGCACTGATCGGCCATTCCATGGGCCTGCCGGTCATCCACACGGTGGTCCGGCGCGGCAAGCTGGGGGTGGACAAGGCGGTGTTCGTGGACGGCGCCATCCTGGCCCAGCCCACGGACCCGAAGATGCGGGCCGAGCACGACAAATTCATGGCCGCCATGAAGGAGGGGCTGCGCGGTCCCGATTACCGGCTGGTGCTGGAACAGTTCTTCAAGGGCTTCACCCCCAAGGTGCCGGCCGCCGATCTCAAGCAGATGCACGCCCGCCTGCGCGACGCCGACCATCGCATGGTCGCCAGCACCTTCGACCATTTCGCCGACGCCGACGTGTGGGCGCCCGCCCGCTTCGAGGTGCCGGTGCTGGCGCTTTACGCCCGCATGTCCGAGGCCGGGGTCAAGGACTGGCTGGCCGCCACTTATCCCCGCCACAAATTGCTGGTGTGGGACGACGTGGACCATTTCCCGCAACTGGAACAGCCCCAGCGGGTGAACAAGGAAATCGCCGAGTTCCTGAAGTAATTCGGGGCGCGCCACCCGGAAGGCGGTGTTGGCCGGGTCTGGCCCGGCCAACACGGCTTTGCGCCCACCTTCGGCCGGTCGGGGTCAGCCCCACAGCACCCGGTTGGCGGCGGCCACGGCGGCGCCGGGCGCGATGGGGGCGCCCATTTCCGCCAGCACGCTGTCCAGCGCGATCAGGCACAGGGTGACATGGGTGGGGGTGCAGCTTGCCCCCATCAGCCCGATGCGCCACACCTTGCCGGCCAGGGCGCCCAGGCCGGCGCCGATTTCCAGTCCGAAGCGCTCCAGCAGGCGGGCGCGCACGGCGGCCTCGTCCACGCCGTCGGGCACGCATACGGCGTTGAGCTGCGGCAGGCGGTGTTCGGGCGCCACCAGCAGCGACAGGCCCATGGCCTCCAGGCCGGCGCGCAGGGCGTCGTGCATGCGCGCGTGGCGCGCCCAGGCCGCCTCCAGCCCCTCCTCGTGCAGCATGACCAGGGCTTCGTGCAGGCCGTAGAGCGCGTTGATGGGCGCGGTGTGGTGATAGGCCCGTTTCGCGCCGCCGCCCCAATAGCCCAGCAGCAGGCCGAAATCCAAGAACCAGCTCTGGTTCCTGGCCTTGCGCGCCTTGAGGGCCTCCACCGCGCGGTCGCTGAAGGTGACGGGCGACAGGCCGGGCGTGCACGACAGGCATTTCTGGGTGCCGGAATAGACGGCGTCGGCGCCCCACTCATCCACCAGCACCGGAATGCCGGCCAGCGAGGTGACGGTGTCGACGATGGACAGCGCGCCGTGCTCGCGGGCCAGCCGGCACAGGCGGGCGGCGTCCGAGGCGACGCCGGTCGAAGTCTCGGCATGGACGAAGGCCAGGGCCTTGGCGCCCGCATGGGCCTTCAGCGCCGCCGCCACCTTGGCCGGATCGACCGGCGTGCCCCACGCATCCTCGACCACCACGGCGCGGGCGCCCAGGCGCTCGACGTTTTCCTTCATGCGGCCGCCGAACACGCCGTTGATGCACACGATCACGGTGTCGCCCGGTTCGACCAGGTTGACGAAGCACGCTTCCATGCCCGCCGAGCCGGGGCCGGAAACCGGCATGGTCAGGCCGTTGCGGGTCTGGAAGGCGTAGTGCAGCAGGCCCTTGATCTCGTCCATCAGGGCGATGAAGGCGGGGTCCAGATGGCCGATGGTGGGGCGCGCCATGGCTTGCAGCACGCGGGCGGGCACGTCCGACGGCCCCGGTCCCATCAGCACGCGCGAGGGGGGATTGAAGGATCGGACCTGCGCGTTGCTGCCTGCGATCATGCCATGGCTCCGTCGATGGGGTGAGTACCGGGGCGAGAGTATAGAAGTGGTCAGACCAATCGTCACCGCCAAACCAGCGCCGGCATCTGGGCCACCCGCGCCGGCCCCAGATACAGGCTGCCGTCCTGCAGGTTGACCGGCACCGGCACCGACGGGCGGCCGCGCGAATCGGGCCGGGCCATCAGCATCAGCACCATCTTGGCGGCGGCGGCGGTGTCGGCGGGCAGGGTGCCGCTGTCGGCCAGGCGGTCCATCAGCGCCCCAAAGCCGCGCATGCGGGTGGACAGCGACGCCAGCGGCTGGCCGGCGGGGTCCAGCGCCAGCGTGCCCTGGGCCTCCAGCGCCATGGGCGGCCATTCCAGGCTGACATGGTCCAGCTCGACCGCGCCGCCATCGGCGCTCCACCGCGCCAGCGCCTCGGCCGGGGCGGCGTCGGGGATGGCGCCCATGACCCGCCCGGTGATCTCCACCAGGCCGATGGAGCGGTCCAGCGGCAGGCCGGCCCATGCCGGCAGGGTGAGGTCGTGGGCGGTGGCGGTGAAGCGCACGGTGGCGGTGGTGTGGTCGGGCTGCGCCACCGGCAGCGGGTCCCACATGGCGGCCAGCCCGGCCGCGCTCAGCGGCTCGTGGGCGGCGCCGGTCAGGGTCAGGCCGGCCCCCATCACGGTCGCCTCCTCCAGCCGGCCGCCCTGGTCCAGGTTGATCTCGGCGTCCAGGGTGGCGGCCTCCAGCACCGCCTCGGTCCCCGGCCAGCCCAGATCGTGGCGGCCACCGGCATGCAGGCGCAGCCGGGTGGGGTTGAACGGGTCGGCCAGTCCCACCAGCCGCTCGCCGCGCCAGCGCAGTCCCGATGGCGTGGTCAGGCGCGGCGCGCCCAGGCTCAGTCTCAGGTGCAGGGGAAAGCCGCCGCGCTCCAGGTCGTCCCACGCCACCTGCCAGCCATCGGCGCGGCGCGCCTCGGCCCACCGCTCCAAACCCTTGCGCATCCCCGCCGCCGCGTGGAACCAATAGGCGGTATAGCCAAGGCCGGCCAATACCAGGGCGGCGGCGAACAGGGCAACAATCCGGCGGATGGACATGACGGCATCCTTGGGCGGCGACTTGGTCCCCTCGTCTAAACCTTGCGGCGACGACGCGCAACCCGGCCAAGGGGCGGAGAACGGGGTGTGGGTGTTCGCCTATGGCTCGCTGATCTGGCGCCCCGATTTCGTGGCCGCCGAAACGCGGCTGGCCCGGCTGGCGGGGTGGCATCGGGCCATGTGCATCCTGTCCACCGTGTATCGCGGCACCCCCGACCGCCCCGGTCTGGTGCTGGGGCTGGATCGCGGCGGCTCGTGCCGCGGCCGCGCGCTACGGGTGGCGTCCGCCGACTGGCCGGCGGTCAAGGCGATGCTGGATGCGCGCGAACTGGTCACCGGCGTCTACCATCCCCGCTTCCTGCCGGTCCGCCTGGATGACGGGCGGCGGGTGCCGGCCTATGCCTTCGTCTGCGCCCGCGGCCACGCCCAGTACTGGTGCGGCCCGGCGGACGAGGCGGTGCGGCTGATCCGCCAGGGGACGGGAAGCTCGGGCCGCGCCCGCGACTACCTGGCCAGCACGGTGGAACATCTGGCGGCGCTGGGCCTGGCGGACCGCGCCTTGGGGCGGCTGCTTGCCCAGGTGGATGGCCCCACGGCCGGCAAGTGTAAACCAAAGTAAAATACAATTGGCGGTGTATATAACATTTGTATCGGCCGGCGGCGTTATGGTTCCATGATCCCAGGATGGCGGTGCGGTGCCCCCGAAGGGGGGCCGTTTCCAAGGCGATTTCCAAGGCGGTACGGACCATGGTTGACAGGTTGTCGCTTGACGATTTCTTCGACATGCTGGGTCATTACGGCGCCGAGGTCGGCAATTGGCCGATCACCTCGGCCCAGTTGGAAAGCGTGCTCGCCTTTCTCGCCCGCTCCTCCGTCGCGCGCGAGGCCATCGAGGAAATGCGCGGCATCGAGGCCGAGCTGCGCCGCGACCTGCCCCGCGCGCCCGCCGGCCTGGCCGACCGCGTGCTGGCGGCCGCCGGACGGCCCATCCCGGGCCGGCCCATCATGGCCCATCGCCGCGCCCGCTTGCGCACCCTCCACTGAAATCGCGTTCCTTCAACGGATTGGCGCTCGCGCCTACAGCCCGATACGGCCATAGGGGCCCAGCCAGGCCGACAGGTCCAGGCGCACCATTCCGCTGTCGGCATGGACGATGACGCAGCTTTTGCCCTGGCGGGCCAGCTCGCGCTCGCGCTGGCGGGCCGCCGCATAGTTGGGCAGGCGTTCGTACTGCATGGGGTTGGGGCGCCCGCTGGGTCCCAGGACGGTCACCGTGTGGGGATCGTGGTCCATGGGGTGGCGGGGTACTGCCACCGGTGCCGGGCGCGGATCGCGCAGCCACCACAGCGTCAGGCTCCAGGCGGCGGCTCCCGCCACCGCACAAACCAGCATCATGCCGAGCGTCGGTTCCATTCCGCCACTCCCCTGCCGTTGGAAACGCGGGCATTGCCGTCTTGACGGCGACCCCTGTCCAAGACATGCGCATCGCCGGCCGCGCCGCCAATCACCCGAACGGATGAGGGCGCGCCCGAGAAGCGGCCGCGCGCGATGGGGCGGGCAGGTTTGCGCGCCACGCAGGGGCGCCCTGGGCTTTCGACAGGTCTCCTTGCGGTTGTCTCCGCTGCGGTGCTGGGCTAAGCTCGCCCGCATTCAGACAAGCTGCCGGAGGTTCGGGGGGAATGACCAAGATCGAGTGGTCGGACGATCTTTCGGTGGGAAACGAATTGCTGGACAGCCAGCATCGCCAGTTGATCTCCATGATCAATACCCTGGACGACGACGCGCTGGACGCCGATGAATTGGGCGAGGTGATTTTCGGCCTGCTGGAATACGCGGCCATTCACTTCCGCGACGAGGAAAAGTTCTTCGTCGATGCGGCGCCCGATATCGTCGATCACCATTTCGCCTCGCACACCATCTTTATCTCGACGGCGTACAAATTCGTCCAGCGCTTCAAGAACGGCGAGGCGCTGGCGCTGCGCCAGCCGGTGTACGAATTCCTGTGCCAGTGGCTGGTCCAGCACATTCTGGTCGAGGACATGCAGTACAAGCCGGCCGCCATCCAGGCCGCGCAATAGGGGCCTGACGCCACCCGGTCGCCAGCCACGCACGGCGCCTCGAAGGGGGTGCCGGGCGGCGCGCATGCGCAGATGAGGTCAGCGGGCGCCCATGCGCCGAAGGCGCTTAAGGCACAAATATGCGCCGGAGGCGCTGAACAGACGGCCATGCGCCGAAGGCGCTGAACGGACAAATATGCGCCGAAGGCGCTGAACGGACGCATATGCGCCCAGGGGGCGCCCGGCTTCCCGGACGCCCCCTGGGTCAGGTCTGCAAAACGGCCGCGATCAGCCGGCGCGGCGCACCCGCACCACGATGTCCACCCCCACCATTTCCATGCCCGCCGCCAGCGGCGGCAGATTGGCGACGATGGGCTGCGGGCCGGGGATGTCCTCCAACTGGCCGGTTTCCTCGTCGAAGAAGTGATGGTGCTCGTCGGTGCTGGTGCAATAGAAGGTGCGGTCGCCGAACCCCACCCGGCGCAGCAGGCCGGCGGCGGCGAATTGGTTGAGCGTGTTGTAGACGGTGCCCAGGGCCATGCGCATGCCGGCATCGCCCAGTTCCTTGTGGAAGCCCTCGGGCGTCAGGTGGCGGCGCCCGCCGCGACGGATCGTGCGCATGATCACCACGCGCTGGCGGGTGGGGCGGATGCCGGCCCCGCGCAGCATGTCCAGATCCATTTGCAGATCATTTGTCGGCACGGTTCTCTCCCCCATGTCCTTATTTCCTGTGCGGATTTATAGCACGATGGCGCGACGCACAACCATTGCGCCGGCAGCCTGCGTCGGAAACCGACTCTCGAATTGACCGAAGACACAGCGTTTGGCCTGGAAAAGTGCTGAAATCGCACGGGGTTATGGCTGGTATGCAAAACCCGCATATATGCATTTGGCGTGTCAGGGAAAGTCCTAGGTTTCGGGAAAGAATGCCGTGGCTACAGCCATTGCGGGCGGCGGGCAGACCCCATCCTTAGGGTGAAAACCCTATGCTAAAGAATGATTTGGTGGCCATTCGGGAGTTATTTCAAATCAATACTTGCACGCGAAACCATAAAGACGGTTCAGAAACATCCCGCATGCATGCATCTGGTTTCATACAAAGGGTATAAATTGCGATGTAAATGCAAAAAGTTCCTTAGAATAAACATGATTACATTTTCGTGAGATTTGCCGAGCATCCCCTCTCAGGTAATCACCGTACCCGCGGTGCCATCGGCGGCCAACGCCGCCGGATCAACGCCTTGAATGAGGGAACTGCCAATGATGCGCTCCATCCGCTCGCTGATGAAGGACAAGAAGGGTGTCGCCGCCCTGGAATACTCGATCCTGGCCGGCCTGATCGTCCTGGGCGTGGTCGCCACCATCAGCACCACCAACATCAAGGAAAGCATTGCCGGCGTGTTCACCAACGTGAGCACCGCGCTGGACAATGCCGCCGACGGCAACTCGACCACCAAGAAGTAGCCCGTGATCCTGGTCTGGACCGCCGTCCTGCTGTTCGCGGCGGCGGCGGGCCGCGACCTGGGCTGGCGTCTCATCGACAATCGCCTGGTCATCGGTCTGGTCCTGGCCTGGGGCGGGCACGCCGCCCTGTCCGGCTGGGGCTGGTCCCTGGCGCTGGCCCATGCGGGGGTGGCCGTCCTGGCCTTTGCCGTCTGCCTGTTGCTTGGCCTGCGGGGCTGGATGGGCGGCGGCGACGTCAAGTTGGCGGCGGCCGTCTTCCTGTGGGCGGGGCCGCCTTGGGCGCTCGAAGTGCTGGCGCTGGTATCCGTGGCCGGGCTGGTGCTGGCGCTGCTCGCCGCCGCCGCCGCCGGGCTTGAGCGGCTGTCGCCGCCGGCCTGGGCCGGGCGCGGGCTTGGGCTGCTGTCCGCCGCGCGCGGCGTGCCCTATGGCGTGGCCCTGGCACTGGGGGGTGCCATGGCCGCGCTGCTGGCGCCCATGGCGGGAAATCTCAGCGGAGGCTGATCACCCATGAATCTGCGCGTCGTCCTGCGCATCGTCTCGGTTCTCGGCCTGGCCGTGGTGGCGGCCCTGCTGCTGCGGGGGCTGTTCGTCGCCTCGACCGCCGCGCCGCCGCCGCCGCCCATGGCGGCGATCCAGGTGGCCGCCGCCCGCCTGCCGGTGGGCACGCTGATCAAGGCCGACGATCTGGCCTGGCGCGAACTGCCCGCCGCCGAGGTGAAGAAGGGCGACATCGTGCGCGACGGCGCCGCCGCCGGCCGGTTGGCCGGCGCGGTGGTGCGCCGCGCCATCGAGGAAGGCGCGGCGGTGACCGAACGCGACGTGGTGTTCCCCGACGCGCCCGGGTTCCTGGCCGCCGCCCTCCAGCCCGGCATGCGGGCGGTGTCGGTGGCCATCGACGACGTCACCGGCAATGCCGGCCTGACCCTGCCGGGCGATCGCGTGGACCTGATCCTGACCCATCGCCTGACCGAATCGGAATTGCGCTCCGGCCCGCCCAAGGTGGCCAGCGAAACCGTGCTGGCCGACGTGCGCGTGATCGCCGTGGGCCAGGTGCTGCGCGCCCCCGACGGCGAACACCAGAGCGCCAGCGTGGGCGGCAACGCCCGCACGGTGACGCTCGAGGTCGGCCCGCGCGACGCCGAATCGGTGGCGGTGGTCAGCCGCCTGGGCCAGCTCTCGCTGGCGCTGCGCAGCCTGGCCCAGACCCGCCCGGCGGAAGGCGCGGAGGAACAGGCGGGCGACGCCGCGCCGGGCCAGCCGGTGTGGGGCAAGGACATCTCGCAGGTGGTGCGCATGACGGCCGAGCCGGCCCGCGTGCCCCAATCGGGCGGCGGTGGCGGCGCCCCGCCGCGCGTCCAGGTGTTCCGCGGTTCGGGCGGCAACAATCCGTAAGACCAAAGGCGAACCGGGGGAAAACTGATGCCGGGGGAAAAGTGATGAAGGTCCGTGTGCGCAACCTGATCCGTCTGGCGCTGATCCTGGTTCTGGCCGCAGGCATGTGGGGGTACCTGCCTGCGCCGCGCTCCGTCTCGGCGGCGCCCGCCGCCGAGACGGAAGACCGCCAGGAACAGGCCGCCGGCGGTGGCGAGCTGATCCGCCTGCCGCGCCCCGCGCTCAGCGTGTTCGTCGCCAATCCCGATGTCGCCGACGTCCAGGTGCCGTCGCCCAACGCCATCTTCCTGCTGGGCAAGAAGGCGGGCACCACCACGTTGTACGCCGTGGACGGGCGCGACCGCGAAATCCTGCGCAAGACCGTGGTGGTGCGCCACAACGTGTCCGAGATGCAGGACCTGCTGCGCCAGCGCTTCCCGGCCCACCGCTTCACCCTGGCCTCGGCGCCCGGCTCGCTGATGGTGGCGGGCACGGTGGACACCGCCGCCCAGGTGGCGGGCGTGGCCGACACCCTGGCGCCCTATCTGTCCAAGGACGAGCGGCTGATCAACAATGTGGCCGTGCGCACCCCCACCCAGGTCCATTTGCGGGTGCGCGTGGCCGAGGTGTCGCGCGACATCAACCAGCAATTGGGGGTGAACTGGCAGGCCATCCTGCGCCCCGGCCGCTTCATCACCGGGCTGAGCAACGGCCGCGACTTCTTCGACAACACCAATAACCAATGGGTGATCCCCAGCACCGGCTGGGGCGTGCTGGGCGGCTATCACACCAGCCGCGTGGACGTGAACGCGGTGATCGACGCGCTGGACCAGGAAGGTCTGGTCAGCGTGATGGCCGAACCCAACCTGACCGCCGTGTCGGGCCAGACCGCCAGCTTCCTGGTGGGCGGCGAGTTCCCCATTCCCATCCAGCAGGGCAACAACAACGCCATCAGCGTCACCTTCAAGCCGTTCGGCGTGGCGCTGGACTTCACCCCCACCGTGCTGTCGTCCGACCGCATCAGCCTGATGGTGCGGCCCGAGGTCAGCGAATTGTCGGCCACCAATTCCATCACGCTGGGCGGCTTCAACATTCCCGGCCTGTCGGTGCGCCGCGTCGAGACCACGGTGGAACTGGCCAGCGGCCAAAGCTTCGTCATCGGCGGCCTGCTGCAAGACAACATGCGCGACATGGTTCAGCGCCTGCCCGGCCTGGGCGACCTGCCGGTGCTGGGCAAGCTGTTCTCGTCGCAGAACTACCGCAACAACAAGACCGAGCTGGTGGTCATCGTCACCGCCTATGTGGTCAAGCCGCCGGCCACCGCCGGCTTCCAGACGCCCATCCAGAACCTCAAGCCGGCCTCCGACGTGGAATACGTGACCGGCCAGAAGCTGGGCACCGATCCCCTGGCGGCGGACACGCCCCGGCTGGTCGGTCCCGCCGGCTTCGTCTACTGAGCAAGGGAGCACAGCGCATGACCCGCCGTTTCGCGTTCCTGCCGGTTCTGGTGCTCAGCGTGCTGCTGGGCGGCTGCTTCCCGCGTCCCGATTATCGCGACCTGCCCAATGCCTCGTCGATCGGACACACGGTGCAGGTGCTCGACGTCGTGGCGGTGGCCGATGCCAGCGCGCCCACCGCCCACGACCGCGCCGCCATCGCCGCCGCCCTGGCGCGCGGCGGCGACAGCGGCCTGCGGGTGCGGGTGCTGCTGCCGCGCGGCGTGCCGGTTCCGGCCGAGGCCGAGCTGCGCGACCGCATCCGTGGCCTGGGCATCGACCCCGCCATCGCGGTGGTGGCGCCCGAAGCGGGCGGCGAGGGCACCCAACTGGTGTTCGTGCGGGTGACGGTGTCGGCGCCCGACTGCGCCGCCCTGGTGACGCCGTCCGAGGCCATCAGCGCCCATGCCCGCCCCACCATGGCGTTCGGCTGTGCCACCTACACCAATCTCAGCCGCATGGTGGCCGACCCTGCCGACCTTGTCGCGCCGCGTAGCTTCGGCGGTGCCGACGGCGCACCCACCGCTTCGGCCATCGACCGCTACCGCCGCAACGAGGTGACGCCGCTGCGCAGCACCAGCTCGCTGCGCGGCATCGAAGCGGGCGGATCGCCATAGACGGGGAGGAGGCATGTCCATGTCCTTGATCGACAACCTGGCCCATCCCACCCGCAGCGTTCCCAACCATGCGGAGTTCGTCGCGTTCCTGGCCGATGCCGCCAGCACCGAGACCATGGAGCGGTTCGCGCTCAGCCGCATGATGCCGCACACCTATATCCGCCAGGGCAGCGTGGCGGACGCCACCGATTTCATGTCCAAGCTGGAGCGGCCGCCGCGCCAGTTGGTGGTGGACATTTCCACCTCGGCCATGGCGCTGTCGGAACTGGCGGCGCTGGCCGAGGTGTGCGCGCCCAGCGTGTCGGTGGTGGTGATCGGCGAGCGCAACGACGTCGGCCTGTTCCGCGAATTGCTGCGCATGGGCGTGGACGAATACATCTCGAAGCCGCTGACCATCGACCTGCTGACCCGCCTGTTGGGCGGTCCGGGCGCCGCGGCGCAGCCGGTCCATCAGGTGCGCACCGGCAAGCTGGTGGCCTGTGTCGGCGCGCGCGGCGGCGTCGGCACCTCGACGGTGGCGGCCAATGTGGCGTGGTATCTGGCCCACAGCGTGGACCGCCGGGTGGCGCTGCTGGACCTGGACCCGTTCGGCGGCCCCATGAACATCCTGCTGGGCACCCAGTGCAACAACGGCCTGACCGACGTGCTCAAGAACGTGCGCCGGCTGGACCCGCAATACCTGGAACGCACCATGGTGGGGGTGGGCGGCAAGCTGTTCGTGCTGTCGGCCCAGAACGCGCTCGACAGCGCCGAGCACCTGGAGACCGAGGCCCTGCGCGAGTTGGTCGGCGAGCTCAAGCGCCACTTCCATTACGTCATCGTGGACATGCCGCACCGCGCCGGCCCCAACGCGGTGGCCATGCTGGAGGAGGCCCAGGTGGTGGCGCTGGTCACCGAGCCGTCGGTCTATGCCGCGCGCGAGACGGCGCGGCTGATGCGCACCGCCGAGACCCGCGACGCCCACGCCCCGGTCATGCTGATCGCCAACCAGCCGCGCCAGCCCGGCAAGGGCGAGCTGGCCATGCGCGATTTCGAGGAGGCGGTGGGCCGCCGCGCCAGCCATGTGCTGCCCTATGACCATGACGGCGCCACCAAGGCCGAGAATCTGGGGCCGCCGGTGGTGTCCAGCCGGGGTGCCTTGGCCACCGCGCTGAAGCGGGTGGGCGACGATCTGGCCGGGCGCCGCCTGGAGGACAAGCCGAAGCGGGGCTTCAGCTTCCGCGACCATCCGCTGCTGCGCCACCTGCTGGAGTGGAGGGCCTGATGTTCGGGCGCAAGCGCGACCCGCTCGACCCGCCCTTTCCGATGCCGACCGAGCCGGTGGCGGCGACGCCGGCTTCGCCGCCCAGCGTCGCCCCGGCGCCCATCTGCGCGCCCGCGCCAGCGCCGGTCTGCGCCCCGGCGCCGGTGCCCGACCTGGCGGGGGCCGAGGATTTCCTGCGCACCGACACCTTTCTCGCGCTGCGCTCGGCGGTGTTCGCCGACATCAACGTGTCGGCCGCCGTCACCCGCTCGCGCGAGCAGGTGCGCGGCGACCTGACCCGGCTGGTGGGCGAGATCGTCGCCCGCGACCGCCTGCTGGTCACCGTGGCCGAACAGGTGCGCGCGGTCGAGGAACTGCTGAACGACATGTTCGGCATCGGTCCCATCGAACCGCTGCTGGCCGACGACACGGTCACCGACATCCTGGTGAACGGTCCCGACCAGGTTTATGTGGAACGCCACGGCCGGCTGGAACTGACCGCGCTGCGCTTCCGCGACAACGGCCACCTGACCAACGTGGCCCAGCGCATCGCCGCCTCGATCGGGCGCCGGGTGGACGAAAGCAGCCCCATGGTGGACGCCCGCCTGGCCGACGGCTCGCGTGTCAACGTGGTGTTGCCGCCCTTGGCCATTCGCGGCACCTGCCTGTCCATCCGCAAGTTCGCCAAGCGCAACGTGACGCTGCACCGCATGGTCATGCAGGGCAACCTGTCGGCGGCCATGGCGCGCGTGATGGAGGTGGCCTGCGCGTGCCGCACCAACATCATCATTTCCGGCGGCACCGGTTCGGGCAAGACCACGCTGATGAACGCCATGAGCCGGGTGATCGACGAGCGCGAGCGCATCATCACCATCGAGGACGCCGCCGAGCTGCAATTGCAGCAGCCCCACGTGGTCAGCCTGGAAACCCGCCCGGAGAGCATCGAGGGCGGCGGCATGATCGACCAGCGGCAACTGGTCAAGAACGCGCTGCGCATGCGCCCCGACCGCATCATCCTGGGCGAGACGCGCGGCGCCGAGGCGTTCGACGTGCTGCAGGCCATGAACACCGGCCATGACGGCTCCATGACCACCTTGCACGCCAACACGCCCCGCGACGCGCTGACCCGCCTGGAAAGCATGGTGCTGCTGGCCGCCGGCTCGCTGCCGCTGTTGTCGATCCGCCGCCAGATCGCCAGTGCGGTGCAGATGATCGTGCAGCTTGAGCGCATGCGCGACGGCATCCGCCGCGTCACCCATGTCACCGAGATCGCCGGCATGGAAGGCGACGTCATCATCACCCAGGACCTGTTCACCTTCCGCTATGACGACAGCACCTATGGCGACGAGGTGCGCGGCAGCTTCGAATGCTCGGGGCTGCGGCCGGTCTTCTCGTCGCGGGCGTCCTATTACGGCCTGGAAAAGGCGCTGATGGAGGCCATGCAGTCATGAGCGCCGGACTTGCGCCCGAGGACGTCATCGCCGCCGGCGGCTTCGTCGCCGTGATCATCGCCGCCCTGGGCTATCACGCCCTGCGCTCGGCGGTGGTCAGCAGCCCGCGTTCGCGCATGCGCCAGCGCGTGCTGGACAGCGTGGCCGAGGTGGCGCCCGCCGGCGCCGGCCCGGCCGCGGAAGGCGACGAAGTGGCGGCGCGGCGGCGCAAGCGGACGGGGTCGGAAAGCGCGCTGGCCCGCATGCTGGCCGCCGCCCACGAACAGGCCCAGCACATGGGCGGCAGCGCCGGGCTGCGCTGGATCGCGGTGATGGGCGTCGCCGCCCTGGTGGCGGGGCTGGCGCTGCCGTTGTGGCTGGGGCTGTCGGCATGGGTCGCCGCCGCCATCGCCCCGCTGGCCGGTGTCACCGGCATGGCGGTGGCCTTCGTGGTGCAGGTGCGCCGCTATCGCGCCCGCTTCCTGGCCGGCTTTCCCGACGCCCTGGACCTGATGATCCGCGCCGTGCGCGCCGGCGTGCCCGTGGTGCAGGCCATCATCAGCGCCGGGCGCGAGCTGCCCTATCCGGTGGGGCGCGAATTCCGGTTGATGGGCGACGCCCTGCGCCTGGGCATGGACGCCCAGGAGGTGATGGAAGCCGCCAGCAAGCGCATCGGCGTGCCCGATTTCCGCTTCTTCGTGGTGTGCCTGCAATTGCAGCGCGAAACCGGCGGGCCGCTGGCCGACACGCTGGAAAACCTGTCCGCCATCATCCGCGCCCGCCGCGAGGTGCGGCTCAAGACCCGGGCGCTGACCGCCCAGGGCCGCGCCGCGGCCAAGATCATCGCCCTGGTGCCGTTCGTGGTGATGGGCGCGCTGAAATTCGTCGGCGCCGATTACATCGACGTCCTGTTCGACACCGAACGCGGGCAGAAGCTGCTGTATCTGGCGCTGGGCCTGATCCTGACCGGGCTGGTGGTGATCGCCCGCATGTCGCGGCTGGAGGATTGACGCCATGACCGCCGACATCTTCCAGCTTCTGGCGTTGGGCGCGGTGCTGGCGGTGGTGACGCTGCTGTCGCTGCGCCTGAATCGCCCCGAGGCGCGCGCCGCCGACCGCGCCCGCGAGGTGGTGCGCGAGGCGGGCGGTGCCGCATCACAGGCCCGCGCGGCAGAGGGCGAGGACGAGGAGCGCGCCCCCCTGCACGTGCGCGCCGGCAGCCTGATGGCGCGGCTGGGCGACCGGCTGCCGCTGTTCAACGCCAAGCAGCGGCGCGAGGTGCGCAACATGCTGCTGACCGCCGGGTTCCGCCAGTCCCATGCCCTTTCGGTGTTCATCACCGTCAAGCTGATCGCCGGGGCGGTGGGCGGCATGGGGGGCGTGCTGGCCATCCGGCTGCTTGCGGACGGCATCTCGCCGGTGGTGCCGGCCATGCTGGTGCTGGGCGGGCTGCAGGTGGGGCTGATGCTGCCGGAGATCGCCCTGCGCAAGCGGGTGGCGGCGCGGCGGGCCGCCATTCACCGGGCGTTGCCCGACGCGCTGGACCTGATGGTGATCTGCACCAATGCCGGCTACAGCCTGGGCGCCAGCATCAAGCGCCTCAGCCTGGAGATGCGGCCGGTATGCCCGCCGCTGGCCCACGAATTGGAAATCACCGCCCACGAGATCCAGATGAACGCCGACCCCGTCGAGGGCCTGCGCCATCTGGCCGAGCGCACCGGGGTGGAATCGCTGCGCAGCCTGGTGGCGACGCTGATCCAGGCGCACCAGTACGGCACCCCCATCACCCAATCGCTCAAGACCCTGGCGCGCACCGAGCGCACCACCCGCATCCTGACGCTGGAGGAAAAGGGCGCCAAGCTGGCGACCAAGCTGACCATGCCGATGATGCTGCTGATCCTGCCGGCGGTGATGCTGATCTCCGGCGGCCCTGCCTTTCTGCGCATGATGGAGGCGTTCAAATGAAGCGGCTGGCCTTGGTGGTGGCGGGCGTGTTGCCCTTGCTGGCGGCCTGTGCGGCCCAGACGCCCGGCGAGGGGTGGAAGGTCTCCTCGCCGGCGGCGGAAAGCAATGCGCGGCTGGCCCGCGCCAGCCTGGACGGCGGCGATCCCGGGGCGGCCATGGCGCTCTACCAGCAAAGCCTCAAGCGCAATCCCGACGATTACGACGCCCGCCTGGGGCTGGCCGACGCCCTGTTCATGGTCGGCGAGTTGGAACGCGCCCGCACCGCCTATGCCGAGGCCGCCGCCCGCCGCGCGGACGCGCCCGAGCCACTGCTGGCGCTGGGCCGCATCGCGCTCATGAAGCGCGAATTCGCCGAGGCCGAGCGGCGTTACGCCGCCGCCCGCGCCGTCGCCCCCGACAACCCCCGCCCGCTGTGCGGCCTGGGCGCCGTTCTTGACCTGCAAGGCCGCCATGCCGAGGCCCAGGCCCTGTATCGCCAGGCCCTGGACGCCCATCCCGAGGATGCGGCGGCGCGCAGCAATCTGGGCCTGTCGCTGGCGCTGGCCGGCCAGCCGCGCCAGGCGGTCAACGTTCTGCTGGATGTCGCCACCCAGCCCAGCGCGCCGCCCCAGGCGCGCCAGAACCTGGCGCTCGCCTATGGCCTGATGGGCAATGACGAGGCGGCGGAAAGCGTGCTGGGCGGCGAGATGGAGCGCACCGCCGTGCGCGCCAACCTGGATTATTACCGCTTCGTGCGCGGCCGTGCGGCGGCGCCGGTGATGGCGCCATGAGGGGGCGCGGCGGCAGGGGGCGGCTGTGGGGCGACCGGCGCGGCAGCATCGCGCTGGAACTGGCCCTTGTGCTGCCCATGCTGCTGCTGCTGACCGCCGGCGTGATCGAGGCCGGCCTGATGCTGATGACCGATGCCACCCTGGAATTGGCGGTGCGCGCCGCCACCCGCTACGGCATCACCGGCGCCGGCGGCAACACCCGCGACGACACCATCCGCGGCAAGATCGGCGAGATGATGAACCGCTGGAAGGGCGAGACCGGCACGCTCAAAATCGAGTTCAATGCCTATCCGTCGCTCGACAACATCGGCAAGCCCGAACCGTTCAACGACGCCAACGACAACAAGGTCTACGACCCGGGCGAAACCTTCACCGACGTCAACAAGAACGGCCAATGGGATTCCGACATGGCCGCCGCCACCGCCGGCGGCACCGGCGACATCGTCATCTACCGCATCCAACTGGAGCGTCCGGGCTTCACCGGCGTGCTGGCGCTGGCCGGCGTCAGCACGCTGACCTTTTCCCGCCAGGTGGCGGTGGAAAACGAATAGGGGGCGGGGCGGCATGGCGGCGGCAACCACGAACAGGCTTTGGCGGGACCGGCGCGGCTCGGTGGCGCTCGAGGTGGCGTTGCTGTTCCCCATCGCCGTGGTGGTGCTGGTGGGCTTCGCCGAGCTCTATTTCTATGTCCGCGCCGCCACCATCATCGAGCGTGTCACCTTCACCATGGCCGACACGGTGGCCAAGCGCATCAGCCTGGTGGACTGCACCCAGCAGAACAGCTCGGCCTATCTGGGCACCCATCTGCTGGCGGCGGAGCTGACCGCCCAGCCCCTGGGGCTGGCCAGCCAGGGCCAGGTGATCGTCTCGGGCGTCACCAACGTCAACGACAAGCCCCATGTGGCCTGGCAGCGGCGCAGCACCTACACCTTGGGCGCCAGATCGGCGCTGGGCGGCGAAGGCGCGCAGCCCACCTTGCCGGGCAAGCTGGCGGTCAGCGCCAAGGCCGGCGCCCAGGCCGACACGCTGATCGTGGCCGAGGTGTTCTATCGCTTCCAGCCGTTCGCCGGAATCCGCACCCTGCTGCCCGACCTGCCGGCCGAAATCACCATCGAACGCACGGCCTATTCCCGTGCCCGCCTGGGATCGCTGGCGACGCTGGGCACGCTGTCCGGCTGTTCCGGCCTGCCCAAGCCCTGAACCGCAAAGGTCGGACGTCATGCCCATCCAATCACCGATCAGGTTGTGCAAGGACCGCCGCGGGGTGGTCAGCGTCTATTTCGCCGCGGTGGTCACCGTCATGGTGCTGGCCATGGTGGCGGCGCTGGACCTGATGCGGGTGGCCATGCTGCGGTCGCGCGCCCAGGCCGCGCTGGATGCGGCGGTGCTGGCGGCCGGGCGCAACCTGGCCGCCGAGCGCAAGGTGTGGGAGGAGGAGGCCAAGGCCTATTTCGCCGCCAATCTGGGCGCCAACACCATGGGCGCCATCATCACCGGCCCCACCGCCACGGTGCAGACGCTGGCCGATGGCGAATACGTCAAGCTGGATGCCGGACTGACGGTGCCGCTGCTGATCACCGCCTTCACCGATACCGGCGCCATGGGGTTCGATCTGTCCACCCGCGCGCGCAAGAAGGTGCGCGCCAACCTGGAGATGGTGCTGTCCATCGACACCACCGGCTCCATGGCCGACAACGGCAAGATGGCGTCGGCGCAAAGTGCCGCGCGGCTGGCGGTCAGGGAAATGCTGGGCCTGAATTCCGGCGGCAACATCGCGGTCGGGCTGGTGCCGTTCAACGAAACCGTCAATGTGGGCGCGACGGCGACCACGCGGGGGTGGCTGGACCCCGCCAAGCCACCCCGCTACGACGCCGCCACCCAATGGAAGGGCTGCCTGATGGAGCGCCTGGACGCGGGCGGCATCTATGCGCTGGACGCCACGCCCCCCGATGTGCGGCCCTTCCAGGCCTACGGCGCCTCGCGCGGATGGACCACCAACGACTGGGTGTCCACCGGCGGCGGCAAGGGCAAATACGTCACCACCGACCATTTCGAGTTCCTGCACGGCCATCCCCATCTCGACGATCAGGAAGGATGCTCGCCGTCGCCGGCCAAGTTCCTCAGCAGCGATCTGACCGCGCTGACCGCCGCCATCGACGCCATGACGCCCAAGGGCAGCACCATGGTGGCCAGCGGGCTGGTCTGGGCCTGGCGCATGGTCTCGCCCGCCTGGCGCGGCGCCGGCCGTTGGGGCGACACCACCATGCCCAAGGACAAGGACCCGGAACTCAACAAGGTGGTGGTGCTGCTGAGCGACGGCGACAACGCCGTGTGGGGCTATGTGGAAGGCTATTGGTACACTTCCACCAACTGGCGCGGCCAGCCGGTGGACGTCTTCAACGACGACGGCAAATATTACTTCTTCAGCCCGTTGGGCAACGCCCGCAAGGTGCCGGCATGGGGCAACCTGACCGGCCAGAACAATGCCCAGGCCGACAGGCTGGTGTGGAACACCGACGCCCCCGGGGGCGTCGGCCATGTGCCCGCGGTCTGCCGGGCGATGAAGGCGGACGGCATCATCATCTTCACCATTCCGTTCGGCAACTCCATCTCGACGACCACCGAAAGCCTGCTCCGGGGGTGCGCCAGCGACCCGTCCAAATACCTTCGCGCCAAGACCGACGCGGAGCTGCAGGCCGCCTTCATGACCGTGGTCAACACGCTCAGCGAATTGGTCATCGTCGAATGACCGCCATGCCCGCCATTACGGGGAACCCATAGCCATGACCCGACCTTCGTTCCGCCCCGCGCCCTATCCCGCCCTGCCGGCCGGCGGGCAGAAATGCTACTATTGGGTGTGCGCCAGCATCGTCATGGATGCCGACGCCGGCGACGACCCCGGCGCCATCGGACGCGTGCATCAGGCGCTGTCCTGTGCGCAAGACGATGGCTGCGTGCGCGCCGCCGATTGCCGCGAGATGACGCTGGCCGCGCTCGCCCGCCTGCTGTGCCAGAGGGGGCGCGAATGATCGGTGCGCCCACTTCTCGGCCGCGGGCAGATTGGGTATGATCCGGCATCCAGCGTAGCGCCGCTGACAGCAAGGGCGGGCGGAATGCCGAAAAATGTTCTGATTGTGGACGACAGCCGGTTTTCGCGGCTGTCGCTTCGGGCGATTGTCGCGGACAAGTTTCCCGACTGGTACATCTGCGAGGCGGCGAACGGGGCGGACGCCCTGGGCATCGCCGCCGAGATGATGCTGGATTACGTCTTCCTCGACTACAACATGCCCGGCGATGACGGCCTGACCGTGGGGCGCGCCATCCACGCGCGCCAGCCCCAGGCGCGGCTGGCCATGGTCACCGCCAACGTCCAGGGCGCCCTGGCCGAGGAGGTGCGCGCCGCCGGCATCGAGTTCATCGGCAAGCCCATCCGGGCCGAGGCCATCGTGGAATTCCTGACGCGGGCGCAATCATGACCATCGTGCTGGACGACATGGAGCGCGACGTCGTCACCGAGCTGTTCAATATCGGTGTCGGTCATGCCGCCGCCGCGTTCGGGCAGCTCACCCGCGAAAAGGTCCAACTGGCGGTGCCCCGCGTGGACATCGTCAGCTACACCGAGGCGTCCGACCTGCTGGCCACCGCCACCGGCGAGCCGATGATCGGCATCCGCCAGGATTTCGAAGGCCCGCTGACCGGGGTGGCGGCGCTGATCTTCCCCGAGCGCCGCAGCCTGGAAATCGTGCGTGCCGCCATCGACGACCGTTTCCCGCTGGACGACGTCAGCGAGCTTGAGCGCGAAACCCTGCTCGAGATCGGCAACATCATCCTCAACTCCTGCCTGGCGTCCATCTCGGACATGCTGGGGATGACCACGGCGGCCTCGCTGCCCCATCTGGTGCACAGCACGCCGCCGGAGCTGCTGGACAATCTGTCGGCGCGCACCTCCATCGACCGCATCGTGCTGTTCCTGCACATCGATTTCAGCGTCAGCCGCCTCAACGTCAGCGGCTATCTGCTGTTCATCCTGGGCGTCGAGGGGTCGGCGCGTTTCCTCGATGCGGTGCGCGGGCTGATCCAACGCTCGGGGCACGGCTGATGATCCTGCCCGCCAACATCATCGACGGGCTGGACAGCGGCGTGGTGGTGCTGAACGCCGAGCGTCGGGTCGAGGTGTGGAACGTCTGGATGGCGGCGCGCTCGGGCATCGGCGCCGAGGCCGCGCGCGGCCGCGACATCGTCGAGATCTTTCCCCAGATCGCGGGATCGCACCTGGTGGTGGCGGTGGACCGCGCGCTCAGCCATCGCCTGTCCACGGTGATGTCGCACAATCTGCATCCCCGCGTGCTGCCGCTGTTCAACCGCCACGGCGCCAGCATCGAGCCGGTGGAGCAGTCGGTGGTGGTGCGGCCCATGACCGAAGGCGAGCGCGCCGGCTGCCTGATCCAGGTCAGCGACATCACGGCGGCGGTGAAGCGCGACCGCCATCTGCGCGACGTCACCGTCTACAACCGCACCCTGTTCGAGATGGCGGTGGACCCCATGGCCACGGTGGAGCGCGACGGCACCCTGCTCGAGGTCAATCCCGCCTTCGAAGCCGTGGCGGGTCTGGCCCGTGGTGACCTGCTGGGCAGCCGCTTCGACGGCCTGTTCACCAAGCCGGTCGAGGCGGCCCGCATGATCGCCGATGCCCTGTCGCTGGGGCGGGTGGGCGACGTGCTGCTCAGCCTGCGCCATGCCGATGGCGGCACGCGGCACCTGTCGCTCAGTGCCGCCACGGTGCCGGGGCGCAGCGACGACGGCCGCGTGGTGTTCCTGGTCGCCCGCGACCTGACCGAGCGCATCGAGGCCGAGCGCGAACTGGCGAAGAAAACCCGCATCATCGAACGCTCCAACGCGGAACTGGCGCAGTTCGCCTATGTGGTGTCGCACGATCTGCGCCAGCCGTTGCGCACCATCAGCAGTTTCCTGACCCTGATCGAGCGTCGGCTGGGCGCCGACATCGGCGGCGAGCTCAGGGAATTCATCACCTTCGCGGTGGACGGCGCCAAGCGCATGGATCGGCTGATCGTCGATCTGCTCAATTATTCCCGCATCGGCCGCCAGGGCGCGCCGTTCGAACCGGTGGACCTGGGCGCGGCATTGGCCGAGGCGCTTGCCAATCTGGGCACGGTCATCGACGAGGCCCAGGCCCAGGTCAGTGTGGCCGGCCCTCTGCCGGTGGTGCGGGGTTGCCGCAGCGAGCTGGTGCGCCTGTTCCAGAACCTGGTGGGCAACGCCATCCAATACGCCGCTCCCGGCCGCGCGCCGACGGTGACGGTGGAATGCCGCGAGGACGCCGCCAATTGGCAGATCAGCGTGCGCGACAACGGCATGGGCATCCCGGACGAAAGCCTGGAGCGGGTGTTCGCCTTGTTTCAGCGGCTGGGCACCGCGCCGCAGGCCGAGGGGTCGGGGATCGGGCTGGCGGTGTGCCGCAAGATCGCCGATCGCCACCGCGGCCGCATCTGGGCCGAGTCCCGGGTGGAGGAGGGATCGACCTTCCACGTCCTGCTGCCCAAGGACGCCGCCTGACGGCAGGCGGCAGGCCTTACGCCCGCAGATCGTGCCATTCGCGGTGGCGGCGCAGCCACGCCGCCGCATAGCCGCAAATGGGCACCACCTTCATGCCGCGGGCGCGCACCACCGCCATCACGCCTTCCATCAGGCGGCCGGCCGCCCCCGTGCCGCGCAGGGCCGGGGGCGCCTCCACATGGTCGATGGCGAAACGGTCGCCATCCTGGCGATAACGCAGGAACACCACCTGCCCGTCCACCTCCAGCTCGAAACGGTGGCGCTGGGCGTCCTCGCGCAGGTGGCTTGCGGCATGCGGCATGGTCGCCTCCTTCTTCTTCGTCCCTGCGTCAGAGATAGGGGCCGGGGAACGCCGGAACAACGACACCGGAACATCGGCGTCATTTGCCCTTGCGCCGCTGCTTCTTGAACTCCTCGTAGAACTGGTCCGCCATCTTGCGCAAAGAGCGGCCGATCGCGGCGTATTCATATTCGTTCAGGTTCGCCAGCGACACGCGGCCGGCCGGCTGGCGGGTGCCGAACCCCTTGCCGGGCAGCAGGACGATGCCGGTCTCGTCGGCGATGCGGAACAGCAGATCGCCGGCGCTGAACTTCTTTTTCACCCAGGCCGCATAATCGGGGCCATAGAGCTTCCCGGAAATGTGTTCCAGGTCGAGAAGGGTGTAGTAATCGACCGCGTTGGGGTCGGACTGCACCGGCAACCCCAGTTCCCGGTACAGCGCGGCTTCGCGACGGCGGATGACCTTTTTCAGCTCGGCCTTGTAGCCGTCATGCTCATCCATCAGCGCAAACAGGGCGAACAGCACCATCTGCACCTGCTGGGGCGTGGACAGGCCGGCGGTGTGGTTCAGCGCCACGGCGCGGCTTTCGGCCACCAGACGGTCGATAAAGCGCAGGGCGCGCACGTCGGGCACCAGCGAGGCGTAGCGGCGGTCGAGCGCGGCCTTCAGTTCCTCCGGCAGGTTGGCGATGCGGTGGTCGCAGACATTGTCCTTGTGGGTGGCGATGACGCCCAGCCGCCAGCCGGTGGCGCCAAAATACTTGGAGAAGGAATAGACCAGCATGGTGTTGTACGGGCAGACGGCGAACAGCGATCGGAAATCGTCGGCGAACGTGCCATAGACATCGTCGGTCAGGATGATCAGGTCCTGCCGCTCGTCCTTCACGATTCCGGCGATGCGTTCCAGGCTGCGGTCATTCATCTTCACCGATGGCGGGTTGCTGGGATTGACGCAGAAGAACACCTTGATGGCCGGGTCCCTCAGCTTGTCCAGCTCGGATTCCGGGTACTGCCATTCCTGGGCGGGGTCGGCGTTGAGGGGGACTTCGACCAGCCCGTATTCGTCCAGTTGGGGGATTTCGATGTAGGGGGTGAAGACGGGCAGGCCGATGGCCACCTTGTCCCCGCGTTCGATCAGCCCGTTCTGCTTCATGGCACTGAAGATGTAGGCCATCGCCGCGGTGCCGCCCTCGACCGCGAACAGATCGACGTTGCCCGGCGGCAGCGCGCCGCCGGCCATTTCCCTGGCCACGTAATGGCGTAGGATATCCTCGCCGACCGCCAGCATGCGCGGCGGAACGGGATAGTTGGATCCCAGGACCCCCTCGACCATCTCGTGCAGGAAGGCGGACGCCGACAGGCCAAGCTGGTCGCGCACGTAACTCAGCGCCCGGCCGAGAAAGACGGTGCCCTCCTGGTCGCGGTGTTCCGAAATGTAGCGCTCGAACCGCCCCTCGATGCCGTCGATCCGCGGCAGGCCGCCGATGCCGCTCGGCATGTAGGAAAAGGACAGCTCGGCCTCCGCCACGGCGAACAGGCCCAGCCGGAAGAACGCCCGGCGCGGCAGTGTCGCCAGGAAATTCGGATTGCCGCGCCCGGCGTTGAGCATCAGCCGGTTTTCGCGGCCGGAGGCGAGCTTGATCAGCTCGTCCTTCAGTTCGAAGGGGCTGAGTTTTTGGTATCGGCTGTAGTCGGCATCCATGAGGCACTCTCCTGCTCCGGATTACACAAAGGCGACGACCAGCGGACCCAAAAGGGTAAGAAAAACGTTCGCCAGCGCGTAGGTGATGGCAAAGGGAACGGTCGGGATGGAATTGCCGGCCCTGTCGAGCACTTCGCCAAAGGCCGGATTGGCGCTGCGCGATCCGGCGAGCGCACCGGCGAAGAGAGCGGCGTTGTCGTAGCGCAGCACGTAGCGTCCGACCAGCAAGGTGATGGTCATCGGCACCAGCGTCACCACCACGCCGACCAGGAAGATGGTCAATCCGCTTTCGGCTATGGTCGCCACCGCCTGCCGGCCGGATTGCAGGCCGACCACGGCGACGAACCCGGCCAAGCCCAGGTCGCGCAGCAAGGTGGAGGCGGGGCTTGGCATGTTGCCGATGGTGAGGTTGCGGGTGCGGTACCAGCCGAACAGCAGCCCGACCAGCAGCGCGCCGCCGCCGCTGCCCAGCGTCAGCGGGACGTCGCCCACGTGGACGACGGCCAAGCCGACCAGCAGGCCCAGCGCCAGCCCCAGGCCGTGGTAGATGAAATCCGTCTTGTCGCTCGGGATGACCTCCGTGCCCACGGCCTTCGCGATGCGCTGCACGTCTTCCCCGGTGCCGTAGAGTGTGGCGACGTCGCCGGCCTCGATCACGGTGTCGGGGGCAAGCGACAGCGGTGTGCCCCCCCGCGTCACCCGGGTGACGTAGACGCCGTGGTACAGGCTGCCCGAGGATGCCTTGCGGATCTCGGCGACCGTGCGGTGAACGTAGGCAGGGTTGGTGATGGCCACGTCGCGCACCAGCATGATGACGTCCATGCCGCGCGATGATTGAAGCTCGGGGCCGAGCGTGTCGGCAACGCCGACCATCCCGGCGCGTCTGCCGACCAGCAGCACGATGTCCCCCGCCTCGAGCTTCAGCCCGGGCTGCAAGCCGATCAGCTCGTTCCTGCGCTTGACGCGCTCGACGCTGACGGGACCCTCGCCGACGGTCTTCTCGATTTCGGCGATGGTTCGCCCCGCCGCCTGCTCGATGCGGTAGAGGCGGCCGACGAGGGGCGGCAAGGCGGACACCTCGCCGCGCGCCAGCAGATGGGCGCCGGCCAGCGCCGCCGTCTCCGCGCGGATGGCGTCGTCGCGGATGCTGCGCCTCATCACCCAAGGCAGCAGATTGACGCAGACCAGAATGGCGCCGAACGACCCGAAGATGTAGGTGACGGCGTAGCCGATGGCGACATTCGCCTGGAGGCGTTGCGTCTCCTCTGCCGGCAGGCCCAGCTTGCCGATGGCCGAGCTGGCCGTGCCGATGATCGCCGATTGCGTCAGCCCACCCGATGCGATGCCCGCCGCCAGTCCCTTGTCGAGGCCGGTCAGGTGGGCCATGACAACCACGGTGATCAAGCCGGTGGTCGCCAGGACCGCCGCCAGGATGATTTCGCGGATCGACTGCCGCCCGAGCGACCGAAAGAACTTCGGCCCGCTTTCGAAGCCGACCGCATAGATGAATAACGAAAACAGGATCGCTTTGACGCCGTTGTCGATCGACACGCCGACCTGGCTGATCTCTATCTGACCTATCTCGATGATGGGCTTAGTGTTGAGGCTGCGAACGGGGCAGCCGGTGTGTTCGGCGGCAAGTTCTCCAATGTGGATGGCGAGGGCGTTCTGATCCGGGCCGCTCATCACTTCGCGCAAGTGCACTTCGGCGGGAAGCAACTGCCCGTCATCGCTCTGGCGCGGCAGAAAGGGTTCAGGGGTTAAGGTGCCCAGGCTCGGGCGGGGCATTAAGCCCCACCTTTGATCAGGTTCTCCCGTTTCCACAGCGGTTGCAGGTTGGTGAAATGGCAGAGGCGGATAACCTCTTCACGGCCAACCGCAGCGGACAGCGGATTGATGTGGTCCACCTCCCATTGACCGTAGCGGTCCCAGTCCATGCCGTCCGTGAACCGGGCCTCGATATGCCGGGCCAATTCGTCCTGGGTGCAGCCGAGAGCCTGAACGGGGCTGGCAACGCCCCGTAGGGCCTGCCCTGAGCGACGCTGGACGTTCCGGTACATCCGGTAGGCCGGGTCCCGTTCCGCCCGCTGGCGCTCCCTCTGGCGGGCTTTTTCGGCATTGCAGGCGACGCATTGGCGGTTGCCGACGAAACGTTCAGCGTAGTGGCCGACCATACAGGGCTTCCCGGTGTAGAAACGCGAAAGGCCGCGCGAAGCGGCCTCTGTCCGGGAGATGATCAGCTGAGAATTGGTGTTCAGATGGTCAGACAAGGTCCTCCAGGGATGTTGATATGAATGGGTGTCTTGATCAGGTAGGGCGTTAGCGCCTTGCCGTTTCCGGGCATGAGTTTCCAGCCCAACGAGCGAAGGCAAAACGCCTTTGACGAGTTAAATGCGACAGCAACCTTCTTCACGGAAATGCCAAGCGCATCAGCAATCCGGGCAGCGCAAAGCTTCTCTTCTTTGCTGGCGACCACGTAATCCACCAGCTTGGCGCCGTTGGTCTTCCGCTTGGTGTCAGCGTGCGTGATGAAAGCGGGCTGGGGGACATTGGGGAAAAGCTCCTGAAAGTGTTCAAGCAGCAGTCCCTTATCCATGGTGGTGAACAGGCGCATCGGCCCGCACACTCCATCGCTGTCGATCTGACGAACGCGACCTCGGCACGCCATCTGCTTCCACCAGCGCAAACGGTGGCCTAGTTCAGCCTGGGCAACATGCCCATTACGGCGGGAACCACAAGCTTCTGTACGAAGGCGATCCGCACACAACGGGCCTCCCGCCAAGCCATAGGCTTCGCCGATGTAGGTGGCTGAGGGCTTGTGATATTCGGAGAAGGTGAAGACGTGGGCGCAATCCCGCCACTGGTTGGCTCCAATGCCCGCGCCCCAGTGAGCTATAGAGACATTGCGGCCCTTCCACGTTGCGGGATCGCTGAAGCTTGGCGTTCTTTCCTCAATACGCTTGTGAACGATGATCAGGGCTTTCTCACCTACCTGGGTATTGTCCAACACAGTGCGGCGCACACCCGAGGACTTCCCGGCAATACTGGCGTGCAGGCTCAGGGCCTGTTCAAGGGTATGGGTGCTATGAGTGTTCATTGCTCTCCTGTGCTGGCATAGAAAAAGCCCGCCGGTGAGGGCGGGCCTGAGGGAAATCGGTCCAACTTCCTAAGGATATTCCTGGGACCTTGGACCGTTGGCTTCCCGAATGGTTGTTCTTATTCTATTAGGCAGGGACCGGCCTGGGATGCTGGCTTGTTCTCTCAATAGGGAGGGACCAGCCTGGGATGCTGGATTGTTCTCCCAATAGGAAGGGACCAGGGCGCGGCAGCTTAAAGCAGGCATGGCCCAGCCCGTTCCATATCGGCAACAGCCCTGGTTGCAGCCGTGAAGTTGGCAACAAGCTCCATGATGAAGCGGCCCTCGTGTTCCCAGCGTGGTAGGCGCAGATGCCTGCGCAGGAACTCTCTCCGAATGCGGGACGGTCCATCGGCCTCCGTCACCATCATGACCAAGGCAGGCCGCTCGAAAAGCAGCCATCGCCGCCGGTAGGCGCACAGGAACACCACGGTCAGCACGAGGCCGCTTTGATAGGGCAGTTGGTAGACCAGCGCTCGGTTGTCATTGAGAACGGGTTGTAGCCCGATGTTCGCCAGAGCGGCGATAATGGTGCTCGCTGTCTCTTGGGGAAGCGGAAAGATATTGCTCATTGCTCCGTCTCCCTCATGCCGCCATTGCGGTGCGGAGCTTGGCAACCAAGTCCTCCGCTCTGAGATGCGTGTAGCGGAACAGCATCCTTGGGTCCCGATGCCCACTGATCAGGGCTACCTCGGGAACGCTCAGGCCAAGCTCGAAGAACCGGCTCACCGCTTCATGGCGAAGGTCATGGAACCGGAGTTCAGCAATGTCGGGATGGGTCCTGGCAATGCGGCGCTTGCACCGTTCCCAGGCGAGGCGGAAGGCATTCGCGCTCACAGGGAACACATGTTCATCCTTCTTCCCACGCTCAGGCCGGTACTCGGCTAGCACCTGTAGCGCCCGGTCGGTAAGCGGGATGCACCGCGCATGGCCGTTCTTGGTCTCGGGGATCAGCAGGGTTGATGCGTCGTGGTCAATATCTCGCCAGCGGACGTTCAGGAGTTCCCCACGCCGCATGCCGGTTTCAATGGCAAACAGGATGGCAGGGCGCAGCCAGTCGTTCCGGCTGTCCTGGCACGCCTGGAGGATCAATTCCAATTCGCCTGCCTCCAGGCGCCGTTCCCTGGCATCGGGTGCCTTGGGCTTCCTGACCTTCGCCAGCGGGTTCTCAGGCAGCGGCAGGGACCATTCCCGTATGGCGGTTTCGAAGATCGCCCGCAACAGGCCAAGGTCCCGGATGACCGTACCCGGCTGGACGCCCTTGAGGCGCTGGTCCCGGAACCGGCTGAACACCTGGGCGCTTGCCTTGGACAGCGGGAGCGTTGCCCACTCCTGACGCATGAACACGTCAATCCGCTTTCGCTCGGATGCCGCACCCCGCTTGTTGGGGGTGACCGTCTCCCGGTAGCGCGTCAGCAGGTCCGCGACGGTAGTTTGCTCAAGCAGCTTGGGATCAAAGGGAAGGACCTGTTTGTCCAACTCCCCTTCGATCATGCGCCCCCACTTCTGGGCATCGGGCTTGGACAGGAAGGTCTTGGTTTGGGTGGGATGGCCTGCACGCCGCACTTGGACGTGCCACTTTCCATTCCGCTTACGGATGGTCGCCATGGGCAGAAACACCTCGGACTGTGCCCAGATTGTGCCAGCCTGACGGTGAGGTGCTTTCGAGAGGGTCTTCCCTGCACTCTAACGCATTGAAGTGCTTGGGAAGTTAATGGCGCAACCGGTAGGATTCGAACCTACGACCTCTGCCTTCGGAGGGCAGCGCTCTATCCAGCTGAGCTACGGCTGCGCGGGTCTCGGCCAAAGAAAGCCAATGGCGAGAGCCGAGGTTTATAGC